>JAAYAM010000017.1 GCA_012719355.1 Acidobacteriota bacterium
CGTGACCTCCTGACTGCCAGTCAGGCACTCTCCCAGCTGAGCTACAGCCCCACAAGCGCCTAACTCTACACGTCACAGTCCCTTCAGTCAAGTGCGCATCACCGCGGCCGCTGCATCAAAACCGATTGCCACAATTTCCCTTTTCACCAATAATAGCCTGCCGAAAGGAGAGCCGACACTCATGAATATCGCTTCAATACTGTTGTTTCTGGCCACAGCACTCGCACAACCGGCAAGCCGTCCCTTTACCCAACAAACGCTGCAGGACTTCCTCGAAAACAGTGCCCCCTTTGATTTCGTCCTCATCGACGTGCGTTCGACCCCGGAAGTGACCGCCGGAATCGGCAGCAACTCATGCAGACCCTACAACCTTGCCTGGCCCGCCCAGTTCCAACAGGAAATCGGAAGAATACCGAAAGACCTCGCCATCATCGTCTATTGCGCCGGCGGCAACCGGTCCAGGCAGGCCGCAGCCTACCTCAGAGAGGCCGGATACACCAACGTCTACGACGCCGGCGGATTCCTGACATGGGACGGGCCAACCGTTCCGCCATCCGGCATCAAACCCGCATCGGCGCTGCCCGAACCTGCCTGCGGCACAAAGAGCGTCCGTTTCGTCAACTGATCAGCAGGCCCCCACTTCAAAACTGCCGACCCTCTTCTAAATCGTGTTATCCTCAATGAGGCGGCCGACGGACGCAGACGGCGGCCGCAACTGAAACAAAAGACGATCGGCTAGAGTGAGTTATGGGTATTCCGAGCTGTTACGCAGGAAAAATCCTGCACGTAAACCTGACTACAGGGAGCATTACAGAGGAAATACTCCCCGAAACCGTCTACCGGGATTTCATCGGCGCTAATGGTGTCGGGGTGCGGTACCTCTACGAGAAGATGAAAGCCGGAACCGACGCCCTCGGTCCCGACAACATTCTCGGTTTCGTCACCGGCAGCCTCACCGGGACGTTGGCGCCGGGGAGCGGGCGCCATATGCTCGTGACCAAATCTCCGCTTACCGACACCTGGGCTGAATCCAACTCCGGAGGAACGTTCGGCCCCGAACTCAAGAACGCCGGCTATGACGCTGTGTTTTGCTCCGGCATCTCTCCCACTCCGGTGTACCTCCTCGTCCGCAACGGCAGGGCGGAACTGAAAGACGCCACCTCTGTCTGGGGGAAGGACACGTATGAAACTCAAGACCAGTTGCTGAGCCTCTACCGCGACCCGAAGATCAGGATCGCCTGCATCGGCCCCGCAGGAGAGAAGCTGTCACTCCTGTCCGGCGTCGTCAGCGAGCGAGGACGCATCGCCGCCCGCAACGGCGTCGGAGCGGTCATGGGATCAAAGAGACTGAAGGCTGTCGTCGTCAGAGGCGAAACCTCACGCATAAGACCTGCCAGCCGGCAGAAATTCGGTGAGGCCATGCAGCAGTTCCTCGCCATTCTCAACAGCAGCGAATACGCCAAGGCGCTTGCCGAAGCCGGCACCGGCAGCAATATCAGCCTCCTGATCTCAATCGGCGACGCTCCGCTCAAGAACTGGCGCGAATCCGGACTCGACAAACTCCCCTCGCTCGCCAATCTCGACGGCGTGAACATGGACAAGTATAAGGTCAGTAATTTCGGATGCTACGCCTGCCCCATCACCTGCGGCGCCATCATCAAACAGCAGCAGGGGCCCTTCGCCATCAAGGATCATGTGCACCGCCCGGAATACCAGACCATCGCTTCACTCGGCGGACTGCTGATGAACGACAACCTGGAAGCAGTGATCAAAGCCACAGACATTTGCAACCGCTACGGCATCGACACCATGGGCGTCGGCGGAGCTGTCGCGATGGCGATGGAGTGCTTCGAGAACGGCCTTCTTACCCGCGATGACACCGACGGCGTCGAACTCACATGGGGAAACGCCGAAGCCATTGTAGCCATGGTCGACAAAATCGCCAGGCGTGAAGGATTCGGAGCAGTACTGGCCGACGGGACACATAAGGCCGCAGAACGTATCGGGAAGGGGGCCGAGAAATACGCTATGGCCGTCCGCGGGAAGAGCCTCGCGGCGCACGACCCGCGAATGTCTCCGTCTCTCGGAACCGCCAATATAGCCGATGCCAATCCGGCCCATCACATGGACAGCCAGATCACTGCCATGCTTTCCCAAGGCGCGACGATCGGCTCAGATCCGGCGCTGAAGCCCCCAAAAGACAATCCTTTCGCCGGCTACGCAATCGGAAGCGCATATCATCAGATCCTCAACGCCTCCGGACTCTGCTCATTGTATACCGTCGCAACTACTCCCCCGCCCATAGCGGAGTTGATAGCAGGCGCGTGCGACTGGGATTTCGGATGGGAGGAAGCAATGCGGGCCGGAAGACGAATTCTGACGTTGAGGCAGGCATTCAACGCCCGTGAAGGCCTCACACCGGATCAGTTCGAACTTCCCAAGCGGATCCGATCCACCGCAAGACACGATTACTCGGCCATGAGGGACGGCTATTTCATTGAGATGAAGTGGGACGTCGAGACAGGGAAACCTTCAAAAGAGGTACTGGACGAATTGGGGCTTGCGGCCCTCACCGGCGACCTGTAGTTCGTGTTCCCAAGCGCTCCTGTGCGGGGCCCCCTTCCTTCGTCAGGTTTCGGGCCGTGTTGATGAGCCCCACATGCGAGAACGCCTGCGGGAAATTCCCCACCAGCCGCCTCTCCTCGAAAGCGTATTCCTCGGAGAGGAGCCCTACATCATTGCAGAGACCCACGAGCTTCTCGAAGATTTCCCGCGCCTCCTCGCGACGCCCTTGCAGCGCAAGATTATCGGCCAGCCAGAAGGTGCACAGCAGAAAAGCTCCTTCTCCCGGAGGCAGGACCTCGAGTTCCGGGAGATTGAGGTACCGATGCACAAACCCGTCTTCCGTCAGTCTCGACTGGATAGCCTCGACGGTTCCGATCACTCTTGGGTCATCAGCCGGGAGAAAGCCCACGACCGGAAGCATCAAGAGGCTGGCATCGGTGTGCCTGGCGCCGTAATACTGAACGAAGGTGTTCATTCCCGGATGGAATCCTTCGCGGCATACCTCTTCATGTATTTCCGCACGAATTTGACGCCACCGGTCAACAGGACCGTCGTGTCCGAACTCCTCAACAAGCTTTATGCCGCGGTCAAACGCAACCCAGGCCATTACTTTGGAATGGGTGAAATGCCTCCGCGGTCCACGCATTTCCCAAATTCCGTGGTCGGGCCTTTTCCAGCCTTCTTCGAGAAACCTGAGCAGGGCCAACTCTATCCTCCATGCCTCACCACTCGGCGGGAGCCCTGAGCGCTCCGCTGCGTACATGGCGTCCATCATCTCCCCGTAGACGTCGAGCTGGAACTGCCGATGTGCGGCATTCCCGATGCGCACAGGTCTCGATTCCTCATATCCCGCCAGCCAGTCCAACTCGAGTTCCGGCAGCCGTCGCTCACCTGCCAGGCCATACATCAGATGCAATTCCGAGGGCCTCCCCGCGACAGTATTGACCAGCCACTCGCGCCAGGCGCAGGTCTCGTCGATGTACCCTCCCATGACAAGAGCATACAAGGTGAAGGTCGCGTCCCTGATCCAGCAGTAACGGTAGTCCCAGTTGCGTGTTCCGCCTATCAATTCCGGGAGAGAGGTAGTCGGGGCGGCAACCACCCCGCCGGTCGGCCTGTAGGTCAAAGCCTTCAGGATGACAAACGAACGTACCACAGCTTCCCTCCAGGGACCGCTGTATGAGCATCTTCCCGACCATTTCCGCCACCAGGCTTCGGTTTCGCGCAGGCTCACCTCCGGATCAAATCGGGGAGGCTCGTCTGAATAAGTCGGAAACCAGGTCAGCATGAACGGGATCCGGTCTCCCTCAGAGACCGTGAAGTCAGCCACCGTGTGCATCCCTTCGCCATGGAATTCCGCCCCGGCATGAAACAGGAGGCTGTCCGGGCCCGCTGTCGCCCGCAGGTCTCCCAGACGGGTCCGCCGAACCCACGGCACCACCCAGCCATAGTCGAATCGTATGGTCAGATGCATGTGCATCGGGACCTTGCCTCGCCTCCCCTCAACGATCCTCATGACATCGGGAGTCGAGGTCACGTCGCGCAGCGGCATCCAGTCGATAATCGCCACAACCCCATGTGCCGTCTCCATTTCGGTCTCGAGCACAAGCGTGCCTGGACGATAACGGCGCCGCACTGCAACGACTTCTTCCGCCGGCGCCAGCTGCCATCTCCCGTTTTCCGGAGTCCCAAGCAGCGCCGCAAAACACGCACCTGAATCGAACCGCGGGAAACAGAGCCAGTCAATCGAGCCGTCGCACCCGACCAGTGCAGCAGTCTCGCAGTCCCCGATCAATCCATAGTCTTCGATCCGAAGCGGCATTCTCCCCTCCTTGCCTGTCGTACATGCACGTGAAGGTCCATCCCACCCGCTTCCGGGCGTGGGTTGACTCCATCCCTACCCTGAGATAGATTTCTGCCATCATCGTCCCCGGTCCCCATGCCTTCAATACGTCCTTTCAGCAAGGGAGACCTATGAACGACAGACCCCCTGTGGTGGTAGTGACCGGCGCTTCGGCCGGACTCGGACGTGCCATAGTCCGTGAATTCTCGCGTCAGAAAGCGCACATAGGACTTCTGGCACGAGGACGCGCCGGGCTCCAGGGCGCGGCGCGCGAGGTGGAAGATGCGGGAGGAAAGGCTTTTGCCGCCCCTGCCGATGTGTCCGATCCCCAGCAGGTCGAAGCTGCAGCAGAAGCAATAGAAAACGCTTTCGGCCCGATCGATATCTGGATCAACAATGCCATGGTCACGGTAATGTCGCCGGTGAGCCGGATGAAGCCGGAAGAATACCGGCGTGTTACCGAAGTAACATACCTCGGCTCAGTCTACGGAACGCTGGCGGCCCTCAAACGGATGCTCCCCAGGAATCAGGGAGTCATCGTTCAGGTCGGCTCCGCGCTGGCTTACCGCTCAATTCCTCTCCAGTCGGCGTACTGCGGCGCCAAACATGCACTTGAAGGATTTCTGAGCTCGCTGCGCACAGAACTACTGCATGACGGCAGTAATGTCCGGATCACTTCCGTCCATATGCCGGCCCTCAACACCACGCAGTTCGGCTGGATGAAAAACCGTCTTCCGAACGATCCGCAGCCGGTTCCTCCGATATACCAGCCCGAAGTGGGCGCTCGCGCCGTCGTCTATGCGGCGCAGCACCCGAGGAGGGAAATGTTTGTCGGAATTTCAACGGTCGGCGCTATTGTCGGGAACAGGATAGCCCCGGGGCTGCTCGATTGCTACCTCGCCCGGACCGGTTATGAAAGCCAGCAGACGGACACTCCCGCGGATCCCGCCAGCCCGAACAACCTGTGGCTTCCGGTCCCGGGAGATCACGGCGCACACGGATCTTTCGACGACAGGTCCAGGAACTGGAGCCTGCAACTGTGGGCAAACACCCACCGTACGAGCCTCGCAGCTGCGGGCGCAGGAATAATCGGCGCCGCCGTCGCCGCCTTCATTTCCAGCAGAAAGAGCAGATCGAGATGGCCCCTGCTCCGGTGGAAGAGCCGTTAGACGAGACAAATCCCGAAAGCGGCTGAATAAGATTGCAATGCCCGCTCCTTTGTATTACTTTGGCGCGGACATGCAGCGGGAGTGACTTTCCAACCAGCTTTTTGTAGTACGTAGGAAATAGGTACGGTGGGTGAAGAGGCAACGGCAACTCGTCTGCTGGAGCGGCGCAGAATTCTGGGGATGACAGCCGCGGGAGTCCTGTCTCTTCTGAACCTGCCCGGCCTCGCTGCCCGGCTGCCGATCAGCAACCGTCTCAGTCCTCTCAATCGAAAACGTCCCCGTCGTCCCTACACACGGTACATCGTGCTGCATACAACAGAGGGAGAAGAGCAGGGGTCGCTCAAAAAAATCATCCGTCGCGGCGAAGCGCACTACTGCGTGACTTACTCCGGCAAAGTCTACAGGATTATTGACAAGGAGAAGATCGCAAAGCACGCGGGACGGAGCATGTGGGAAGGGCGGACGACTATCGACAACTATTCGATCGGGATTGAGGTTGTAGGCTATCACAACCGGGACATCAGAGAAGCGCAATACACCTCGCTCCGGGAACTGCTGCGCCAGCTGAAATCCATCTATAACATCCCGGATAAGAATGTGCTTACCCACTCGATGGTGGCCTACGGGCTTCCAAACCGCTTCCATGACGGTAATCACAGGGGTCGCAAACGATGCGGAATGCTCTTCGCGAGGCCGGAAGTGCGCGCCCGTCTCGGTTTGAAAGCAAAGCCCGAGCGCGATGTGGACGTCGAGTCGGGACGTTTGATTGTCGGCGACAAGGAACTGTTCGCCATGCTGTTTGCGCGACAGCCTGTCGCAGTTGCAGCCGCTGCGTCGGAACCGGCAAAGCCGACCGCTCCTGCCGCGGACGACGCGCAGGGCTTTGAAGGATTTCTCGAAATCGGCAAAGACGGCGACAGCCCGCGCGCATTGGCAGGAAAGGCATGGAAGAGCAAATCGACGATCTATTTTTTCCCGGATGGCCGCGTACGCACAGGTGAGGAATTGAGCAGACTCTCGTCGGGCCTGAAACTGCTCGAAAACCCTCCCAAGGGGACACGGCTCCTGCTCGGCTACGTCTACGGCGGACATGTGAAAATCCGCCGTCCGCCCTCAAGCATCGCGGGAGACAAGTGGAATTACCCATCTACCTACTATCGCACTCCTGACGGCTCCATTGTGAATGGAGACGAGGTAGACCCCAAGGCAATTCCGGCCGGCACACTGGTTCTTTACCAGCGTTGAATATTGAATCAGCTTTGAACGGTTATCTGCCCGACAGGATCGCAAACGTGCGGTTTTCATGAACCACTGCCGGAAGGGCTCTAGTCAAGCCGGCTAAAGCCCTTTCCAACCGATAGAGGCTGCTGCGAGCGTTTCCTCTATCATTCAATAATCAAGCCTTCTGCGAATCCAGCTTATCGCTGTAGTGCTTCATTAGGGAGGTACTAGAAGGATAGCACATGCGTAATTCTACGCAAGAGCAATAGTCGGATAAGCGACGTTCAGGACGGAAATGCCCCCTTCGCCAAGGACTTTCAACATTCTCAACAATAACCTTGTTGCGCGATACCGCCGAAGCAACTATATTGCGATAGCATAGTCGTTTTCGATCCGGCGAACGGCGGAATGCTTTCCCTTCCTGGTTCATCGAGATACGGTGACCTGTCTGAAATCGCCCGAAGGTTTGCGCGGGCTTGATGGGAGGGTTGAGCTATGACGCTGTATTGTTGATGCTGGAACCGGACGACGTGCCGGTTCTGCGCCGATTCACGGGAAATGCGGAACTGAAGGATGATGTCACCATTGTCGCCCTTAAGGCACAAATTATAGGAATTTTAAATGCTGCTGCTCAGAAATATTGCACAGATCGTCACGCTTCGCGGTGGCCCGATACCAAGAGTGGGCGCTTCCATGTCGGATCTCGGCATCATTGAAAACGGTGCAGTCCTGATCCGCGGAGACCGTATTGTGTGGGTCGGACCGACCAAGGATCTGCCTGTCCGGGAACCTGGAATCAGGTACCAGACACTTGATGGAATGGGACTTGACCTCGTCGCGCTCCCTGGATTCGTCGACTCCCATACTCATCCGGTATTTGCCGGCACACGGGTCGAGGAATACGACCTCAACGTGCAGGGAAGGAAATACGAAGAAGGCGGCATAGCCGCCAGCGTCAGGCAATTGAGGGCCGCGACGGTCAACCAGCTTATCGAGAAGGCCGAGCGCTATTTCCGTCACTTTCTTTCTCACGGCACCACGACTATCGAAGCGAAAAGCGGCTACGGGCTGAGCCTCGAGGATGAACTGAAAAGCCTTCAGGTGCTTGCCGCGCTGCGCGGGCGGAACCGCCTGGAAATCATCCCGACTTTCATGGGAGCGCATGCCGTGCCGGAAGAACGTGCCGGGTCCAGGGCCGACTACATCCGCGAAATCATCGAAGAGATGATTCCACGCGTTGCACAGGAAGGACTCGCCTCGTTCTGTGACGTCTCTTGCGAAAGGGGCTATTTCACGGTTGAAGAATCCCGAGCGATTCTCACGGCGGCCAAGCAGGCGGGACTCGGGATCAGGATTCACACCGACGAATTCTCCCGCAGCGGTGGAGCCCGCCTGGCGGCGGAACTCGGCGCCAGCAGCGCAGATCACCTGCAGTGCATCGACGACAGCGATATAGAGGCACTGAAAAGATCAGGGACTGTGGCGACGCTGCTGCCCGGAACCGCTTTCAATCTCGGAATGATGCGATACCCGCCCGCGCGCAAGCTCATCGCAGCTGAAGTCCCGGTCGCTCTTGCCACCGATTTCAATCCCGGCACCTGCTTTACACTGAACATGCAGCTGATTCTGGCGATCGCCTGCACCCAGATGCGCATGAGCCCGGCCGAGGCGATTACCGCAGCCACGATTAATAGCGCGTATTCCCTGGGTCTGTCCGACAGGCTCGGGACGCTCGAGGAAGGAAAACAGGCCGACATAGTCCTGATGGACGTTTCCGATTACCGCGAGTTGCCTTACTTCTTCGGAACCAATCACTGCGTCGTCACGATAAAGAAAGGAAACGTGGTCATCAACAGACTGGAACAGCCGTGGAAAGAATAGTGGAATGTGTGCCCAACTTCAGTGAAGGTCGCAACAGGGATGTTGTCGATGCGATTGCCGCAGCTTTCACGTCGACGCCGGGCGTGGCGCTGCTCGATACCGAGATGGACGCCGCTCATAACCGCTGCGTCATCTCTGCTGCGGGAGATCCCGACGGCGTCGTCCGCGGGATAATCAAAGCCGTGGGAAAAGCCGTCGAGCTGATTGATCTTCGAACCCACAAGGGAGAACATCCCAGGATGGGGGCGGCGGATGTGATCCCATTCATACCGATCTCAGGCGTAACGATGCAGGAATGCGTCGAGCTCTCGGTCAGAGTGGGACAGATCATTGCGGAACGCTACGGTATTCCGGTATATCTCTACGACCAGTCCGCACGTATTCCGGCCCGCCAGGATCTTGCATATGTCCGGAGAGGACAGTTTGAACGAATCCGGGAAGAGATCCGCACGAATCCCGACCGCAGACCCGATTTCGGTCCGTGCGAGGTTCATCCTTCGGCAGGCGCAAGCGCCGTCGGGGCGCGTTTCCCCCTGATCGCCTACAACATTTATCTCAGAACGAACGATGTCAGGATAGCTTCTGCAATCGCCCGCGCAATAAGGTTTTCATCGGGAGGGTTGCGCTATGTCAAGGCCCTCGGATTCCAGATCAAGGAGCGCAACCAGGCCCAGGTCTCGATGAATCTGACAAACTACGAAGCAACCCCGATATTCCGCGTATTCGATCTGGTGTGCCGGGAAGCGGAGCGTTACGGTGTCTCGGTGGCGTCCAGCGAAATCATCGGGCTGATTCCGCAGAAGGCGCTCGACGCCACGGCCGAATATCATCTGCGGCTGGAGAACTTCGGCAGAAATCAGGTTCTGGAGAACCGCCTCGCGGATGTTCTCGGCAACAAGTCGGGCATGGATGAGTTTATTGCCAGCGTTGCAGGATCGGATCCGATCCTGCCGGCGGGAGGAAGCGTTGCAGCTCTGGCCGGCTCCCTCGGTGCGGCGTTGGGCGAGATGATGTCGGGTGTGACGGAAGGAAAAGAGAAATTTGCCTCAGTGGAGGGTGAGGTGCACAGAATCCACGCGGAACTCACAGAGCTTCGAAAGACGCTGAGGCGTCTCGTCGACGAGGACTCCGACGCATTCAGATCCCTCATGGAAGCGGCCAGGCTCCCCAGGCAGGATGATCAGCAGAGAGCCGCCAGGGAGGAAGCAATCGAGCATGGGACCCGGGCAGCCACGGAAACCCCTATCCGTACCGCAAGGTCGGCATGCCGGGCGCTCGAGCTTCTGCGGATTCTGGCGGAAATCGGCAACCCCAGCGCGAGATGCGATGTCGCGGCGGGGGCACAGATGGCCGGCGCCTCGCTGAAGGCTGCTCAGTACAATGTTCTTGCCAACATTCCCGGCCTTAAGGACAGGGAATTCGCCGGGACCTGCCGCACGGAAGTCATGGAGCTTGTCAGGAGAGGCCAGTCTATTCTCCGGCAGATCGATGAACTGATGTTGTCGGCTGATTCGGAATAAGATTGGCAAATCTTCCGGTGAGCGCGATGCAAATGGACAAGGGAAGAGGAGACGGGGTTGCGCTACTGGCTCTTTTCGTCCTTGTTGTTCTCCGTCCCTTCCTGACCTGACTTGAGCGAAGACTTGAAATTCCGTATCCCTTCACCGAGTCCTTTTCCCAACTGCGGGATCTTGTTAACCCCGAAAATCAGGATAACGACGATTGCGATGATAATGACTTCTGTTGTTCCAAGATGCGGAATCATATCTACCCTCCGGGTTGTTCCAGGTACAGACGCTGGAAAGATACTTCAAGACCAGCAGCGAAGTCAATCCAATGCTGCGGGCCCGCACCTCCAATAAAAGCCCTCAAAGCCCTTGTGTCATTTGGGGAAATGTCCTATAAATCCCAGCAGTAAGCACATTTATTGTGATCGGTACTGTTTAAGGAGCATCTGATAAAGCTTTCATCTGAATTTTCGCTTCTGTGCCCCGCTCGAGAGCTCGCGATGATTCGGGCACGCAGTTTGAAAGAGATACTTTGCAATTCGGCTTAATTCGTCGGGACGGATTCAGGATTATGCGGACAGTGCTCTCTAAACGGCATTGAGCAGGAGAATCTCTGAAAGGAGCAGTTCATTTGAAAATAATTGGCGAAAAGATCAACGGAACGAGAAAGCGCGTTGCTCAGGCTATCCAGGACCGGGATTCAGAATTCATTCAGGATCTGGCTCGCAGTCAGGCCGAAGCCGGTGCCGACTGGCTTGATGCCAACGCCGGCACATCACCCAGTCGTGAAGCAGACGACCTCATCTGGTTAATTGAAAACATCCAGGCCGTAACCGATAAACCAATCTGCATCGACACCGCAAACGAAAAGGCATTGGAGATCGCCATAAGAGCGGTCAAGAAGACGCCGATGGTCAATTCAATCAGTGGAGAACCGCACCGGCTCGCAATGATCCCGATCGTGGCCGAAAACAAGTGCCCTGCCGTGGCGCTGGCGCTGGACGAGCAGGGAGTGCCTAAAACCGTGGACGATCGCCTCAGGGTGGTCGGGAATCTTCTCAAGGAAACCCGCAAGGCCGGCATAGAAGATGACCAGCTGTACTTCGATCCTCTGGCGATGACCATAGCCACCAATATCGAATCAGGGAATATTTTCTTCGATTCGATCCGCGCGATTCGCAAGGAATATCCTAAGGTCCACATCACCTGCGGCCTGAGCAATATCTCATTCGGACTTCCGGCGCGGGCACATATCAACAGAGTCTTTATGAGCCTTGCCATGCAGGCCGGACTCGACTGCGCCATCATGGATCCGAACGACAGGGATCTCAGGAGCGCCATCTATTGTACGGAACTGTTGCTGGGACTCGACCGGCATTGTCTGAGATATACTCGCGCATTTCGCGCAGGAGCCTTTAACAAGTAAAAATCCCGTTCTTACCAAATCAGGAAGGAAAAAAAGGAGAGCTTATGTCGAAAGAACTGATTGATGCCGTCGTTGATATGCGTGAGGAAGACGCTGTAAAGATTGCCGAAGATCTGCTGAACTCCGGCGCCAATCCCATGGGTGTTCTGGATGACTGCCGTGAGGCGCTCGGCATCATCGGATCGCGTTTTGCCGCCGGCGAATGCTTCGTCCCGGAACTGATTCTGGCAGGCGAAATGTTGCGCCAGATTGCCACTTTGGCGAGACCGAGGATTCAGCAATCGGGGAGCGCCCCTCAGCAGAAGCTGGGCAGAATCGTTTTCGGCACGGTTGAAGGGGACATCCATGACATCGCGAAAGACATCGTGGTGTTCATGCTTGACATCAACGGCTTTGAGGTAATGGATCTCGGCGTCGACGTTCCGGCCGCAAAGTTCGTGGAAGCGGTGCGGGAATTCAAACCCCAGGTTGTCGGACTCAGCGGATTTCTGACCCTTGCCTACGACCCTATGAAGAATACGGTCCAGGCTCTGAAGGATGCCGGACTGCGCGACAGCGTAAAGATCATGATCGGCGGCGGGCAGATGGATGACCAGGTCGCCGCATATGCGAAGGCGGACGCTTACGGCAAAGACGCAATGGCAGCGGTCACCCTTGCAAAGGGATGGGTAGGAGCAAAATGAAATGCCAAAACCAGCAGATTTCGACAAGTTGACACCGGCTCAGAAGCTGGAAGCCCGTCTCGCCGCATGGCAGAACCATGAAGGCATTGAGTTTGCCGATAAGGAAAAGGAAAACGAGTACAGATTCCGCGCGCAGATTCTTGCCGACGTGGTCAAGCTGAGGAAGCCGGCCCGGGTGCCGGTTCTCATCGCGACCGGTTTCTATCCTTTCCCTTATGCCGGTTATACCTGCCGGGATGCCATGTACGATTACGACAAACTCGGCAAGGCCATGATGAAGTTCCATGCCGACTTTGAACCGGACGCCGTGGCATCGCCGGGGCTGTATGGGCCCGGCAAGGCTTTCGAGGTGCTGGATTATAAGCTTTATCACTGGCCGGGCCATGGTGTGCCGGAAACCACCTCGTACCAGTGTGCGGAAGCTGAGTACATGAAAGGGGATGAATATCCTGATTTTCTGAAGGATCCCTCCGACTACTTCCTCCGCTTCTATCTGCCGCGCGTTTTCGGGGCGCTGGAGCCGCTGAAAGAACTTCCCCCGTTCACCAACCTCCAGGAACTGCCGTTTGTCGGTCCCGGTATCTTTCATTTTGGTCTTCCTCACATTCAGGACGCCCTGAAGAAACTGATGAAGGCCGGCGAGATATCGCTCGAGTGGTTTACCAGAGTCGTCGAGATCGAGAAGAACATCATTACCTCTCTTGGAATGCCGAAGTTCCAGGGAGCTTTCTCGAAGGCACCGATGGATGTCCCCGGAGACACGATGCGGGGAACAAAGCAGATTCTGCTGGACAAGTTCCGCAAGCCCAACGAAATCATCGCGGCTTCCGAGCGTTGTGCCCAACTGATGCTCGACATGGGCGTCCGCAATTCAGTCTGGGGCGGCCCGCCGACAGTATTTTTCCCGCTGCACAAAGGCGCTGACAGCTTCATGTCCCCTGCCGACTTCAAGAAGTTTTACTGGCCATCCCTTAAGACGGTAATGCTGGGGCTGATCAAGGAAGGGCTCATACCGTTCATGTTCGTGGAAGGAAGCTATAATCAGCGGCTCGATATTATCACCGATCCCGATATTCCCGCCGGGACCACCATCTGGTACTTCGATAAGACGGATATGAAGGAAGTGCGAAAGCGTCTCCAGGGTTGGGCATGCTTCTCAGGCAACTTCCCTTCTTCTCTGTTGAAAACGGGAACCGTCGATCAAGTCAGGTCGCACTGCAGGCAACTGCTGGATGATCTGGCCGGCGACGGCGGATATTACATGGTCAACGGTGCAGTTCTCGATGAAGCAATCCCGGAGAACCTGCACGCCTATGTCGAGACGGTCAAAGAGTACGAGATATAGGCTCTCCTGAAGCCCGGGCATGAAGAATTTTCATACCCGGGCTTTTTGTGTGCGCCCGAGAAGAACCTCTCCGCGGCCCGCCACTGTTTTTGCTTTTGAATCGCGCATCGTTTGACATATGATCGGCTCATCGAAATCCGCGCAGCATGAAAACAAAGCAATTCGAGGCCTGTGCGAAGTCAGTTGAAACAGCCGGTGACCGGCAGACCATTTTTCCAGGAGAGTCCGATGAGTCAACCAGCCGTTGTTAAGCCGCAGATGGCTGCAATCAAGACGCCAGCCTATGCATGGGTAGTTTTATTTGCCGTGTATCTTGCAACTCTGGCAGCCCCGCTCAATCAGATGAAAGTCCCGCCCGTGATGTCGATCCTCATAAAGACGTTCGGCCTCGACTACGGCAGCGCGGGCATGCTGATGTCCATCTTTTCGATCATGGGTTTCGTGCTTGCAATACCCGCCGGATTTATCATGGGAAGATTCGGGATCAAGGCGACCGGACTGATCGCGGTGGGGGCCACCGTCATCGGAGCCGGGATAGGAGCATTGTCAAACGATGCAAATCTTCTCTTCGCCGGCAGGTTTGTTGAAGGAATCGGGATGGGCCTGATCATGGTGGCCGCTCCTTCGGCCATTTCACTCTGGTTCCCGGCAGAAAAGCGCGGACTGCCGATGGGCTTGTGGGCAAGCAGCGTCGGAGTCGGAAGTATTGCCGCGCTGAACCTTGCGCCCGCGCTGGCTCAGGCACACAGCTGGCGGGCCGTGTGGTGGGTCGGAACGGGGCTCGCAGCGCTGGCCTTCGTACTGTTCGCACTCCTCTTCAGATTGCCGCGTCAGAATGAACTGGGCGGATCGGCTTCGCAGACAAGCGCCCCGGAAGAGGGTGGGAAGCCTGCT
This sequence comes from Acidobacteriota bacterium, assembly GCA_012719355.1. Lineage (GTDB taxonomy): Bacteria > Acidobacteriota > UBA6911 > UBA6911 > UBA6911 > UBA6911. Next base: position 14,536 of record JAAYAM010000017.1, read on the forward strand.
CCCGTGAGCCTCACAAAAGCCATGGGCAACTTCAGCCTCTGGATGATCGCAATCACTTTCGGATGCTTCAACCTTACCGTCATGGCGTGGAACACGTTCTACCCTGATTTCCTGGAGACGCAGAGGAACTTCTCCCCGGCATATGCCTCTTTCGTCACCAGTCTCCTGATGATGATCGCGATCTTCTCAGGACCGGCGGGAGGCTATATTTCAGACCGTATCGGCTCGCGCAAGTCGGTCATCATTGTTCCATTTATCGTGCTGACTGTGCTCTTCTTCCTGCCGTTCAACATCACCGGCTGGACCATTCCGGCACTGATGATACTGGCCGGCGTAGTGGTAGGGCCGGTTGCGCCGGTATGCCTGGCGGCTGTCCCTGAGGTGATGAAATCGCCGCAGACTATCGGGATAGGGCTGGGGGTGGCTGCGTTCTGCCAGAACCTGGGTATGTTCATAGGGCCGGCGCTCTTCGGTCAGCTGGTCGAAGTGACCGGCTTCGCAATGGCGGGATATCTCATGGTACCGATCTGCATTGCGGCAATCATCTGCACCTGGCTCGCGAAGATCCGGTAATTCCTCTCCTTCATGCCCGCGGATCGCGCAGATCACACATCCTGGCTGCGCAATCCGCGGCTCACTTCTTCATACCCAGATCCTCGATCTTCCCGGAAGTGAACACTCCTCGCCTTATCAGCCTGTCAGCCATGGCCGTGCAGTAATCGCACTGGCTGCATTCCTTGTCGCATGATGTGATTCTTTCGAAGAAGCCGGCGCGGTCCAGGGACTTGTTGTCAAGATGCAGCAGGTGTGACATGCCGGCAGAGTACAGGTTTCCGGCCATCAGTTCGAGCAGGTCTCCATCCCAGCTCTCACCCAGGTAGGCTTGCACGCATCTCAGGACCATGCTTTTCGAGCTGGTTCTCCCCACCAGCTTGAAATAGGAGGTGATACCGCCGTACCTGCGGGTATCCTCCGGCCGAATCCATCCGGACTTGAGAAACTGCGACAGATCCGTTTTGGAGATCTGGAGGCAGTTGAGGCTGAAAACATTGTCCTCGGATCGCACCGCGGCGCCATCAGGCCTTCTTGACTTGTGCGAGATGTAGTTGAAATGGAATTTTCGAAAAGCGCAGCGGAAGAGGCAGCCCTCATTAACCATGAGCTTGATTTCTGCGCCCGTCGCATCTCTGATCCTTTTCAGGAGCCCGGGATTGCGGTTGATATCGACGTGAGGAGTTATTACATCCGCTCCTGCTTTGCGAAAGATGACTCCCTTTTCGACACAGTCGATATCTCCCAGGACTGAGGCACAGATCTCCAGCCGGGGAAACCGTTTCCGCACTTCACGGATGTAAAGAGGGTTGGCCATCGTGACGGATTCGACGCCGTGCTCTTCGTGAACCCGTTTCAGGTAGGCCATTGTGGAATTCAGAACCGAAGACGAGTACCAGTCATCCCCTTCGCAGATCGAGTTCAGCAGCAGATTGACCCTGATTCCCTCGCTGTGGATTCGGCCGACGATATCGACGAACCGGTCAAAGCTCATTTCCGGCGCGATCCTGCCCGCCCCGCCATACTGCTGCGGACCCGAAAGATAGATCTCCCGGATTCGGTTGTTCCCCCCGTTTGCGAGGCGGAATACTTCCGTCAGTGTTTCCGGATCGTTGTTGTAGGGGACAGAAAACTCGAGCACTCCCATCGGCGGCTCCAGACTGGTGCAGGTGCCGGTCACGCGCAGGCGAGCAGAGCTCTTTTCACCATCGTTTTGGCGATCGGAATCTTCCACTTGTTCCTGTCGCCCGGAAGAACCGATGCGGCTGCCACGGCCTCAGCTCCGGCAGCATCGGCGGTCGATTCCGTGATGCGCTTCCCTTTGATGAATCCTTCCGCCTTTTCCGCCCGGTAAGGCTTGTTGAACACAGCGTTCAGGCATATGCGGGCATCGCTCTCCCCCACCATCACGGCGCAGTTGACGATTGGAAAATCGATCGATTTCCGGATGGCAAACTTGTTAAATGCGCTCCTGGTTCCCGCTGCAGGGGTTGGTATCTGGATCTCGGTAACGATTTCATCAACGGCAAGCACGGTGGAACCGGGGACAGTCATCTCCCAGAACTGTTCGGCCTGAATGGTACGCCGGTTGGTTCTGATCCGCGCGTTAAGAGCAACGAGAGCCGGCGCCGTATCGCTTGGGTTGACGGCAATGCAAAGCTTCACCGGACCGAAAATCGAGTGGTACCGGTTGTCCCCCCCCCAGGCATAGCACTCCTGGCCCCCTTTTCGAAAACAGTTGAACCTGTTGTCGGGATTCCTGAAATACCAGCAACGGTTCAGCTGGCAGATATTTCCTCCGATGGTCCCCATTTCGCGAATGTGAGGAGTGGCGGTACGATGCGCGGCTTCCGCCAGTGCCGTGTAGCGGCTGCGGACCAACTCGTTCTTCGCGATGTCTTCCAGCCGGGTCAGAGCCCCGATTCTGAGCATCCCGTTTTCTTCCTTGACGTAATCCATACCGGGAATGCTCTTGAGGTTCACGACAACTTCCGGATGCGTCGGCAGGATCTCAAAGCGCATGATCCCCAGCAGATCCGTACCGCCAGAGATGAGCGCGGCTTTTCCGCTCCGCAGAACCGATGAAGCCTCCTCGACCGTCCTGGCATCAATATGCGAGAACTTCTTCCATGTTTTCATTGTCGGACTCCTTGCTGTAGAGAGCTTCAGGCGCTCTCCTTGAGGTTTCCTGCCGCTTCGATGACAGCTAAAGGATGCTGCTGGTACGTGCCGCACCGGCACAGATTCCCACCGAGCGCATCTCTGACATCCGCCTCAGTCGGATCACCGTTTCTGTCAAGCAGAGCTTTAGCGGTACAGACAAACCCCGGAGTGCAATACCCACACTGAAACGCATTATGGTTGATATAGGCCTGAATGATCGGGTGCTTCGCCTTGGCGATCCCTTCAGCAGTCTCCACCGTGGCACCATTGCACTCGCAGGCCAGTGTCAGGCAGGACAGGATCGGCCGTCCGTTCATGATGACGGTGCACGACCCGCAAGCACCATATCCGCCGCACCAGTCCTTGGGGGACGTTAGACCGATCTGATCGCGGAGGAGCTGCCTCAGAGTCCAATGAGGCTCCACAGCCCGCCGGTATACGTCGCCGTTAACAGTCAGTTCTATCTGGATGAATTCCGGTTGGGAACCAGGATCCGCGGCAGCGGCCGGCAGCGCAATCTCGGCTGTTTCGGCTGCAGCAGCGGAGGCGCTTATGGTTCCCAGAGTAGGTGCGCCTACAACAAGACCCGCATCTCTCAAGAAGTCACGACGGGAGATATGACCAGATACTTCCTTGCCTTCAAGGTTCTTATCTTTTGGCATTTTCCCCTCTCTTCTGATCAGGCTGTCAGTTCTCAAAAAACCTGCTTGTTCAGATGAACATCTCTTCATCCTGTGCGGTCGCGGAGCGGTTTTTGCCTCTTCTGAAAAGCACGTCCAGTCCGACCCGGACGGCACGGGTGATGGCGCTGGCTTCGTTGAGGGGGGCGAGAATGCTGCTGTGTACGAGTTCGATCGTCTGCTCGACCTTCGTGGTCGCCAGATGCACCGTGTCCTGGATGTGGCGCATTTCCCTGCGCGCCGTGGCAGTGGCTTCAGCCAAAAAATCGTCCAGATCAGCAGCTCTTCTGGAAACCAGATCCGATGTTACCGTGAGCTTCTCCTGTATCGGTTTTATTCCATCGGCTACACTCCGGATGGCCGTCACTGCTTCCTCCACCCTGGAAGAAACGAGCTCAACGTTCCTGAGCAGATCTTTGCTCATGCCATCCATCCATACCGTCATCTGGCGGATGGCCCTGTACATTCCGAAGAAAAGAATCGTCTGGATGAGAACCGCTATTGCCAGAATTCCGGTGAAGACAATGAGGATAGTTTCTTGCATCGAGGCTATGCCTTATCCTTTTCTTCCCGATACGCCTGCCGGCCGGCTTCGAACGCCGCCGAGAGTGAATCCCGCTGTTGCTGCAGGAGATCCTTCCCCCGATCAACGTACTCGGAAGTTCTTCCTGCGACAGTCTTGGTGCGGGTTGCGACGACCTCGGCGCTTTCACGTGCCTTCGACGCTATCAGCTTGCGCGTCTCGACTCCACTCCGGGGAGCCATCAGGAGCGCAGTCGCGGCGCCAAGTACCGCGCCGAGCATCAGGAACAGTATTTTCTCGGCCGAGTTGCTTTCTTCACTCATATGCTTAGTCTCCTATGATCGGTAGGCCTCTTGATATCACGCGCTCCCACAAAAAGTCAAACTTATAAGAACCGCAGACAGGCCGCATAAATACGTTCAAGGGAGTATACGTTCAATGGAGTATAATGGTTACCTGGACCATGCAAAAAAGAAAGAAATTCGATGCACCGGAACAGGCCGAAAGGGTCCGGTTGATTCTCGAGGGACTCGACAGCGCCTTTCCTGACGCTCAATGCGCTCTCAAACACAGCAACGCTCTGGAGCTTCTGATCGCGACCATACTGTCCGCTCAGTGTACGGACGAAAGAGTCAATCTGGTCACGAAGGATCTATTCAAGAAGTATCGGACGCCGCACGACTACGCAAACGCAGCAACCGTCGAGCTCGAAACCGATATCCGGTCGACGGGCTTCTACCGTAACAAGGCAAAGAGCATCCAGGGAGCCTGCAGGATGATCGTGGATAAGTTCGGATCAAGAGTCCCCGACACTATGGAAGCGCTTCTGCAGCTACCCGGTGTTGCGCGCAAGACGGCCAATGTCGTCTTGGGAGTCGCGTTCGGTAAAGCGGAAGGGATTGTAGTCGACACCCATGTCACGAGAGTCTCGAGGCGTTTGGAGCTGACCGAAAACGAAATGCCGGAACGGATCGAACGCGACCTGCTCGAAGCCATACCGAGAAACCGATGGATCTCCTTCTCCCACCAGATGATCCTTCACGGCCGGCATGTCTGCAAAGCGCGCAAGCCTCTCTGCTCAGTCTGCACTCTGGAGAAGGTCTGCCGGTCAAAAGACAAAACCTTCAACAGCTGAGCAGTACGATGTGCAGATCCATGACGTTGGTGCGCGTCGGACCTGTTATGACAAGGTCGCCAAGTTGCTGGAAAAACCGATAGGAATCGTTCCTCTTAAGTGATTCATCCAGGAAGTCCGTGCCGATTTCACGGCAGCGGCCGAGGGTTTCATTATCAGCGACTGCCCCTGCAGCATCGGTCGGGCCATCGGTCCCGTCGGTCGCCACACTCGCCACCACGCATGGGGACGAAAGTTCGGCAAGCGGCCGAACACAGTGCAGAACAAACTCCTGATTGCGTCCCCCTTTTCCTTTTCCCGTGATTTTCACGGTCGTCTCTCCGCCGCTTATGATGCAGGCCGGCCGTCGGAGGGGACGGTCGTGAGCGCCTATTTTGGCGGCGATATTCATGTGCAACCGGGCGGCGGCGGCATTGTCTCCGTCCAGACGGCTCGTCAGGACCATCGAATTGTAGCCAAGCCGCTTTGCAGTCTCCGCCGCAACCGTGCATGTCTGGGCATTGCTGCCGGCGATGAACGAATCGATGTTGCGAAATACCGGATCCCCTTCCTTCGGGGTTTCCTCCAGATATCCGGACCGCCCGAGATCCAGGAGCTTTCTCACGTTGCGGGGAACCCGGCCAAGAAGATTCAGCCCTTTCAATATGTCAATGCAATCTTCAAACGTCGTCGGATCGGGAGCGGTCGGTCCGGATGCAATCGTCGCGATATCGTCGCCCACGACATCTGACAGGATAAGCGACACGGCTCTCGCAGGAGCAAGCACTCGCGCCAGTCCACCTCCCTTGATCGCAGACAGGTGTTTGCGAACCGCATTCATCTGGTAGATGTCTGCGCCGGAATCCTGCAGAAGCCGCGTGCAACTGATCTTGTCCCTGAGGGTGATCCCCGGGGCCGGCGATACGAGCAATGCAGAAGCGCCTCCCGAGAAAAGACAGAAGACAAGATCATCCTCGCATATGCACTCCCGCGCAAACGAGAGCATTCGTCGCCCGGCGGCGGCGCTGCCGGAATCGGGAAGTGGATGACCCGCCTCGACGATTTCAGCTCGTTTTAGGGGGAGGCTATGGCCGTATTTCGTCACCAGGAATCCGCCCGCGATACGGTTTCCCAGCATCTGCTCGGCGGCACGCGCCATCGGGGCGGCGGCTTTGCCGGCACCGAGGATCCACACTTTTCTGAAGCGGGCGAGATCAATGCAGCGCCCCGCAATGTTCAGGAGCGTTCCCTCGCGGTTGAGTAATTTCCGCATCGCCGCTGCGGGATCCGAAGCGCGGAGTGCTTCTTTCCAGATGCGGGCGGCATCTGCGCGGAGGCTGCGGCAGGATTTCACGGCAGACCAGCAGACGAATTCATGTTCTGAAAAACCCTCTCGTACAGATCAGCGAACACGGTTACAACCTGAGGATCGAACTGGGTCTGAGCGCAGCGATTCAATTCCCTGAGCGCATCCTGCGGAGACCGCGGCAGGCGATAAGGTCTTCCGATCGTAATCGCATCGAATGCTTCAACCACCGCAATTACCCGCGCCCCGAGAGGGATCAGGTTGCCTTTGAGTCGCCCGGGATAACCGGTGCCGTCATAGCGCTCACGGTTGTGGCGGATGGACTTGAGTACCTCCTCGTCGTTCAGGACCGGCCTGAGCACTTCATCCGCCAGCGAGCTGCGCTCCTGGATGTGCCGCTGCTCATCGCTCGTCAGCGGGCTCTCCTTGTTCAGCAGCATGTCTTCCACCAGAATCATACCCACATCGTGCAGAAGCGCCGCCAGATAAACCTTTCTGATGCCGTCGTCGGTCATTCGCAGTTCCCTGGCGACGTATCGCGACTTCTCGGCCACCCTGACACAGTGTCCTTCGTTAAAGGGCAGTTTCAGATCCAGCAGATGAACAAACACCTGGGTCATCGAATAGAAAAGGCGGCGTGTCTCTGCAGCCCTCTCTTCAGCCACCTGCTGCAGGTATTTCTGGTAATCCCGATTCGAATTCTCGAGAAGCCGTTTATCCATGGCGCGATTGACGGAAATGAGCACCTCGTCGAGATTGAAAGGCTTCATGATGTAGTCATACGCCCCCGAACGCATGCTCTCAATTGCCGTTCCGGCGCTGTCGATCGCGGTAATCATGACGACGATGATTTCCGGATATGCCGACTTGATATCGTGTAGCAGCTCCGTCCCCTGTTTGCCGGGCATCCGTATATCCGTCAATGCGACATCAAAAGGGTGCGCGGTCAGCGTCGCGAGAGCTTCAACGGCATTCCCCACCGTCACGCACGCATATCCGGCCTCTTCGAGCGTGGCCTTGAGTATTTCCTGTATATAGACTTCGTCATCGACTATAAGAACCCGTCCTCTGCACTTGTTCATAGTTGCTCAGCGGTTCCTCTCTCATCGGGATATTGACAGCACTCCGGCTCCCGGGTAGATTTTATGCTCACAATTTTCAGAGGAGATCCCATGGAACAGAAGTTCGCCAGTTTCGTGGAGGCATGCAGTTACAAGGTCAACGAAAAGCAGCACCACTGTGGTGACTGCCGGTATTTCATATCGGAGGAGCAGTTTACCGATGCCCCTACGAATTGGGGGACCTGCCCGCATCATTCCCATGCCTTTATAAAGTATCGTCGCGCGTGCTATTCCTTTGAAAGCAAGTAAGTCTTTATACCACGACCGGTAAAGAATCAGAGGATTTGATTATTGCACCGGATCTGCCGTTGATCAGTTATTCCTCTTTTCATCCGGGTCGAGGATCGAAGCTGCCACTATATTGGCGACCACGGCCCGCAGGTGGTTGATGCTCTTTCCACCCCCCGGGTGCAGCCGGCTGGTCAGCAGAATGATTGAAGTATCGGTCGCCGGGTGTATCCAGAGCGAGACGCCGGTGAATCCGCTGTGCCCAACACCCCTGTAAAACAGGTCTCCTTTAGGCGCCGAGTAGGTGGAGTGTATGTCCCACCCGAATCCTCTGATTTCGGGCTGATCAGCTGGAGACTGAGGGGAAATCATCGCTGCGACTCCCAAGGGAGAAAGAAGTCGCTTCCCCGCGTACGAGCCGCGGTTCAAAAGCATCTGGGCAAAAACCGCGAGATCTCTGGCAGTAGAAAAGAGACCTGCATGACCTGCAACCCCGCCCATTCTCCAGGCGGTCGGGTCGTGGACTTCACCACGGATCATCTGATTCGCCGAGGTCGAGCGCCTTTCGTTTCTTCTCGGTTCCGTAGGCGCAATGCGTGCAGCCAGGCTTGCCGGCGGCCGAAAACAGGTGTCACGCATGCCAAGCGGGCTGAAGATGCGCTCTTTAGCGAACACATCAAGCGTCATGCCGGAAAGGACGCGGACAATCTCGCCCAGTGCAATGAAGTTCAGGTCGCTGTACTTGAATTCCCGCCCGGGTTCCGCATCGGTGTCGATATCCCAGAGTTCCTCGAGAGCTTCAGCCGTTCCGCTCCATTTCCTGGACAGATCAAATCCTGCCGGCAGCCCCGAGTAGTGATTCAGGAGATGGCGTACCGTGATGTCGTCTTTCCCGTCCCCGGTGAATTTGGGAAGATAGTGTTTGACCTTGTCCTCGATCCTCAAGGTTCCATTCTCTACCAGAAGCATTATTGAAGGGAGAGTCGCGACGACCTTGGTCAGAGATGAAATGTCGAATATCGTATCCACCGTCATCGGTTCTGTCGACGGCTTGACTGATCGGTTGCCGAACGCTTTGAGATAGGCGATCTGGCCGTGGCGCGCCACGAGCACGACGGCTCCCGGAATCTCCTTCGCTTTCATTGATGCCGCGACTGCTTCATCAATGAAGTTGAGTTGCGACGATATCATCCCGACCGATTCGGGACTGGCCATAAGCATCTCGCCACCGCCGTCATCAGCCGAAGACAAGCGTGCGCCGCACAAGAGAACCGCTGTAATCAGCAGGCAGAAACCAAAATTTCGCATAGACAAAACCCTGTGGGCTGCATAATATCAGATTTCGAAAGTCCCAGTCCCCCTCCGCAGACAGGTATCCGGGAAGAAGCATATTAAAACAAAAAGGTGATATCTGATGAATCCATTTCGAGGCGTAGATTTTTACCAGGCGGACGATCTGCTGTCGGATGTCGAACGGATGGCCCGCGACACAGTCCGGGAATGGGTAGGTGAAAGAGTGGTGCCGGTGATCGACACGCACTTTGAAGACGGTACCTTTCCGATGCACCTGATTCCCGAAATGGCGGAACTGGGTCTTTTTGGAGCCAATCTCCCGGAAGAATACGGCTGCGCCGGGATGAACAACGTTGCATACGGCCTGGTGATGCAGGAACTCGAGCGGGGCGACAGCGGAATACGCAGCTTCGCGTCCGTTCAGGGCGCGCTGGTCATGTATCCGATCTACACTTTTGGCACTGAGGAACAGAAGCGCCACTGGCTTCCGCTGCTTGCCCGAGGCGAGAAGATCGGCTGTTTCGGACTCACAGAGCCGGATCACGGATCGGATCCCGGAGGCATGACGACGACTGCAATCCGTAAAGGCGACCGTTACGTACTTAACGGAACCAAGTCCTGGATCACCAACGGAACCATTGCGGACGTCGCGGTCGTCTGGGCAAAGCTCGACGGGCAGGTGACAGGGTTCCTGGTAGAGAACGGGACCTCGGGATTCACCGCACCCGAAATCAGGCACAAGATGTCGTTACGCGCATCCATCACGTCGCAGCTTATTTTCGAGGACTGCGCGATTCCGGAAGAGAACCTCCTGCCGGGATCAGGAGGCCTTGCCTCTCCGCTGAGGTGTCTTAACCAGGCTCGCTACGGGATTGCCTGGGGAACAATTGGCGCGGCAATGGCCTGCTATCACGCGGCGCTGGAGTATTCGCTCGAGAGAATCCAGTTTGACCGGCCGATCGGCGGGTTTCAGCTCGTTCAGGAGAAGCTTGTGTATATGCTGACTGAAATCACGAAAGCGCAGCTCCTAGCTCTGCGGCTGGGAAGGCTCAAGGATGAAAACAGGATCGAACACAGTCAGACATCACTCGCAAAGCGGAACAACTGCGCCATGGCGCTGGAGGTTGCAAGGATGGCGCGGGACGTACTGGGAGCAAACGGCATCAGCCTCGAGTATCCGGTCATCCGTCATATGTGCAATCTCGAAGCGGTGAAAACCTATGAAGGGACCCACGACATCCACACCCTGATACTGGGCCAGAGCATCACGGGCCAGAATGCGTTCAGGTAGACGGCAAGCCTCTCACCTGGCGCCGAGCCGCCGGTCGCGGATGGCACGGTAAAGCTCGAGGTAATCCGTTGCGGAGCGGTCCCACGACCAGTCCTGCGTCATCGCTCGCTTCATCATCTCCTGCCAGGCGTTCCGGTTTGAATACAGCGCAAGCGCCTGTCTCAAAGCGACCATCATTTCAGCTGCGCTGTATCCGGAGAAACTGAAACCGGTTGCTTTGCCCGACTCCCATGGAATGACGGTATCGGCGAGTCCACCCGTTTTCCTGACGACCGGAATGGTTCCATAGCGGAGGCTGTAAAGTTGATTAAGGCCGCACGGCTCGAATCGGGACGGCATGAGAAAAATGTCGCAGCCTGCTTCTATCCTGTGTGCCAGCTGATTACTGAAGGTCAGCTTGGCCGCCACCTTTCGGGGATGCCTTGCTGCCAGATCCTCAAGGAATTCGTGGTATTTCTTCTGCCCCGTCCCGAGTATCACAAGCTGCAGATCCAGAGCCGTAATTTCGTCGGCGGCTTCCAAAATAAGGTCGAATCCCTTCTGATCGGAAAGTCTGGATACCATGCCGACGAGAGGTACGCGTCGCCGTAAGCGCGGCAGGCCGACCTGCTTCAGCAGATGATTCTTGCAGGCGGCCTTTCCCGCAAGGTTCCTGACCGAGTAGTGAGCCGGAATCAGCGGGTCTCTCGATGGATCCCACTCGCCGTAATCTATTCCGTTGACGATCCCGGTCAAATCGTCTTCCCTGTCCCGCAGGACGCCTTCGAGGCCCATTCCGAATTCCGCACCACTCCGTATTTCAACCGAGTAGGTCCGGCTGACGGTGTTCACCTTGTCCGAAAGTTCGATTCCCGCCTTCATTGAATTCACCTGGCCCCAGTACTCGAAAGGGGACATGGGATAGAAATGGCGCTGGTCGATTTCCGCGTAGTCGAGCGCATCTTTCGAGTACAGTCCCTGATAAGCCAGGTTATGAATTGTGAAAAGGGTTCCGGTCCGGGAAAAGAAAGGCTTGTGGCGGTGATTCATATCGAGAAGCCCCGGAACCAGGGCGGTATGGGAATCATGACAGTGGAGGATATCGAATGGCTGCCCGAGTCTTTCAAGCAGTTCAAGCGCGGCTTTCATGAAGAAGATGAAGCGCAGCATGTTGTCCGGGTACCCTTCGCCGGTAGAGGGATCGTCATAGATCCCTTCGCGGTCGAAGTAGGTGCGGGACCCGATGAGATACACGTCAGTTCCATTCATGCGAGTCTGGTGGATTTCCGCACTTTCGATAGACGGGCCCATCCGGACATCAAATCCGTTGACTGCACCGCACGGCCTCGTGTCAAAGGGGCCGCTGAGGGCGGCTCTGTGCCCGGGGATGATCAGGGTCGTCTTGACCCCGCATTTCTCGAGCGCACGTGGCAGCGCTCCGGCGACGTCGGCAAGTCCCCCCACCTTGGCAAACGGAACCGCTTCGGCGGCAAGCATGACAACATTGGGTTCAGACGAGTGCAGCTGGCTCATGACGAAGATCTCCCTCGACGCACGTACAGATCCGGAATTTTCATTTGTCTTTTTCGATGCTCGAAACCTGGTGTGTTCCCGGCAGATAATACTTGAGCACGTACTCCTGCACCATCCGCCAGGTCGTGAACTTCGGCAGCATGGTGGCCATCGACCGGCGTATCATCGAAATCCAGTTATGGGGAATGCCCCGTTCATCCCTGTCATAGAAGCAGGGAATGACGCGCTCGCTGAGGACCTTCATGAGATTGATATTGTCGATCCGGTCCTGCTCCGCCACCGATGACGGCCGGCTGTCATCTCCGATCGCGAACCCGTTCGTACCGTCATATGCTTCGCGCCACCAGCCGTCGAGTATGCTCAGGTTCAGGCCGCCATTGCAAATGACCTTCTGTCCGCTGGTGCCGGACGCTTCCAGCGGCCGTCTCGGATTGTTCAGCCAGACGTCGCAGCCGGAAACCATCTGGCGGGCTATATGGACATCGTAGTTCTCGATGAACACCAGCCGCCCTCTCAATTCGCTGTATTTGCTGAGGTGCAGTATCTTCTGGATCCCGCGCTTCCCTTCACTGTCGGCCGGGTGGGCTTTCCCGGAGAAGATGAACTGCACCGGCCGCACAGGGTCCGTAGCCAGCCTGACGATGGTGTCGTAGTCTTCGAAGACCAGGGGAGCACGCTTGTACGTGGCGAAACGCCGGGCGAACCCGATGGTGAGCGCATCGGGATTGAGCAGCCGATCCATTGAGGTGATATCGCCGAACGTCATGTTTCGAATCCAGAAACGGCGCCGCGTGAACTCGATCAGGGCCCGCCGCAGCCGGTACCTTAGAGCCCATATCTCTTCGTCGGTGACGAATTCGGGGTCGAGCATCCGCTCCCAGAAAGACGGAGAATGGATATCCCGGTCCCAATGCGGCCCGAGTTTGTTCCTCCAGAAGCTGCGCACTGGACCTTTCATCCATCCCATCAGGTGAATGCCGTTGGTGATGTGACCGATCGGGACCTCATCCACCGGCCTGTCAGGGTAAAGCACATGCCACATATTTCTGCTGACCTGCCCGTGCAGTTCGCTGACGGCATTGGCGGCGCGGGAGGTCTTCAGCGCCAGCACGGTCATGCAGAACGGCTCCTGATCGTTGCTGGGATCGACCCGTCCCAGAGCCATCAGATCTTCGAAAGAAGGAGTGACCTGGGGCTGGAAACGCTGCAGCGCGTACTTGACCAGATCAGGACTGAACCGGTCGTGCCCCGCCTCGACAGGCGTGTGGGTGGTGAAGACGCATTGCCGCTTCGTGCGGGCAAGAGCCTCCTGGAAACTCAATCCCGCGGCAAGCTTTTCTCTGATCAGCTCGAGTGCCAGGAAAGCCACATGACCTTCATTCATGTGATACAGGGAAGGCTCGACCTTGAGGACGCGCAGGAGGCGCACGCCTCCGACGCCAAGGAGCATTTCCTGCATAATTCTGGTTGAAGTGTCTCCACCGTAGACATGCAGAGTCAGATCGCGGTGGAACTGCTCGTTCTCCGGCCGATTGGCGTCCAGCAGGTAAACCGGGCAGCGCCCGACATTCACTCTCCAGGCCTGGAAATAGATCTCGGAGAGGTTGACCTCCACCTGGCAAACCAGCCGTTCACCCGATTCGTCGAGCACCGGATCGAGAGGCAATGAAGCCGGACGAAGCGGCGTGTAGTACTCGGTCTGCCAGTTCTCCCGGCTGATCATCTGCTGGAAATACCCTTCGCGATAGAAGAGGCTGATTCCGACGAGGCCTAGTCCGAGATCGCTGGCTGAACGTGCATGGTCGCCTGAGAGAATTCCGAGTCCGCCGGCTGAAATAGGCAGTGTCTCATGAAAACCGTACTCCGCAGTGAAGTACGCCACGGGTCTGGAGATCAGCTGTTGCGCGTGATGACCTGCCCATGTGTCTTTCTGGCTCATGTAGTTTTCGAAGGCCGAAATGACACCACGAACGCGACGGGCAAAGACAGGATCCTGCAGACGGGTTCGCAACTCGTACTCCGAAATGTCCTGCAGGACTGCTACCGCATTGTGATAGAGATCCTGCCATCCGCGGGGTGAAAGCTCCTGAAATATCTCCTGACTCTCCTGATGCCAGGTCCACCAGAGATTCCTGGCAAGACGCTTTAGCTTGTCAAGCAGGTCAGCAGTCTCATCCTCGTAGCCGTATGGATTTGTAACTAGAATAGTAGTGCCCCCCAGTCTGATGTATCAAGGTCTACCCGAATTGTCGGATTCGTGATCCCGACATTTATCTCTCGTGTGTTATTCAAGCACCCAGAATAACAAATTTGAAGGCCCGCCTTCCAGTTTCGACGCGCAGGCGCGGCTTCGCGGCTTCCAAAGATCCTTTTCGCTTGACTCATGCGGGCGCGGGTGCTATTACTCGGCCGATTTTCCCCACAAACTAATGGCGCAGAAAGGGGTGACTCCTTGAACAAGGGTGATCTTGTAGGAAAAATTGCTAAAGATACAGGCCTTACTAAGCCCCAGGCAGAGGCAGCGTTCAACTCGTTGATCCGGGGAGTAACAGCTTCTCTGAAGAAGGGGCAGAAGGTCACTATCGTGGGCTTCGGCACCTTCTCGGTAGCCAAAAGAAAAGCCCGCATCGGCCGCAATCCTCAGACGGGCGATCCGATCAAAATCGCCGCCCATAAGGTACCGAAGTTTTCATCTGGAAGCGAATTGAAGAAGGCGGTCAGATAAGAAATCCCGCGGCGGAATCATCCGGGTCCCGCCGCGGGATTCTGGCGCAATGGCAACTAATTCTTGCCCACGAAGTCTGCGAATTCACGCAGTTTGTTGGAACGGTACGGACTGCGCAGCTTCAGAAGAGCCTTCTCTTCGATCTGGCGTATCCGCTCTCTCGTTACCTGGAATATCTCTCCGACTTCCTGCAGAGTATACTCCTTCCCCGTCTCATTGAGACCGTAGCGCATTCTGACGATCTCCTGTTCCCGGGGAGACAGCGACTGCAGCGCCGAGTTGGTCACTTCCCGAAGATTGTGTTTCATGACATCTTCGTCGGGAGACACTGCATTCTTGTCTTCGATGAACTTGTTGAGCACGGCATCCTTGTTATCCGCGATACTGGCTTCGAGAGATATGGGCTCCTGGGCCGCCTTCAGGATCTGTGTCACTTTGGCGACAGGGGTCTTGAGTTCTTTAGCCAGCTCATGCACTGAAGGTTCTCTCCCCATTCGCTTGGTGAGTTCGTTGGCGACCTTCAGAACGCGGTTCATGGCTTCGACCATGTGGACAGGAATCCGGATCGTCCTCCCCTGATCGGCGATTGCGCGTGTGATACTCTGGCGGATCCACCAGGTCGCGTATGTCGAGAACTTGTGACCAAGGCGATAGTTGAACTTGTCGACGGCCTTCATCAGACCGATGTTCCCTTCCTGCACAAGATCGAGCAGATCCAGCCCCGGATAGGAGTAGTTTTTCGCGATGCTGAGCACCAGCCGGAGATTCGATCTGACAAACTGATCTTTCGCATGCAGCATCTCCGCCTTGTTCTCGCTGATCAGCGCGAGAATCTTGCGCAACTCATCTATATTGGTGAGGTACTGCGACTCCAGTTCCGCAAGCCGCGCCCGCACCTCTCGCAGAGCCTTCTGGTCCCCACGCTGGGACATCGATTTGACCGCCGCCTGAGCCGACTCCATCTGGTGCAAGACCTCTTCAACGCTCCCAACCAGCGTGTTTATCTGGTTCTCGGAAAAATCGAACTTCTGAAGCGAGTTGAAGATCGCTTCGCGGTTGCTCTTAATTTTGTTGAGATCCTTGGCAGTCTTGCCTTCGCGTGATCTTGTCCGTTTCAGATCCCCTCTTGCCTCACGGTATTTCGCCTCGAGTTTCTCCAGACGCGTGATGATCCTCCGGATCTGGCGCATCCTCGCCCGGGTGCGCTCCTCGAGCGAAGCCTCGCTTTCAGATTCACGCTTCTCATCAAACTGCGGCACCGGCGCCTGAGCCCCTGCAGGCTGCAGTTCGTCTGCCATTTCCATCACCTTGTAGGTGTTGATTGTCGTCAGGGAGAGAAGGCGCAGGGTGTTCAGCTTGGCCGACTCGATCTTCTTCGCGAGGTACACTTCCTGCTCGCGCGTGAGCAAAGGTATCTTGCTCATGCTTCTGTAGTAGATATAGAGCGGGTCCGCCGAAGCAGTCGCCTCATCTCCTTTCCCAACCGGTTTGTTCTCGTTGGGAACGCGGTCAAATCGGACCCTGTCAACATAGTTGGCTCGCGTCAGCCGCGGAAATGCCTCGGAAGCACCGAATTCATCGTCCAGGTCGATGGAATCATATTCGGTTTCTTCCAAAACATCATCTCGTTCTAATTCGATCATAGTTACTGATATCCTTTAAGGAGAATTTCGCCGATAACTCCCTTTTGCAGCTAAACCTTTCTTGTATTATGACTTAAGGGTGCTTCGTACTTTATGGTCCCGACCCTCTCACACCCGAGAGCAGTTACATCTTTTATAGATAGTCGTACCCTAAAATAGTTTCAGCTGGCGGGAATAAATTGTGGGCTCGGTTGCCACCTCGTTGTTATTTGGTTGGAACATCTCATAACACTCGGTACTACGGAAGAGCGTTGTTTTCGTTCCGCTTTTATTTATAGCATCCCGGGAACATTTTTCGCAACGGGATTATGGTTTTCGCGTATGATTTTCTCTTGGTAAACCATGCAATTAGCGGGACCATAGGGAGTCGGGGTTCGGCTAGAAACTTAGTAGATGAATTGAGCGGGTCGTTTGACTGGCCGGCAGATTTTCACTAATATAAAGGATTTCCAACTTCCGTTTTCAGTACCAGTTCCAGGGAGGAATGGGTGTGATCGAAGTAGAACATGTCAGCAAGGTCTATAACGGCCGACGAGCCGTGGACGATATCTCGTTCCGGGTTGAAAAGGGAGAGGTCCTGGGATTCCTAGGACCCAACGGAGCGGGAAAGACCACCACCATGCGGATACTCACCTGCTACATGCCTTCGACTGAGGGTACTGCCAGGATAGCGGGTTATGACGTCTTTGAGGACAGCATCGAAGTGCGCAGGCGGATCGGCTATCTCCCTGAGAATCCTCCGCTGTACATGGAAATGACGGTCGAGTCGTACCTCGATTTCGTGGCCAGAATCAAAGGGGTTCGTCCGCGTCAGCGTAAGAGTCAGGTGAATGACGTCATCGAAAAATGCAACCTGGGAGACGTGCGGAGCCGAATAACCGGAAAGCTCTCCAAGGGATACAAGCAACGGGTCGGCCTCGCCCAAGCGCTCCTCAATAATCCCGAAGTGCTGATCCTCGACGAGCCCACACTCGGTCTCGATCCCAAGCAGATTTACGATATCCGTACGCTTATCAAGGGACTCGCCGAAAACCACACCGTGATCCTTTCGACCCACATTCTTCCGGAAGTCAGCATGACCTGCAACCGGGTTGTCATCATCAACAAGGGGAAGGTTGTGGCAATGGACACCCCCGACGGTCTGGCCCGGCAAATGGCCGGTGCCGAGCGGGTCTCGCTGACCGTCGAAGGGCCGGCGGACGTTGTCCGGGACAAGCTGGCGTCGATTGACGGTGTACTGAACGTCCAGGCGAGTGACCCTGCGACCGAAACGTCGACAACTTACACGGTCGAATGCAAACTCGGCTCCGATCTCCGCAGCACGCTGGCCGCAGCGGTGGTAACGCAAGGTTGGGGGCTGCTCGATCTCCACGGGGTTTCGATGAGTCTCGAAGATGTGTTCATCAACCTAATTACAAAGGAATGATCCAGGCCGGTTCCGGCTGCTGTCAACAAGAGGGTCCGCTATGCAAAACATTCTGGCAATCTGGCAGCGCGAGATGAAAAGCTACTTTGTCTCGCCGGTTGCCTATGTGGTATTGACGATTTTTCTGTTCCTTTGCGGGTTGTTTTTCTTCGGAGGTCTCGCCCAGCTCGTCCAGATCAGCATATCCCAGGCGCAGATGGGCGGCCAGATCCCTATCGACGTGCCGAGAGAAGTAACCTCCTATCTGTTCCGGACGATGGCCTTGATCCTGCTGTTCCTGGTTCCGATGCTTACCATGGGGCTTTTCTCCGAAGAGAAAAAGCGGGGAACGATAGAGCTGCTGCTCACCACGCCAGTCGGCAACTCCCAGGCTCTCGCCGGAAAATATCTGGCAAGTCTCACATTCCTGGTAGTTCTGTTTGCCGCCAGCGCAATCACGATACTGCCGCTTTTTGTGTACAGCCAGCCCGACTGGAAACCGATACTGTCCGGCTATTTTGGAATGTTCCTTTACGGCGCCGCACTGCTGGCGCTCGGCCTGTTTATCTCCACCCTGACCGAAAACCAGATTATCGCGGTCTTCATCACGTTTGGCGTGAGCCTCGTGCTGTGGGTCATTGCACTGGCGGGGGAGTGGGCCGTCGGGAGTGCCAGGAGCATCATCGAGTATCTCTCGGTAATCGGACATCTTGATGATTTCATAAAAGGGGTAATAGATACCTCGCACATCATTTACTACGTCACCTTTGCGTTCGTCGGACTTTTTCTGGCATATCGTTCACTCGAGTCAATGCGGTGGAAGGGCTAATGAGAAAATATTTGCAGAAACTCGATACATTAGGCCTGTTGCTCCTGGTCGGCGCGTTCATCTGGTATTCAGTGTCGAATGTCTGGGGAGCCTGGAATCTTGCGCTCGCAATTGCAGGCGCGGCTCTCCTGATTGTCGGAGTCGCCGCCAACTACAGACAGATCCTGGGATCACTGGGAAAGCGCTCGACCAAACACGCTGCCAATTATGTTATTTCGGTGGTGCTGGTCGTCGCGATCGTCTGCGGGTTGAATTACATCGGCCAGAAACATCCGAAGCGGATCGACACAACCGCATCGGGCCGCTACACACTGGCACCCCAGACGGTCCAGATCCTGGAAAAATTAGACAGAGACGTGGAGATCAAGGCTTTCTTCCCGGGTGGAGAACACGCTCCGTTGAAGGAACTGCTGACGCAGTACAGGACCGAAAGTTCGCGCATTCGCTACGAATTCATCGATCCTGACAGACAGCCGGACATCGCCAGGCAGTACGATGTCTCGACCTATGGCGTGGTCGAGAACCCTTTCACAAGGACGCAGCTGAAGTTCGGAACCGTGGTGATCTCGCAGGGCGATCGCAAGGAGAAGATCGAGAAGCGCTCCGAAGAAGTGCAGGAACAGGATCTCACCAACGCTATTATCAAAGTCGGTCGGAGCGAGGCTAAACAGATCTACTTCGTCCAGGGGCATGGCGAGAAAGACCCATCCGATTCCGATCGCCCCGGGTTTTCCGCAGCCAAAGAAGCCCTGGAGGGACAGGGATATGGGGTCGGGACTGTCAACCTGGCCGCCGAAGGGAAAGTTCCCGATGATGCCAAAGTCTTGATCATGGCAGGTCCGAAGACAGAGCCTTTTCCCCAGGAGATGCAGTTCATCAGCGACTTTCTGAACAGAGGAGGCGCCCTTCTGTTGATGGTGGATCCTCAGCCTTCCCCGTCTATGTCCCCTTTCCTCGAGGACTGGGGAGTAACGGTCAATAATGACGTCGTGCTTGATGTCAGCGGAGCGGGACGTCTCATGGGAACCGGCCCGGAGATTCCCCTCGTCATCAGCTATGAACCTCACCGGATTACGGAACGTTTTGATTCGATGACGTTCTTCCCGTACACCCGCTCACTTGAGCCGAATCCTACTCCGCTGGACGGAATAACAGTCGAACCACTGTTCAAGACCAGTCCGGACAGCTGGGGAGAAACGAATCTAAAGAGCACTAATCTGTCGTATGATCCGCCTGAAGACCGCAAAGGCCCGCTTGCACTTGCCGTAGCGATAACTAAACAGATCAAGTCTTCGGAGGCGGATTCTGATGCGGATTCCGATGCGAATCCCGGCGGCGCCGGACGGATTGTCGTAACCGGAACATCGACTTTCCCTGTCAACGCCTACTTCCCCGCACAGGGGAACGGCAATATGTTTCTGAACATGGTCAGCTGGCTGGCGGAAGATGAAGATTTGATTTCCATCCGGCCCAAACAGACCGACGACCGGAGGATCATACTGTCGCAAAGCCAGCTGTCAATCCTGCGCCTTATCACGGTTTTCCTGCTCCCGGGGATTGCCCTTGTCACGGGAGTCCTTGTTGTTGTAAATCGCCGGAGGAGATAGATGCGCTTTAAGGGTACTCTCGTATTGCTGATTGTCGGCCTTGCTCTCGGAGCATACGTCTACTTTTATGAGATAGGGGGCGGAGAACAGCGCGAGAAGGCAAAACAGGCTGAAAAGCAGGTCTGGAAACTGGAAAGCAGCGACATCAGCCGGGTTGACCTTGTGTCGGCAGAGGAACACATCACTGTGGTCAGGAAAGGCGAGGATGAATGGACCCTGACCGCGCCACGGTCCTACGAGGCGGATACGGACGAAATGGAGCGTCTGGCAATCGCCGCTTCAAACATCCTGCGCGAGAACATCATAGAGGAAAATGCATCAAGCCTAGGCCAGTTCGGGCTCGATCCTGCTCAATCGAGCCTCAAGGTCTCAACCATAGACGGCAAGGAGTATGGAATCGATTTTGGACACCGCAATCCAACCGGTAATTCCGTGTATGCCGCGCTCCCGGGCAAAAAAGAGGTGTTTCTGGTTTCGAGTGCGGTTGCGGAGACATTTGAGAAAAAGACCAACGAACTGCGAAATCAGCGAGTCCTGAAGTTCAAACAGCCTGAGGTTGAGTCATTGAGCCTGAAGAGCCCGAAAGGCGATATTCAGCTGATGAAGGACGAAGACGACCAGTGGTGGCTTACGCATCCGGAAAAGGTTGCGGCCGACTCGCCTGGTATACGGGGAATTCTGAACGCGCTGTCGATGGCGAGAGTGAAGGAGTTCTTCGACAAGGTTCCAGGGGACCAGTCGAAGCCGGGATTGAATAAGCCGTTCATCGACGTCCGGCTAACCTATGGGAAAGACAAGGCAGCCAGGCATCTGTTGATCGGGGCGGAAAGATCGAGTTCCGACGGCACGGAGATGTACCTGGCAAAAGACGAATCGAGAGAGGACCTGTTTTTCGTCGACAAGGATCTGGTCGACAAGCTCCTCAAATCGCACGCCGATGTGCGGGAAAAGGCACTCGCCACGTTCCAGCGCTGGAACGTGAATTTCATCTCTTTGACCAACAGCAAGGGATCATTCACCTTCAGGAAAACGGGCGGCGAATGGCTCGTAGGTCAGGAAGGCACCAGGAAGGCCAACTGGGAAGCCATGAACGCGATTCTCGACGCGATGGAAAAACCGGTTAACCGCTGGATCGACAAGCCGGCGCCCCTGTCCACCTATGGACTTGATAAGCCCCTTATTCGTGTAATACTTAAACAAGGCAGTCGTGTGATGGCTGACTGTTCGTTCGGCAAGGCGGATAAGGAAGGCGGGGTTTACGCCCAACTCAGAGGCGTATCAGCAGTCAAAGTAGTCGATCCCGAAGTCATAGAGGCGCTGGACAAGGGCGAACCGGATTTCGTTGAAGCGTCGACGGAGAACACGGAAAAGTAGCCAGTGTCCCCGGCAACTGCCGAACTGTCACAGGAGTTGCTATTTATGCAGTCGTCAGGTATACTTCGCGGTGCTGCTTTTGTACAAAGTGGGCGCATGCCCACTTTTTTTATTTGAGGGTTCAAAAATGGCAGTTTCAGATTTGAACCAGCGCCAATCCCTGACTGGCAGGATCACTGAACTGGCAGAGCAGCTTGGGGCTTCCATAGGAATGGAAATAGTCCTGGTGGAAGTCAAGGGGGACGAAAACCGCGCAGTCGTGCGGGTCTATATTGACCAGCCCGACGGCGTTTCGCTCGATGATTGCGAGCGATTCAGCAAGCGTTTTTCCGTCCTGCTGGACGTGGAAGACTGGATTTCGTTCAGCTATATTCTGGAAGTGTCCTCACCCGGAATTGATCGTCCGCTGGTGAAGCAATCAGATTTTCAACGCTTTTCCGGAAAAGATGCCAGGGTTCGGACGCGGCTCCCCATAGAGGGGCGGAGGAATTTCAGGGGCAGGATTGTAAGTGCCGTTGACAACCGTGTTGAACTCGAGATCGCGTCGGGAAAACGTATTGGAATCGCGTTGACGGACATCGAAAAGGCCAACTTAATAGGTGATATAAACATGAGGCCGCAGGGGTCCTGAAATTATGTCGAACATTATCGCTCAGACAATCGAACAGATCAGCAAAGAGAAGAACGTTGATCCCAAGATCATCATCAGCGCGTTGGAAGACGCGATGGTGGCCGCTTCCAGAAAGTTCTATAAGACGAACGAAGACATCAACGCCAGGTTTGATCCGGAGACCGGAATGGTGGAGATCTTCGCAGTCAGGCGCGTAGTGGAGAAAGTTGAAAATCCCAACCTGGAGATGTCGCTGAGTGAGGCCAAGGAAATAGACGAAACGCTCGAGATCGACGATACGGTGGAAATACCGAAGCCGACAGACGTTCTGGGAAGGATAGCAGCCCAGACGGCAAAGCAGGTGATTCTGCAGAAGGTCCGCGAAGCAGAACGGCAGAACATCTACAACGAGTTTTCGGAAAAGATCGGAGAGATGGTCAACGGGATCGTGAAGCGCTTCGAAGGACCCGATATTATTGTGGATATCGGGAAGACCGAGGCACTGCTTCCGCTGCGCGAGCAGTCCAGGGCCGAAACCTACAAGCAGGGCGAGCGCGTTCGTGCCCTGATAGTAAAGGTACTTCCGGTGGCAAAGGGTCCGCAGGTCATCCTCTCCCGGACCGATCCGCAGCTGCTTGTCCGGCTGTTTGAAATGGAAATCCCGGAGATCTACGACGGAACCATTGTGGTCAAGAGCGCCGTGCATGAACCGGGTGACCGGGCCAAGGTTGCGGTGGCTTCAATGGATCGTGATGTTGATCCGGTCGGAGCCTGCGTCGGAATGAAAGGTTCGCGGATCAATTCCATAATCCGGGAGTTGAGGGGAGAGAAGATCGATATTGTCCAGTGGTCTGATGACCCTGCACAGTATGCGACGAATGCTCTGAACCCGGCCAAGGTCTCGAAAGTCCTCATCATCGATCAGGCCGAAAAGCGGATGGAGGTAATCGTCGAAGAAAAGCAGCAATCGCTCGCTATCGGCAAAAAGGGACAGAACGTCCGGCTCGCTTCGAGGCTTATCGGATGGCAGATTGACGTCAAGAGCGAAGAGCAGAAGAAGCAGGAAGTGCTCAGCGTGATGGAGTCTCTGACGTCGTCGTCAACATCGCTGTCCGAACTCGAGGGCGTAAGCGATCGCGTCATCGAACGGTTGCGTGAATCGGGAATCGAAAACGTCGAGCGCATACTGGAACTCGGCGAGGAGAAGCTCAGAGACATCCCGGGATTCGGAGAGAAAACGGCGGCGAAGGTAATGGAGGCTGCCAGAGACCTGTTTGAAGAGGTGGAAATCGAGGTGCCGGAAGGGATGGATTTGCCTACCGCAATCCAGGCTGCGTCCCAGGAAGAGGTAGAGGCTGAACTGGCGCAGCTGCCACAGGCAGACCAGGAAGAGGAAGAAGAAGCAGAATCCCCATCAGTCAGCGCTTCCGAAAGTGAGACCGTCAGCGAAGAAGTCTCCTCAGTACAGGAAAGTACCGAGAGTACCGACGACGAGAACAAGCAGATCTGAGTTTTCTGCAGGTATGTTCCGCGGAATGAGACCGGGCGAAGCGAAATAGCCCGTCGCGTGGCGGAAATGTTCACGTCTGCAATAAGAGCTCCGTTGCAAACAGCATCGGGGTTGTTTTAAGATTCTTATTTGACTAAAATTTGATCCCCCATAGGCGGGAGTGGTAGAGGTCTTTGCGCAAATGGATAAAATAACCGTCGCGGAACTGGCGACAGAATGTTCAGTAAAGAATCAGGTAGTGCTCGCTGAACTGAAGCGTCTGGGCTTGTATGTCTTTTCGCCTACCGCGACGATTGATGTGAACTTCGCCGAAACCATCCGGAAGAAGATTCTGTCGCAGCGCGAGGCCGAAGAGATCAAGGCACAGGAGGCCGAAAAGAAGAAGGCAGCCAGGGCCGAAAAGAAGCCTGCGAAGAAGGCCGCCACTCCGGCTGCACCACGCCCGGCTGCAAGAAAAGCGAGAAAAGCGCCGAAAACGACGCAGAAAGCGGTGGAACCGGAACCGGCTCCGAAGATCTCGCTGGCTCCTCGAAAGGGACGAAAACACTACGACCGTGAAGCTGCCGAGCTCGTGGAAGAACCAAGGCCGGTGGAAAAGCCGGCTGAGGAACCTCAGGCTCTTCAGCCTCAACCGGTTCCTGAACCGGAAGCAGCGCCGTCCGCACCTCCTGCACCCGTTCAGGAAGAACCTCCTGTAACTGCCGCGCAGGAAGAAGCTGTTCCGGAACCGGCTGCCGTCGAGCCTCCTGCGGAGGAGATACCCGCACCGGTGCAGGAAGAGCCCAAAGCTGCGGAACCGGCTGCCGAGACCCCAACACCGGCAGCGGCTTCGGCACCAACGCCGCCTGCAGAAGAAACCCAGCCCCCTGCAGCGGCTCCGGCGGGCCCGCCTGAAGCAGCAGCTCATTCGGGAACTGTCGCGAGAAAGATAGTTGTCCCGAAAGCCAGAACCAAGATACTGATGCGGACGACCACCGAGAGAGTAGTAACGCCCGAGATAACAGAGCGTATACTGAAAGGGCTGCAGGAACAGAAGCCTGCCGCGCCAAGAACTGCTCCCCCGACAAGGTTTGTCAGAAAGAAGAAGACCGGCAAGCCTGAGGTAACCGAAAGAACCGCCAAGGCGGTCGAAGTACCTCGACCACCGGCTTCCCCGGAGGATTTTAGACCTATCGCTATTACAGAAGGTGTCACAATAAAAGAGCTTGCGGAAAAGATGAACATCAAGTCGAAGTACATCATCCAAAAGCTCATTTCGAAAGGAATCCTGGCCTCCATCAACCAGACCCTAGACATTGAAGCTGCTAAGGAAGTCTGTGCTGAATTCGGATTCCGTGCTGAAGTAATCAGCTTCGAACAAGAGGCCGAAGCAAGTCAGGAAACGCCGGACAAGCCTGAGGATTATCAGACTCGTCCTCCAGTGGTCACCGTCATGGGCCACGTAGACCACGGCAAGACGTCTCTGTTGGACGCCATCCGCCAGAGCAACGTCATCGCAACGGAGTCGGGCGGGATCACGCAGCACATCGGAGCGTACCAGGTGGACATCCGGGGCCGCAGCATCGTCTTTCTGGACACCCCGGGCCATGAAGCATTCACTCTTATGCGCGCTCGCGGGGCGCAGGCCACCGATATCGTCGTTCTGGTGGTTGCTGCGGATGACGGAGTCATGCCTCAGACGATAGAGGCTATCCATCACGCTAAAGCGGCCAACGTGCCTATGATTGTCGCCATTAATAAGGTAGACAAACCTGGAGCTCAGATTGATCGAGTGAAACAGGCGCTTGCCGACCAGGGATTGCTCCCTGAGGATTGGGGTGGCGATGTCGTGACGGTGCCGGTGTCAGCCAAGCAGAAGACCAACATTGACCTTCTGCTGGAAATGATTCTTCTGGTCGCGGACATGAAGGAGCTGAAAGCGAATCCGAAGCGCGCGGCATCCGGTGTCGTACTCGAAGCTAAGGTAGACAGGGGACGGGGCTGCGTCGCTACCGTCCTGGTACAGAATGGAACGCTCGAAGTAGGAGATTCTGTTGTCGCAGGCTCCGTCAGCGGACGTGTACGTGCCATGGTCAATGACCGCGGCAAGAACATCAGCACTGCTGGCCCGTCGATACCGGTGGAAATCCAGGGACTGCAGGACCTGCCGATGGCCGGCGATGCTTTCCAGGTCTTCAAGGACGCGGCAAAGGCACGGCAGGTGGCAGAGTACCGCCAGACGAAGGCAAGGGAGCAGTCGCTCACCAAGAGTGCCCGCCTGTCGCTGCAGGCGCTGTATGAACAGATGAGAGCGGGAACGGTCAAGGAGCTTCCGCTCATCGTGAAGGCCGACGTTCAGGGATCGGTGGAGGTTGTCACCGAGATGCTGAACAAGCTCAGCACGGAAAAGGCGAAAGTCAAGATCCTGCACAGCGGTGCAGGAGCGATCACGGAAACCGATGTGCTGCTCGCCTCAGCCTCCAATGCCGTCCTCATCGGGTTTAATGTCAGGCCCGAACGCAAGGCTCAGGAACTGGCAGACACCGAAGGAGTGGAAATCAGGCTCTACACGGTGATCTACAACCTGACGAATGAGATCAAGGCGGCCATGATCGGGATGCTCGAATACACGACTCACGAGAAATACGTCGGCCGGGCCGAGGTACGCGACACATTCAAGGTTCCGAAGTTCGGATTTATCGCGGGTTCGTACGTTCTCGACGGAGTCATCCGGAGAAATGCCGAGGCACGCCTCCTGCGGGACAATGCGGTTGTACATGAGGGGAAGATAACCTCGCTGCGCCGTTTCAAGGATGACGTCGCCGAGGTGAAGTCAGGATTCGAGTGCGGCATAGGTTTCGAGCACTTTTCCGATGTCAAAGTGGGCGACATAATCGAAGCGTACGTTATAGAAAAGGTCCAACCTACCTCTCTTTAGACGAGCCCTGCGGTTTGTGTTGAATCGTCAACCGCAGATCTCTCTCAGCATACAAGCGGATGCCGATAGCGTACTGTACTCTGGAACTTTTTCTGCCGTACTCTCAGTCTCTTAAGGAGAAGCGAATGGTGCTGCGCAAAGCGCAGGACAGGCTGCGTGCGCGCACAAATTTTTCAATAGCGGAGGTGGAATACCAGGATCTATGGCAGCGGGCGAAACTGGCGGCTGTTACGGTAGCCTCCGATAACGCGGTGCTGGAAAGAGTCACGCAGCAGTTTGTGCGGGACGCGGAGAACATTCTCCAGGAACTCCTGATCGACTGCCGGGTAGAGTACATGGATCCTTGAGTTTTCAGGCATGCAACCGTCACGAAGACCCCAGAGAATAGCCCTTCAAATCCAGCATGAAGTGAGTGTGATGATTTCGAGGGACATGAAGGACCGCAGAGTCGGTTTCGTAACCGTCACTGGTGTTCAGATGAGTCCCGATCTCAGGCACGCACGGATCTTTGTTTCCCTGATGGGATCTGAAGAGGAGAAGAAAGAAAGCATGGACACTCTGACCCATGCGGCGGGATGGATACGCCGCGAGCTGGGCCAGAGGATACGGATGAAATTTGTCCCGGAGATAGCTTTCCTTACCGACACATCACAGGATTATGGCAGGCACATTGACGAACTTATCGATAAGATCCACGGAAACACGGACGAGTAGCACAGACGGAGTCATAGTAATCGACAAACCTGCCGGATGGACATCGCACGACGTTGTCGCCAAGATCCGCAACTTGACGAAGATAAAGAAGGTGGGACACACCGGTACACTTGATCCATTTGCAACCGGAGTTCTGCCGCTAACGCTCGGAAAGGCGACCCGTTTAACCAGCTATTTCGTCGCTTCAGACAAGGTATATCACGGCGTGATGCGGTTCGGCTTCGCCACCACCACCTTCGACGTCGACGGTGAGCCTTTGGGCGAAGACACCAAACCGAGGCTCGATCAGCAACTGCTCCAGGAGATCTTCTCACGCTACCTCGGAACCATACGCCAGACTATCCCGCCTTACTCAGCCAAGAAAGTGCAGGGACAACCACTCTACGCGTATGCCAGAAAAGGAGTCGAGCTCGAGCCCTCCACAAAGGAGGTGACAATCAAGTCGCTTGAACTCGTGAGCGTGGAGGGGTGTGAAGTCGAATTCGAACTCACCTGCACGGCGGGCACCTATGCTCGCAGCCTCGCGCACGACATCGGAAGGGATTACGGGTGTGGCGCTCATCTTGTCAGGCTGCGCAGATTACGGAGCGGCGAATTCCCCCTGACTGCCGCCGTTCCGCTCACCGAAGGAGAACAGTTCCACCCCCGGGAGTTCTTCCTCAGCAGGATGATTCCGCTGCGCGACCTTCTGCATGAGATTCCGTCTATCGTCATATCAGCAGGAGACAGGGAAAAACTCCTCCACGGAATGGATGTGAACCTGATTACCGACAACTGGGAAAACGAAATCTACCGGCTCATTGAAGAAGAAGGCGAGCTTGTCGCCCTGGCTCAGCGAATCCAGACCTTTGTCTCACCCGTGGCACAACCGGTCCGCTGGATCCGGGTCCATCCTCGAGTGACCTTCGGTTAGAAGTCCGTCGCGCCCTCGTTTCCGGCCGCAAAGCCGGAAACGGGGGCGGTCAGCCGGACTCTACAACACCAGCAGATCCTTTATTTTCTGGAACTTCTTTTCTCCGATCCCCTTCACATTGATGATTTCTTCAATCCGGTTGAACTTCCCTACCTTGGTCCTGTATTCGATGATGTTCTTTGCTGCAGCCGGCCCGATGCCCGGAATGGTCTGCAACTGCTCAACCGTTGCGGTGTTAAGATTCACCTTTTCGACCGGCGCGGGATCTGTGGCAGCCTTCTGGGCGAGGACTGAAACCGAACTGAACAGAAGACAAACCGACAATGCCAGAATGCAGGCAACCCTGGACTGACTTGCTCTCATTTGAGGCCTCCTTACACGTTTTTTCAGGTGCAACTAATGACTTCCCTTCTTCTCCATATGTAATGAACGTGCTCAGATTTGAGCCAAGAAAAGATGACCCTGTTTCGAGCCGTCTCCGCTCTCCCCCCTCCGAATGCCTCCGAACTCTGGAAACAGGCAGACTCATGTGAGATAATGACTGCGCAAAAAAACCGATCCTGAACATAAGGAACAAACAGGCTATGAATTGCAGCTTCCTCCGTCCGCTAAGGTATTCTTTTTTGTGCCTTGGCCTGATGTCGGTGTGTCTTTCCGCACCCGCCCAGCAGAAGAACTCTCAGTCGACGGGACCTATCAATCTCGACAGAGAGTTAGAAGATTCCACCCCCGCCGACCGCGCCGCCAGCTATTACCATTTCGCTCTTTCGAAGTGGTACGAGGATAATGGCGATGGCGCCAAGGCTATCTCCGAGATGGAGGCTGCACTCAAGTACAACCGCAAAAGTCCGGCGATTCACCTCGAGATTGCTTCTCTGATGGAGAGATCGGGGAGGATCTCAGAAGCAATCGAACATGCCGGTGAAGCAGTCAGGCTCGATCCGAAGAATCCGGAACCGCGCTGGCTCCTTATTGGCATTTATTTCCGCTCCCAGCGAACCGGCGCGCCCGCCGAAGGGATAGAGAAAGCCATCCAGGAACTGGAAAAGCTGAAGGAGATCACACCGAAGGACGAACGCGTCTACTACGCCCTCGGCAGAGCGTATTTCAGGATCCAGCAGCCGGAAAAGGCCATCGAGGCATTCGAACAATTTCAGAGTCTCTCTCCCGGCGTCGACAGCGGATACCGTGAAATTGCGCGGTATTACGAGTCCGCGGGGCAGGATGACAAGGCGATCGAGTATCTGAATAAGGGATTGAAAGTGCAGCCTGATGCACCGGAAACCCTCGTAGTGCTCGGGAGGCTTTACACGAAACTCAACCGGATCGAGGAAGCGATTCCGGTTTACCGGAAACTTCGCACAATCAGCAATAACGATCCCGGGGTGAGCTATCATCTTGCATATGCGCTGGTCGAAAAGAACGAGCTCGGGGAAGCGATTCAGATTCTTGACGAGCTTATTCGAACTGAACCCGGAGATACCGCGACTCAACTGCTGCGAGGCAGGGCGTTGCTTGGGCTGCGTCGATACCAGGAAGCGATTGAGACTCTCGAAAGGGTCACCAAGTTAAATCCCGCGGTTCTTGAAGCACAGTATTTCCTTGCCAGGGCGTACGAGCTGAGCGGCAAGCACTCCGAGGCAGTGAAGATCTTCCTTACTCTGCTGGAAAAGACACCGGAGGATTCCAGGGAAGCCCGGAACAACCGTCTGGTCTTCCGGCAGCACCTGGCTGCGAATTATCTGGAGATGGGGGAAAACGACAAGGCGCTCTCCCTCTATGAGCAGCTGGCCGCGGCCGACCCGGAGAGAAACAGGGAACTTCTGGAGGCTTACCGGATCAGCAAGAGATTCGACAAGGCGCTGCCGCTCGGCAAACAGCTGATGGAAAGCAGGCCCGATGATCTGACCATAGCCATGGTTTACGCCAGAACGCTGGCCGATGCCGGAAAGACGGAGGAAGGCGCCGCGATACTGTCCAGACTGCTCGAGTCGAATCCTGAAAACGTAGATCTTTACGTCAATCTGAGCCAGATCTACCTTCAGGCAAAACGCTACCAGGAGGCGGAGAAAGTCCTGCTGCGCGCCGAGAACCGGAAACTGGACAGCGAAAACGACGAAAGGGTGAAATTTCAGCGGGCGGCGGTGTATGAAAGACAGAAGGATTTCGACCGCGCAGAACTTCTCTTCAAAGAAATCCTGAGGATCAATCCAAACAGCGCCGTCGCTCTGAATTACATCGGCTACATGCTTGCCGATCGCGGCGTGCGGCTCGAGGAAGCTTTGCAATATGTAAAGGAAGCCCTGGCCATCGATCCTGACAACGGCGCCTATCTCGATTCTCTCGGATGGGCGTTCTTCAAACTGAACGATCTGGAAAATGCCGAGAAGTACCTCCTGGAAGCCGATGCCAGGGTCAAAGATGATCCCGTAATCGACGATCATCTGGGCGACCTTTACTTCAAGACCGGAGATCTGCAGAAGGCGCATGACTACTGGCAGAAGGCGCACCACCACTGGATGAATGATCCCGCCCGGGCCGACACGGAAAAGGAAGAGTTCGAAAAGGTCAAGCGCAAGCTGGAGACGGTTCGGGACATGCTGCGGAAGCAGAAGTCGCAGAAGTGAAACCCGCACCCCTCAGGATTCGGTCTTTTGCCAAGATAAATCTCGCTCTTGCGGTATTGGGGCGCCGTCCGGACGGGTATCACGATATCCAGACCGTGTTTCAGACGATCAGCGCGGGGGACGAGATTGAATTCCGGGACTCGTCGCGGTTGGAATTGGTCTGCGAAGGGCTGCCGGACGTCCACCGCGAGGACAACCTGGTCTGGAAGGCCGCCTCCGCTCTCGCTTCACTTTTCCCAGCCAGAGGGGCAGAGATCACTCTCAGGAAGAGTCTTCCCGCCGGTTCGGGCCTCGGCGGCGGCAGCGCCAACGCGGCGGCCACACTGCTGGGCCTTCGACGTTTCTGGGAGCTCGACATCCCCGATTCGGTTCTGGTCTCTCAGGCGGAGAAACTGGGTTCGGACGTCCCCTTCTTCCTGACCGGAGGAACTGCTTTCGGTAGCGGCAGGGGGGAGAAGATCGACCCTATGCCCGATTTCCCGTCGACCCATCTGGCAGTCGTGTTTCCGGGCGTCCATGTCTCGACCGCTGAAGCCTATAGATCTCTTAATTTGGGATTGACTTCCACGGAAAACGACCCTAGAATTCATCGTTTCCGCGCACAGGTGCAATCTGCAACGGCGCACCTGTGCGGGATCTTTAATGATTTTGAGACTTCGGTCCTGAATGCCTACCCCGAAATCCTGGAAGCCAAAGAGTTCCTGGAAGAAAAGGGTGCAGCAGCAGCACTGCTGTCGGGCAGTGGATCATCTGTCTTCGGATTCTTCTTGGATGAGGAATCAGCGTTCGCGGCTGTCCGTGGAGTTTCGCGGAAAGCCTGGCGAGTGTTTCCGGCGAAGACCCTCTCTCGGGCTGAGTATTTCCATAAAATGTTCGGGTAGACGCCGGCGCTGACTGCGAATGCATTCGCGAAAGATAATGCTGGGGCGTCGTCAAGCGGTAAGACACAGGTCTTTGGAACCTGCATTCGAAGGTTCGAATCCTTCCGCCCCAGCCATCTCGCGGCGCCTCCAGGAGTGGTGCACTGATGGATAACACTGGATACAAGCAAGTCAACAGACAACTGAAGGTCTTTTCCGGAAACGCCAATCTGCCGCTGGCCCAGGACATCTGTGAACATCTGCAGATCCCGATCGGCAAGATTAACCTTACCAGTTTCAGCGACGGTGAGGTTTACTGCCAGATCCTCGAAAACGTCAGGGGAACGGACGCGTTCCTGGTCCAGCCGACATGCTGTCCTGTCAACCACAACCTGATGGAACTGCTGATCATGATCGACGCTTTCAAGCGGTCGTCGGCAGCACGTATAACCGCAGTGATTCCCTACTACGGCTATGCGCGGCAGGATCGCAAAGACAAACCGCGCGTGCCGATCTCGTCAAAACTTGTGGCGGACCTCCTTACGGCTGCCGGAGCGGATCGCATTCTCTCCATGGATCTGCACGCCGGTCAGATACAGGGCTTTTTCGACATACCAGTGGATCACCTGTATGCGGCGCCGGTTCTGATCGAGTACCTGAAAAGGCTGGATATACCCAACCTGACCGTGGTCTCGCCCGATGCCGGAGGAGTTGAGCGCGCACGAGCATTCGCGAAGAGGCTCGACGCAGACCTGGCGGTGATTGACAAGCGGCGCACCGGGCCGAACGAGGCCGAAGTTCTGCACATAATCGGACATGTCGCGGCACGCAACATTCTTATCTGCGACGATATGATCGATACCGCCGGCACACTCGTCAACACGGTGCAGGCGCTGCGAAAGAAGAAGGCGGAAAAGGTCTTCGCCTGTGCGACGCACGGGATTCTGAGCGGACCGGCGCTTGACAGGCTGCGCAACTCCCCGATAGAGGAGATCATCCTTACCAATACAGTGCCGATGGACGAGTCAAAGCTTCTGCCCAATATGAAGGTTTTGAGTGTGGCCGGATTGCTGGGCACTGCAATTCAGAGCATTCATGAAGAGACTAGTGTTAGTAACTTATTCGTTTAGAGTCGGGTTTTCGGCCGCTCGAGGCCGCAGACCCTGAGGAAGGAGTTGGGTTTCATGCCAACAGTAATCGATGCTCAGCTACGGACCCCGGGCGGCAAGAATGCAAACAGGCGGCTCCGGAAATCGGGAATAATCCCGGCTGTGATTTATGGTCCCGGGAAGCAGCCCGTCGCGGTTTCCGTCAATCCGAACGACATCAGGGCGATTCTTCATTCGGAATCCGGAAAAAACACGATCTTCGGTATCACGGTCGACGGTGCAGCCCAGCACAACGCGATGATCAAGGACTACCAGCTGGATCCCATCAAGGGTGGATTGATACACACGGACCTGCTGGAAATCGCCATGGACCGCATGCTGCAACTGACGGTCGACATTGAATTGATAGGCGATCCCGAGGGGGTGAAGATCGGAGGAGGGATTATGGACTTCGTCACCCGTTCGATCGAAGTCGAGTGTCTCCCTTCGGATATTCCGGAATCAATAAAGATTGATGTAAGCCATCTCAAGATAAACGACTACATCCGCGTCAAGAATCTGCAGGTGGATCCGAAAGTCACGGTGCTCACCGAGCCTGAAGTGGTAATCGTGACTGTCGTTCCTCCGGTCAAGGAAGAGGTTCCTGCGGAAGCTGCAGCGGCGGAGCCTGAGGTCATCAAGAAGGGTAAGACGGCCGAAGAAGGTGAGGAAGAGAAGAAGTCCTGAAGCATCGGGACTGGACCTGAATGGAAGCGGGACGGGAAATCGACAGAATCATAGTGGGACTGGGGAATCCCGGCGAACGACATGCATGGAACCGGCACAACATCGGATTCATGGTCGTGGAAGCGCTGGCACAGAAGGCTTCCGGCAGCTGGTCGTTCCACATGCTTTCACGTACTTGCCCGTTCCGGATCGGAAACCATTCAGTGGTTCTCGTTCAACCCATGACATACATGAACCGCAGCGGAGAAGCCGTCCGGGTTTTGCTTTCCGGGCTCAAGCGCGGCCCGCAGGATTTGCTGCTGGTTTTTGATGATCTGAACCTGCCGTTTGGCCGGATCCGAATCCGGGAACGCGGCTCGGCCGGCGGGCACCGCGGTCTGGAGTCGATCCTGAGCGCTCTCGGAACCGACGAGCTGGTCCGGGTTAGAATGGGGATAGGCGAAGAAGGAATGCCGATTGACAAATCAGAATTCGTTCTGGCGGATTTTCCGCCCGAGAGTCGGCCAGGGGTGGACGACATGATTCGGAGAGCCGAAAACGCCATTACATCCATACTGAATGAAGGTGTTCCCAAAACAATGGCGATTTTTAACGCAATAGTGCAGTAAGGAGAAAACCGTGAGAAATTACGAAGTGGTTTTTGTTGCCGCTCCCACTTTAACCAGCGAGGAACTGGACGGCTTCATCAATCACCTGCAGACCGTGGTTGAAGGCAAAAACGGCAAGATAGTCAAAGTCGACAACTGGGGTAAGAAGTCGCTGGCGTACAGGATCAGGAAATTCCGTGAAGGCTACTACGTAGTGCTCTCGATCGAAGGGGACGGCGCCGCCATTGCGGAACTGGAACGTCGGTTCAGGGTGACGGATTACATCATCCGGTTCATTTCTGTCCGGATTGATGCGGACCTGAAACGTTCCGAGAAGATCAAGGCAGCACGACAGAAGAAGGGCGCCACGCAGGTCGCGGGAACGGTCGAGACTCCGGAACCCGCAGCAGGCCCCGAGCCGGAACAGACGCTCCCGGCAGGTCCTGAACCTGAACAGGCTCCTCCGGCAGGTCTGTAACGAGTTATCACAAGGGATCAGGCGAACACACCTGGCCCACATCAGCAGAAAGGCGAAACTATGCCAGGTCCAAGAAGATTCAGTATTCGGCGCAAGCGGGTATGTAAGTTCTGCGCCGAGAAAATCACCTATATCGATTTCAAAGATGGGAAGCTCCTCGGCCATTTCATTCCGGAGCGCGGCAAAATACTTCCCCGGAGGATCAGCGGCGTCTGCTCGACTCATCAGCGCCTGTTGTCGGAAGCTATCAAACGCGCCAGGCACGTGGCCATATTACCGTTCGTCGCTGACTAAGCCATTTATGTGGAAAAGGTGAAACATGAAGGTCATTCTGAAACAGGACGTTGAGAAACTGGGCAAGTCCGGTGATATCGTTAAAGTCGCACCGGGGTACGGCCGCAATTATCTCATCCCAAGAAAGCTCGCGCTCGAGGCAACCCCGGGCAACATCAAGATGGCGGAAATGGAGAGAGTATCCAGGGCACGGCGCGACCATCGCGAGAAGGAAGCCGCGACACTGCTCGCCCAGGAGATCGTGAAGCTCACCGCTACGATCCGCCGAAAAGCCGGCGAGGGGGGTTCGCTCTACGGCTCCGTGACGGCAATGGACGTGGCGGACTTCCTCGTCTCGCACAAAATCGATATCGACAAGCGCAAAATCCAGCTGGACGAGCCGATCAAGACGACCGGCGAATACCAGGTCCAGATCCGCCTGCACCGCGAGGTGACGGTTCCCATCAGAGTCATCGTGGAACCGGAGCCCGAATCAGCATCCGAATAGACGATTGCTGACTGACGATTGCCGAAAACAACCCGACAATCGTCAGTCGCAGCCGTCCAGTACGATCTTCAATCGATCTTCAATCTTATCCGGGGTCTCGGACCAATGGCCGATATCAGTCTGGAGAAAGTGCTCCCTAACAATCTGGAAGCGGAGCGGTCCATCCTCGGCGCAATCCTCCTCGACGACAAGGCGCTTCTCGTCATTTTCGAGATTCTCAAGCCGCAGGACTTCTACCTGGACAGCCATAGACGCATCTTCGAAAAGATGCTGCATCTCATGAACAACTCCAGGCCTGTGGACATGATTACGCTCAAAGACGAGTTGCAGAGGGCTAATGAGCTCGAAAGCATTGGGGGTGCGGCCTACCTGGCAGGCCTCACCGACGGACTGCCACGGGCCCTCAATATCGAACACTACGCCCGCATCGTGCGGGAAAAATCGACGCTGCGGCGACTGATCCAGATCTCCAGCGAAACGATGACCCGCAGCTATCAGGACGAGGATCCTGCAGAGGAGATCCTGCAGCAGATGGAGAAGTCGATCTTTGAGATCTCTAACCAGCAGTTTCGTACGGGCTTCACTTCGATAACCCCCGTCGTCAGCGACGTCTTCAGGGAAATCGAAGAACTGGCAAACCAAAAGGCACCGGTAACCGGACTTGAAACCGGTTTTGTCGATCTGGACAAAATGACCGCCGGAATGCATCCGGGCGATCTCATAATCGTGGCCGCCCGCCCCGGACTGGGCAAGACGAGCTTATGCCTCAATATCGCCGAGCATGTCGCAATACGAAAAGGGAAGGCTGTGGGAATATTCAGCCTCGAGATGAGCAAGGAGCAGCTCGTCAAACGCTTTCTCTGCAGCGAAGCCAGAATTGACGCTCACCGGGTGAATACGGGATTTCTGAACAAGGAAGACTGGACGAAACTGAGCCGCGCGGCCGGAGATCTCTCCGAGACGAAGATATTCATCGACGATACAGCTAACATCACAATCCCCGAATTGCGTTCGAAATCGCGCCGCCTCAGCCTCGAGCACGGACTGGACCTTATCATAGTCGACTACCTGCAGCTGATGTCGGGCTCAACACAGCGCTATGAGAACCGCACCCAGGAGATCGCGCAGATTTCCCGCGGCCTCAAGGGGATCGCCAAAGAGCTCGGCATTCCTTTGATTGCCGTCTCTCAGCTGAGCCGCGCCGTCGAATCGCGAACGGGAGAACATCGCCGCCCCCAGCTCTCGGACCTCAGAGAGTCCGGCTCTATTGAACAGGACGCCGATCTCGTGCTGTTCATCTACCGCGAAGAAATGATCAACCCTACCGACGACAATGTCGGGATGGCCGAGCTGATCATTGGGAAACAGCGAAACGGCCCGATCGGTTCAGTTCAACTCGCCTTCAGCAAGCAGTTCACCAAGTTCGACAACCTCTATCCAAGACCCTGAGAAAACGGAGGGAAAAATCGGACGCCTCGCGAAAATATCCGGTTAAAATAACCTCTGTGAAGATTGCAACCTGGAATGTAAACGGGATCAGGGCCCGCCAGACGCAGGTCCTTGAATGGATCCGGAACGACGGCCCTGACGTGATCTGCCTGCAGGAGATCAAGGCTTCGCGCGAGCAGGTGCCGGAAGCTCTGTGCGAAATGTCCGGCTACTGGTGCTATTGGCACGGGGAGCGCGCCTATTCGGGCGTCGGGTTGCATATCCGCCGCGACATATCTCCCGAAAAGCCGCACTTCGAACACCCGGACTTCGACAGCGAAACCCGCATCGTCACTGCCCGCATCGGCAGCCTGGTAATCACCTCCGTGTATGTCCCCAACGGCGGCAAGGATTTTGCCGCCAAAATGCGTTTCCTGGAATCGATGGAGCGCTACGCGACGGAATGCCGTACCAGAAAGATCGACCTGATACTCTGCGGCGACATGAATGTCGCCCGGACGGATATGGACGTCCATCCAAAAGAGCGGAAGCCGAACGTTATCGGCCAGCGTCCCGAGGAACGGGAGCTGTTCGAACGCGTAATCGCAAACGGCGGGATGGTTGATCTCGGTCGCGCTTTCGATCCCGATAACGACCGGCTCTTTACCTGGTGGCCCCCATGGCGCAACATGCGCCAGAGAAATATCGGCTGGCGCCTCGACTACATTCTTGCAAGTCAGGCTGCCGCCAGCCGCGTCACTCAATGCTCGGTTTGCGCACAGTTCGGCACGAGCGACCATGCGCCGGTAGTCGCCGATTTTGCCGACCTGCCCTAGCGCTCAACTCCGCCCTCGCTTGCTGAAGAAGTCGGTTATCAGATCCTGCACGGCTTCGATGTGCCCCGAAAAGAAATGATCACTCCCCTCGATTTTGTGCAGCGTCGCCGTTGCGGGAAGCTGCGCGGCAAGCAGGTCCAGTTTTTCCGCAGAACAGAACTCATCACGGGTACCGATCACGTAAAGCGCCGGCTTGGGACACACGTCCAGAAATCCGAAATCGTACAGGTCCAGCGGTAAGGCCAGTCCCGTCATCAGCTTGATGCGAGGGTCCGCAGACGCTACCTGCAGCCCCACCCATGCCCCGAACGAATACCCGATAACCGCCAGATCCAACCCCCGATATCTCTCTTCGAGCCACCGTATGGCCGCTCTCACGTCCTCCTTTTCTCCCATTCCATGGTCGAACTGGCCGCTGCTCTTCCCGACAGCGCGGAAATTGAAGCGGAGAGCGGTAAATCCTGCACTGGCCGCCGCCCTGGATGCCCTGTAGACGACCCGGTTGTCCATAGTGCCGCCATAGACGGGGTGAGGGTGACAAACGACGACCGCACCCTGAGGCTCGCCCTCCGGCTTACGAAGGCTCGCTTCGAGTTGCACCGCTCCGGCTGAAATCAGAAACGTCATATCCGCCCCCTTGCCAATGTCAGTAAGCCACGAGGCTGCCTCAATTTACGGCCTCGTTTCCGCCTTCAGAGGCAGCGGCACCTCGAGTCCGTGCTCTTCCATCAGGCGGGTATCGGAAAGGATCGTCTGGGCGTCGCCGTCAGCCCATATCTTCCCGCGGTCCATGACAACCGTCCGCGAACAGACATCGAGAACGAATCCCAAATCATGGGTCGCGACGATCAGGGTTACCTCCAGTCTGGAAACCAGCTCGATCAGGCGCTTACGGTTTCGCGGATCAAGATTACTCGTCGGCTCGTCCATCCCCAGAATGGCCGGCTCCATTGCAAGAACGGCTGCGAGCGAGACCCGTCGCCGCTCTCCCAGGCTGAGATGATGCGAAGAGCGCGACCCGATCGACTGCTCCAGGCCGCACTCGCGCAGCGCCTTATTCACCCTTGCAGGAATCTCCTCGGCCGGAACCCCCAGGTTCAACGGGCCAAAGGCAATGTCCTCGAAAACTGTCGGGCAGAAGAGCTGATCATTCGGGTCCTGGAAGAGCAGCCCGACTTTGCTCCGGATCTGCTGGAGATTGGACCGCTCCAGATTCAGGTTCGCAATTTTTATCGGGCTGCTGCCGGTCAAGACTCCGTTCAGGTGCAAGAGCAGCGTCGATTTCCCGGCTCCGCTCGGGCCGACGATGGCCACGCGCTCGCCGGTGCGCACGTCAAGATCGATTTCCTGCAATGCCCTTGTACCGTCAGGATAGCTGTAGTTGAGCCGGGTTATTCGAATCGCGTATTCAGTCATCTTTCCCCGTTCATCGCGCCCAAATCGTCGCGCCCACAAAAGCCGAGGTCCCCGCGAGAAACACTATGTCATGCCACGAAAACCTTCTCGGCGCAACGACCGGGAAATCGCCGGAATACCCTCTCGACAGCATGGCTGAATGCATCCGTTCAGCCCGCTCAAAGGAACGGATCAGGAGAGTCCCCAGCATTGAACTCAGAATCCTGAGTTCCTCTGTTAACGGGGCTCGTCCCACCCGCCTGCAGTCGCGAGCCTGTTTCATTCGCATCGCCTCTTCCATCAGCACAAAGAGGTAACGATACAGAAACCCGAGGTTTATCACCACGATCTGTGGGAACCCGAATCTCCGCAGACCGCACAGGAGTTCGGCAAAACGTGTCGTGTTGGTCAAGAGAATAAGAAGTATGAGACAGAGAACCGCCCTGACGGCCAGCGCTCCGAATCCTGCATATCCCTTCCATGGCGCGGCGACGGCGGCCAGCATGATGAATGGAAGAAGCACCACCATCCGTTTCATGATATACCCGAGCGGTATCTGGGAGATTCCCATCAGAACGGCCGCCGCGAAGAGATAGGAAAAGAAGATCGCCTCGGCGTCCGTCGGAATGCTCAAGACTCCCACAATCAGAATCGCGAATGCCAGAAGCTTTGTCCTCGATTCCAGGGTATGGAGCGGAGAATCCAGCGAGGAGTATCGGTCGATGAAGTTGTGTCTCACGGCCGGCTCCTGCGCCTCCAGATGAAAGCCAGCAAGAATCCCGTGACAATGACAAGAGTGAAGATTGTGCCACTGATAAGAAAGTCAATGCCGCTCAGCGCCGATTCCTCCGCCACATGAGATTGCGAGGCGATGAGCAGCTTTTCCATCGGGTCCGGCAGGCTGGAACTCCCCGCGAGTACAAGTATCACGGCGGGCATGCCTATAAACACGAGAGCTCCGGCCCAATCCGCGCCTCGAAATCTGCCGGCGCCGTTTGTGTCCAGCAGGTCCGGGCGCACTCTACTGAGAAATCCGAGGACTCCGGCAGTCAGGGCCCCCTCGATTACACCGACAATCATGTGGTAACCCGGTATTGCCGCCAGCCCTATCTGGAGAGGAACCGCGCCCGAGAGGCCCAGCTGAAGCGCACAGAACGCGGAAGAAATTACAGAGGAGAACCATCCGGCGAGGAATCCCGCGACCGCCAGGCGATTGTCTCTACCCGACTTTCCCTTGAACAACCTGAAGACCGCATATCCGCTGAAGCAGGTAATCGCGCCAATGTTGAATATGTTAGCTCCCAGGGCTATCAGCCCCCCATCCTGCAGGAACAGCGCCTGTGCGATTACCACGGTCGCCATGGTCAGGAATCCCGCCATCGGCCCGAGCAGTATGGCAAGAAGGCTTCCGCCGATCAGGTGGCCGGATGTGCCCCCGGCCACCGGAAAATTCAGCATCTGGGCGGCGAAGACAAACGCGCCGAGCACTCCCATGAGCGGGATTATCCGGTCGGATAGATCAATCCGGGCCCTTCTTGCCGCAAACAGTATTCCCGCCGCGGAAATCACGTCGAGCGAGAGCGCGACGCGGGTGGTCAGAAAGCCGTCAGGTATATGCATCGCGGAAATTGTAGTTCAACGAGGCTATGAAAGACAGAGACGATCCGTCCGGCTGACGCAGGCATCTTATGTCTTCGGGTCGGGCGCATCTTCGGCGCGAATCAAGGGGCGGGCTTTGATGCCGCGCACGGCAAGCTGCCCGCGGCGAGCATGATCAAGAGCCTCCACGAGGATACGCAGTGTCTCTGCAGAGGCATGGAACCCCATCGAGTTTTCCGCTTCTACATAGTCAATGTAAAACTGCGCACTCCGCTGATAGCTGCGGGCGAGGTTCAGATCTTCTTCTGCACGCCCATCCTTCATTGCGTCGCGTATGTCGAAAATCAGTTCGACCAGCGCATCCATGGCACGGTCTCTCGCCTCACCAAACCTGACCTGGATGTCCTCCGCCCGAGCCTTCAATTCCTCTTCGGAAAAATGGTGGCACGTCTGGCAGGCGCGGTTGATATTGAGCAGCGGGCTGCGGACATGATGATCGCTGATCTTCAAGCCGCCGTGTCGCTGATAAGGCATGTGGCAGTCGGCGCAGGCCACGCCCGAGCGCGCATGTACGCCCTGGCTGAAAATCTCGAATTCAGGGTGCTGCGCCTTGAGCACGGGCGCCTTTGTTTCCGCGTGCACCCAGTCACGAAAATTCTGTTCATTGTAGTACGCCAGGGCGTCTTCGACTTTCAGCCCTTTCGTCCACGGGAAAACGAGCCGCTTTTCGTCCCCTTTGAAGTAGTACTCCACATGGCACTGAGCACAGACATAGGTGCGCATTTCCTGTGCCGTGGCGCTGTTGACATCATAGTCCTTCACTCCCTCAGACGCCTTGAGGGCTTTTATCCCTTCAATGAACGCGGGCCTGGTGATGCGCAGCTGCATGGTTTCCGGATGATGGCAGTCAATGCAGGCGACGGGGTGGCTGACAAGTTTCGTAGCCTCCTGATAAGGCATGCGGTTCAGTTTCTCAAAGCCCGCAAAAATGTCTCCGTTCCCCAGCTCGCGGTAGGTGACATACGTCGAGGCATGGCAGTTGAGGCATGTCCCGGGCTGGCTGAATTCCTGAACGCGTCGTGTGAATCGCTGATCGGTCAGCATGTATGCGTGGCCTCGCTCTTCCCGGAAATCAACGGCGAAGGCATATCCCGCCCACATGATCTTCAGGCGAGGGTCACCCGCCAGCTTGTTCCGGGAGACCGAACTCCTCGGATCCGCCTCAGTAGGCGCGTGCCGTAGCGCCTCTGATCCACCATAGCGCGTCCTCTCCTGATCGACCGTTCGTTGATACGTATCGTACTGGAGCGGGAAATTCCTTGCCCAAACAGCAGGATCATCGATATTCTCGGTCAGTTTCACCACCCGAAAAAACGGATCCTGCGCCTCCTGCCTGCGCTCGAATATGTTAACCAGCAATGCAATCACCAGGATCGTCACGACTGAGGAAGCCGCGACCACAAAAAGCGTTCGTCTACTCATCATCTGCTCTCTTCATAGGTGCCCCACTGTACCGTGGCACTCGATACACTGAACATCTGAACCGTGAGCCCGGGTCTGCCTTATCGAGTCGACAATCCTGTCATGACACTTCAGGCAAGCCGATTCGGTGACCTGGTAGCTCCGAGGTGTTATCAGGATTTCGTCAGGAAATCTGCCGGTTGTAAAGGCGAGCGAATGAAAGAATCCGTTCGTGGCTTTCGTGCGGTACTTCGCCACGAATCCGGGGGGCGTATGACAGTCGTTGCACACCGCAACTTTGCCATGGCTCGATTTTATCCAGCTTTCATACTGCCCGCGCATCACGTGGCAGTTCGCGCAAGCTTCGGGACGGTCTGTCAGATAAGAGGAGCCTCGCGCGTAACCGAACGTGTAGAGCGCGACCCCCAGCATGATTCCAACAACAACCGCCGGCAGAATTCTCGTCAACACTTCCTGTTCCTCTGCTCCGGATGACGGTTTATTCCCGCACATCCTACTATTGAATCAGCCGCAATACCATCCTCTCCTTCTGTTTTTTGCAGCCGGACAGTCACCGCGCGGGCTTGATTTTACCCCGCCGAACGGTAAAGATGCTCACCATTGGGACTGCCATAACACCCCCCTCTTGCGAACCACCATAAAACGAGGAACTCTCAAATGAGAACCATCACATACAGGATCGGCCGGATAGCACTGGCTGCCGGCGCGGCTCTTGCCTTAACCCTTTCGATCGGCGCGCAGTCACGCTCTCAGAAACCGACACAGGATGATCGGGAGCGTTCGTCATACACACCTGTGAACGAAGAGCCTTTCGAGGAAGTAAGGAAGCGGGACATCGCGGAAAAACCACGCATCATGGCGGCCCACATGAAACTGCTGGAGTCGCGCTACGATCTGAGCCGCCGCGTGGCGCCTGATGCGACAATGACCCGCGGCAAACCGATTCCGGTCGGCCCCACCGCCCGGCTGAAGGGAGGATTGACATGGGAGCAGCTGGGGAAAATGACTCCGGAAGAGATAAGGGAAAAAGATGTATTCCCTTATCTGCCGCTGCCGCACATGAATCATCCAGTCGGCGGCATGGTCTTCCCTCAGATGCAGATAAAGCAGATGCCGCGCCTTGAACGTTTCGATCTCGATTTCGACCTCCCGGAGCACTTCCTGCCGGAATTCCCGCCGGCCATGTTTCTGACAACCAGGCCCGATCTGGGAGACGTCTCAAAGGGCCAGATTGTGACAATCGACAACTTCTATGAGTTGTTCAACGGAATACTGAACCCCAAGCAACTCGATGGACTCCGGTTGCTGGTAACGCAGTTTCCACAGCAGCAGTTCAACGCCACCGAGGACCGCAAGACGGACAAACCCGAAGGGATGTTGGGGGTTACCTGTTTCGACTGTCACGTAAACGGCCATACATCAGCAGCAACCCACCTGGTAGGGGATATCCGTCCGCAGGAACATCGCAGGCGTATCGATACCCCCACTTTGCGGGGAGTCAACATCCAGAGGCTGTTCGGCTCGCAGCGGGCGCTTCGCACAGTCGAAGACTTCACCGAGTTTGAACAGCGCGCAGCCTATTTCGACGGCGACATAGTGCAGGCAATCAAGAAAGGACTGAACATCCTCGAGCGCGGCCACCAGGTCCACAATATGGCGGAAGTTCAGGAACTGCTGGATTTTCCGCCGGCACCCAAACTCGACCTCTTCGGGCGTCTCGATCCTGCCAGGGCTACACAGGCGGAACTTAGAGGGGAGGATCTCTTTT
The DNA here is from genome assembly GCA_012719355.1 of Acidobacteriota bacterium. Taxonomy (GTDB): domain Bacteria; phylum Acidobacteriota; class UBA6911; order UBA6911; family UBA6911; genus UBA6911. The sequence goes on from JAAYAM010000017.1 coordinate 58,242, forward strand.
TCAACAAGGCCAAGTGCGCTCCCTGCCACACGCCTCCTTATTACACAGACAGCCTGATGCATGACCTGAAGGTCGAACGCTTCTATAAGCCCCGCATGGAAGGAGGCATGATGATGACGGCACAGGGGCCGATAAAAACGTTCCCCCTGCGCGGAATCAAGGAATCGCCGCCCTATTTCCACGACGGGCGGCTGTTGACCCTTGAGGATACCGTGGAGTTCTTCAACATCGTGCTCCAGACCGGACTGACACAACAGGAAAAGGCGGATCTCGTAGCCTTCCTCAGGACACTGTGATTCCACGGCTGCCCACAACTGTGTTGCTTTGCAGCCGCCGCAGACGATAGAATCGGCCGCGTTTGCACGAGGAGTCACCGATATGACCGTCGCTACCACAATTCAGCAGCAGCTCCAGGGCGCCTCCTGGATCCGAAAGATGTTCGAGGAAGGGATTCGCCTGAAGGCCGAACGGGGCGCGGAAAACATCTTCGATTTCACTCTGGGAAATCCGAGTGAGGATCCGCCGCCGGGTGTAATCGAAACGTTTCAGCGCCTGGCAAATCGGAATGCGCCGGGTTCTCACGGCTACATGCCGAATTCCGGGTTCCAGGCAGCAAGAAGAGTCGTCGCAGAACGCCTCAAGAGGGACACCGGCCTTCCATTCGATGAGAACCTCGTCCTTATGACGGTCGGTTGTGCGGGAGCTATGAATACCGCACTCAAGGCGCTTCTTGATCCCGGCGACGAAGTGATCGTCCCTATGCCCGCCTTTCCCGATTACCAGTTCTATATAACAAACCACGGCGGAAGAATGGTGCCGGTGGAAACGGATGAAGATTTTTCGCTCGATGTGGCGCGGATCGAGGCCGGGATAACGGTCCGGACCCGCGCCATTATCCTGAATTCCCCCAACAATCCGACAGGCGTCATCTACTCTGAACAGGTACTGCGGGATCTGGACTCGGTGCTGAGGAAAGCCGATCACACGATAGTGGCCATCAGCGACGAACCCTACAAATCGATTGTGTACGACGGCGCAAAATGCCCTGAGATGGCATCAATAGTTTCCAACTGCATGGTCACCACATCCTGGTCCAAGACTTGGGCTCTGGCGGGTGAACGGATCGGCTACCTGGCAATTTCTCCGCGGATTCCGGATGCGGCCGCATTGTCAGTCGCCTGCAATTTCACCAACCGCATTCTCGGATACATCAACGCGCCTGCAATCTGGCAGCTCGTTGCCGCAGAGGCGCCCGAGGAAATGACGGATTTGGCGGCATACCATGAGAAGAGGTCGCTGTTGTGCGACGGCCTTGCGGAGATCGGCTATAAGGTCAAGAAGCCTCAGGGCGCGTTCTACGTATTCCTCAAGACACCCATCCCGGACGACCTGGTTTTTGCCCGGACACTCCAGGAAGAGGGGGTGCTGGCCGTACCGGGAAGCGGCTTCGGGCGCAGCGGCTTTGTCCGGCTCTCCCTTACCGTCCCCAGGGACACGATAATCCGTTCGCTTCCCGCTTTTTCCCGGGCATTGCAGAAGCAGACGGTCGGTCCCGGAACCCGCTCAATCTGAGATATGAATTTTGAATTCAGGAATTTAATAGTATTATTTTAAGAAAACATAAGGTTCTCTTATCGAAGGAGTGAGTGACACATGAAGAGTTTTTGCACACTGACCGCTTTAGCATTGCTCGTTGCAGTGCCCCTGTCCCTGATGGCTGCAGAAGACGGCGCCGCGGTTTACAAATCCAAGTGCGCGGCCTGTCACGGAGACAACGGCGAGGGCAAGTCCGCGATAAAGATGCCTCCCGTCAAAGGAACCACCATGACGGTAGAGCAGCTCGTCCCCTATCTGACCAAAGGTGAACCCGGCAAGACCATCCACGGCAAGCCGATCTCCGGCCTTTCCGAGGAACAGGCTAAAGCGGTTTCCGAATTCATCAAAGAAATGAAATAGTGCAGTTGCCCGGTAGTGGAGAAAGGGATCTGCTTACGCAAATCCCTTTCCCTCATCCTTCATTTTCCGCTCAGCCGCCTTATCGCCGCCACCGTGTCTGACCGCCGATTGAATTGCCAGGATCAGGGCATTTGACGGCCCGCCCTTGGTGACAAAAGCAACGGCACCGGCAGCTCGAATCGCGGATTCCATCGCGGGGTCTTCGTGCATTGAGAGCCCGACGACCGCGATACCCGGATGGGTCTTGCGAAGCTCCTCTGTTGCAGTGATTCCATTCATCACCGGCATACTGACGTCCATAACGACCACATCCGGCTGCAGATCGCGTGCAAGCTCCACTCCGGCTTTGCCGTCTCCGGCTTCTCCAACAACCGCGATATCCGGTTGATCCTGAAGCACCCGGGACAGTCCGTAGCGCAGCACAGGATGGTCGTCGACAAGTATGACCCGTATCTTCTGCTTGCCGCCCCGAACCGTCAGATCGGAAGGTACAATCCGCTTGACCGGTTCTGACACTCCTTCCACTGCCGGCTGGACGGCGGCTGTTGCGACTGCCATAGGCATGTGAAGACTGAAACGGCTTCCCGCTCCCGGAGTGCTCTCGACGACGAGCCTGCCGCCAAGGTAGCTCGCACGCTCCCGTATGCTGAAGAGGCCAAATCCGGCACCGGCCTCACCCGCTACTTCGAGCCGGCTGACATCGAATCCCGACCCTTCATCCTCGACCCTCACCAGCAGTTCGTCGCCGTTTCTCCGGCAGAGAACCCGTGCGCTGTCGACGCCGGAATGCTTGACGATGTTGAATAGAAACTCGCGCACGGACTCGAAAAGAAAGGCGCGGATATGCTGCACGAGCGGCGTGCCGATCGGAGTTGTATCGACGTTCACCTCGAGCCCATGCTTCTCCTTCATATTCCGCGCCAGCCAGCGGAGGCCGGCACTAAGCCCCTTTTCCTGCAGCACGGGCGGGCTCAGTTCAGCCGTGAGCGACCGGGATGCCTGAATCGCCTGGTCCAGGACGTCGGTAACCTGTGCGCAGGCCTCTTTGACGCTTTCGTTGCGGCCCAGCAGACCGATTGAGAACTTCGCGGCCACCAGAAGCTGCTGCAGATGATCATGGAGCACCCTTGCCAGGCGCTGCCGCTCGCGCTGTTCGGTCTGAACCAATTCGGTCGCCAGCGCCCTGAGTTGATTCGTGCGCTGGGCGGCGATTTGGAAAGCCCGGTCACGTTCAACCCTGGTACGAAGCGCGCCGATGCCGAAAGCCATGTCGCTGGCAAGCTCCTGGAGAAGTACCAGCTGTGACTGATCGAGAGCATCCCTTTTGTGTGCCAGTATCGTCAACGCGCCGAACGGCTTTTCGCCGGCGCTCAACGGGAGCGCAAGGAGCGATCCGAACCCCTGCTCCAG
>JAAYAM010000193.1 GCA_012719355.1 Acidobacteriota bacterium
AAAAGCGATTGTGAATAACAAAAAGCTCATGGACAACAGCCGTTGTAGACGGAACCCAAAGTTTCTGGATGGAATGGATGCTGCAATTCTGGAAGAAGCTATTTGGTACGCCCTTCAGAATAAACAATGCCCGTGTGTTTTCGTAACCACGGACGTGTCTTTTTCAATAGCAGTCAATAATTTACGTGATGCTTTTCCGTACAACGAATCGTATGCTCCGCAAAATCTCTCCTGCAAACTCCTATGGAGAGTGAGGCCTCAGCGTGCATCGACAACGTTGAAGCTAATGTCATAGCATAGGCTGAGAGCGAAGGGGGACATTTGGTGAAGAGATATCCGCATGGCGTTTTCAGCTGACGAACTTGAGCGGTTACTTAGAATACTCTCTGCAGCCGTCCGCATTACAGAAGACGGTACCGCCGATTTTGAACCGGGTACGAAAGCGGCGAATGCTGTCTTTGCCATTCTTGAAGGTCATTCCGGGCTTCTTAAGACAGCGCTAGAGGGTCGCCGAAGTGCTTATAGAAACACAACGGCGGGCCGACTCCTGACAAATCAAAAACTCCCGGAGCGGATGAAGGACTTTGAAGGTTTCGCTTTTCTCTACGCGGTGTCCCCCCCGGCTGCTGAGAACATGAAGAAGGCCAGCCGGAAGGGGAAGCTGCGATTGCAGGAATGGCTCATATGGCTTAATACTGGCGGGGATGTTGGTCATTTTGCGAAGCTCTTCCAAAAATGGGCGAATATCTGTGCCACGGAGTACTTTCGATCACTTAATCGTGCGGGGGTTGTTGGCCATGGGCCGGACTGGGTACCATTAGGCCCTCAGAGTGTGAGTCCGCACGATGAAGAGGGGTGCGAGATTCCGGTCCTGCCAGACGAGCCAGATGAGCAGGAAGAGGAGGATCAGGCGCAAGTCCCTACCGAACAAATTGCACGGAACCTCATCCAGGGAATGAGGGAACGACTGAATAACAACGACCAAGCAAAGCGCCTTTTGGCGGCGATGGTGGTCCTGCGCTACAGCCCAAGCTTTGCTTTGCTTGGCGCGGAATATCCCGAACTTCGACATAAGGCGCTCGAGATGTGCGAAAGCCTCAGCCGGAGGACCATGCAGGAGATTGAGACGGAGTTTGAGAAGTTGACCAAAGCACAGCAACAACGCACGGACCTCAAGAGACGACGCAAGGCAGGAGATCTTCCTCTGATTAGCTATGACGACCTCTTGCCTTTGTTTGGCATTAACGCGACAAAGCAGGAAAGGTCCAGATTCTATACTCAAGTATCGCGCTTAACAAAAAGCCTGCGGACAGAGCGGGATCGGTTTATCGCTGCTTATAAGAACAACCATCGGTAACTTCCGCGAAGAAGAAGGAGCGAGCGTCCCTTGATACAGGATGCTTCCAAGCTATTACGTGTGAGTGTCACTCTCCTGAAGAGTGGGTCGGAGATGTCTGTGTGCATCACCTGCTTTTCGTCATGGCGCTCGCTCGAGACTCACTGTTCCGGTCATTTCTTTAACCCTAATGAGCCTTGGGATCGCATATATGGACGAAAGACTCTGGATGCTGCCCGCAAGAAATGGGAGGACTCACGCGTTATTGATTGCGAGTTTTACACGACTGCAGCGAGTACCCTGGAGAAAGCCATTTGTTGGGCTGTCGAAAGGCCGCTGTACGTCTGGGCGAAGCAGAGGATAAACGAGAGTTACATGCGGGAGAGTCTTTTTTGTGTATGTGAAGAGGGATTTGTGTTGGTGGCTGATGAGCGCACGCTTTACACCGCCTACTTTCCTGCTGCCTTTTCTAAGAACCCGAGTCGTCACCAGCTCTTCGCGTCTGCCTGGAAAGACGTAAGAAGGAAACTCTTGGTCAGAGAGTACCCGGACAACAAGCATGGAAAGCGTGTGGAAAATGTGGAGCGGGAATGGATATCGCCGAGGAATTGGGAGGTGTGCCCCAATCCACATCGTGTCGCTAAGAAGCCGCGCAAGCGGCGGGATGAAGGCTGGTATGAGACGTTTGAGCGAAGATACGGACAGTGGGAAGACGCCGGTGCGTGATGACAAAAAAACGGCGCGAGACGAGTTGGTCCGCATGCACGCTGAAGAACTCGCCCAGTACTCACATCTATGGGGAGACGAGGAGTTCCGCAGAGAGGCACAAGTGTCCTCCGAAGAAGCTGCGGCCGGCGTTCTGGAACACATGGGCATGCTATATCGCTATACAGGCGATAGGGAGTTGTTTAATCAGTTCGTTACCATGCCGCTGGACCGCCGGGTGACTCTTGTAACTGCTGCTGCGGGTTTTCTTGCCGATTCCCCTCTGGTGGCCGCAGCAAGGAGACTATGGAACGACGATTTGGTTTCGGAAGCCGGTTTTGCTCAAATCGAATCCCTTTTCTTCCGCCGGGACGAGCTCTGCTGCATTGTCGATCTGATGCACAGTCTGGTGTGGAGCGAGCTCAATCGAGGGGGGTACCCGGAAGTCCTGGAACTCTTTCTATCTGTAATGAAGACGGAAGAGGAACTCGACCGGGTTATGCGCCAGCGGCCGGAACTCGCAGCAACGGCTGGCGCGCCTGTCCGCGCGCTTGGACAGCTGATCGCAATCGAACTCGACTTGGAGCGCCAATGGTGGTTTTCTGACACACCTGTCATGGCGGCACAGGCGGACGAAATGGCGTTTAACAAATGGCTTGGCGACCTGATCGAGGCACAGACGCCCTGGGGCAGATTCCTGGCAATGCTTCGCCGTCTCTCTCAGCAGGTGGCCAAAATCCTGGGGATTAACTCGGAATTGGAGCCAATTCTCGGTTCGGCGGCAAGTGGCAGCAAGATTTGGGCAGATGTGGAAGGAAACGATGACCTGAAGGTGGAAATATGGAGCACACAAGAGGGTGTGGGACTTTGCCTTCATAGCGAGAAGCCTCGCAGGCAACGGTACCGCATTCGCCTCAGTGATGAGTGTGAAGTTGAATTAGACAAGAACAATTGCGCCACGCTGACGTTGGCACAGCTGGAATCCGCAGAGAGCCTTCTCCTGGAGACAGGGCGCGGAAAGATGATTGGCAGGCTGGCTCCAGCCACGAAACCAAAGCCAGACGAGGACTAAACCCGACAGCTTACAGAAATGGCGTCGCCTGGCAGACAGCTTCCAAACACGCTTCAGACCGAGATTTTTTCGCAGCCAACAGCAGGTTCGCCAATC
>JAAYAM010000018.1 GCA_012719355.1 Acidobacteriota bacterium
AAACCGAAATCGCCTCCTTGTACTTCCTGTTCTGCATCAGCTCGAGCCCCTTGTTGAACAGCTTTGCCGGGCTCTCCTCCTCCTGCGCCGGCTGAATCGCCTCATGAACTTCGATCAACTCCTGTTCGTACAGCTGGAAGAGTTCGTAACAGACCAGGAAGTCCGACCCGTGAAGTTCGAGTATCATCTCGGAAATCGATTTTCTGAGCGTCAGCAGATACAGTAACTTCTTCTGCAGCGGGTTCAGATCCAGACTCTTCAGATCCACATCAGGGCGGAGCGACAGTACAGCCTGGTTGCTGGGAAACACCGAGCGGATGCGGACCCATTCGTCCTTGCGCCGTATCCCTTCGAAGAGAAGCGCATTGATGTCCATCTGGATCAGGATGAGTTCGTCGGGATTGTAGGCGGTGCCGGAAAAATGAAAGTAGCCGTCCTCCCACAGAAAGAGGTCGTAGATCACCTCTTCCGTCCGGGTGGTGAGCGCCTGCTCAATGTCCTGTTCCGAGACCATCTTTTCCTCGACGAGGATCTTCCCGAGTGTCTGCCTCGTCTGCAGGTGGAGCTCGAAAGCACGCTTCAACTGAGGTTCGGTGAGTTTTCCCTGAAACAGCAGGAACTGTCCCAGCTGTTTCGTCGGGTCATTCGACCGTGAGGAGATGATCTTGCCGTCCTGAAGGAAGACCTGCACTTTGGTCTTGTCCTTGACGAACGCCAGTGACCCGGTTTTCCTGCCTATCGTGACCCACTGCAGGACCTCCGGTAAATCCATTGTTTTGAGTCTTCCCGAGAGCGACATCGACACTCATCCTTCTTTTCAGGTTCCAACTCCCAGCTTATCGGCCCGAAACAGGCGTCAGTTCAACATTCAACCAAAACCCGTCTATGTCGCCCGGCTGCGGACGCCCGGCAAGATAACTGATTGTTCCGATCAGTTTTGGTGTATAAACTCTTTTCCTGCAGAAAAAGAAGGAGAACACTACTTTGTTATTAACATACGCCAATCAGCTGACCATCCTACGCATGCTGTTCGTCCCGTGCTTCGTGATCCTTCTCCTCTACGGCTATCCCAAAATGGCTACGCTGCTGTTTCTGATCGCCGGGATTACAGACGGTCTGGATGGCCTCCTTGCCCGCAAGCTGAAACAGAAGACGGCGCTGGGATCATTTCTTGATCCGATGGCCGACAAGCTGCTGCTGGCCGCGGCTTTTGTGACCTTGTCGATTCCTTCCGTGCCGCTGGCGCTTCACATCCCGACATGGTTGACGGTACTCACCATCAGCCGCGATTTCCTGATCGCACTTTCAGCGCTGGTCATCCACCTTCAGACGCAGCATTCAAGCTTCCCGCCGAGCCTGCTCGGCAAATGCACCACCGCGGTTCAGCTGGTAACAGTCGCCGTCTGCATGCTGGCCAATTTCGACATACAGCTGGCGAGAGACGTATTCCCGCTTGCCGTCTACTCCACTTTGGGCTTCACACTTGTCTCCGGGCTGCACTACTCTTATAGGTCGGTGAAAATAATCGCCTCCTATCAGGTAGCAGATGCGAAAAAAAGGGCTCAGAATTCTTGAAGTCGAACCGGGAACCCCGGCAGATGAGCTCGGGCTCGCTCCCGGAGATAGAATCCTGACGATAAACGATCGTGAAATACCGGACGAGCTTGCCTTGAAGTTCTACCTCTCTGAAGAGTGCGTGGACCTGACCGTGGAGAAGCAGGGAGGCGTCGAGGAAAGTTTTGAGGTCGATCTCTCCGACCGGACTCATCTCGGGGTTAAGGTCGAGGATTTTCAGACCCGGACCTGCGGGAATGCCTGCCTCTTCTGTTTCATCGATCAACTCCCCGAGGGGGTGCGACCTTCTCTGAAGGTCAAGGATGACGACTACCGGCTGTCATTTCTCCATGGGAACTACATTACTCTGACCAACCTGCCGGAGCGCGAACTTGACCGCATCATAGAACAGCGCCTTTCACCCTTATACGTGTCGGTTCACGCGACGGATCCACAGCTGCGCGCCAGGATGCTTGGACGCAAGAGGCCTGACGATCTGAACGGAAAGCTTACCAGACTCATCAGGGGGATGATCCGGATACACGCCCAGATCGTCCTGATGCCTGAAATCAATGACGGAGCCAATCTGCGAAAAACCGTCTTCGACCTTTACGAACTGCACCCCGGCGTGCAATCAATCGCGATCGTTCCCCTCGGCCTTTCCGAACATGGAAATCACAGGGATCGCTTTGCACCGGTTACCGGGGAGTACAGCCGCGCCCTTATCGAAGAGGTACTTCCGTGGCAGGAGAACTTCCGCAACAGAACAGGGACGAACTTTGCTTATCTGGCTGACGAGTTCTACATCCTGGGCGGTGTGGAAATCCCCGACAGCGACTACTACGACGATTTTGCTCAGATCGAAGATGGTATCGGGATGGTCCGCAGCTTTCTGGACGGGTTTAAAACGGAAATGCGCCGGCGCCGCAGCCGGTTACTGCCTCTGAGGGGCACGATTGCGACAGGCACGTTGTTCTTTCCGACGCTGCACTCCTGCATCGAGCAGATCAACAGCAGATTCGGCTTTCAGCTGCAGGTCCTGGAGACGGAGAACCGTTTTCTCGGAAGGAGCATAACGGTGGCCGGCCTGCTCGCCGGACGCGATATCCTCGCAGCCTTGCGTGGCCGTGATCCGGGCGATTTCCTGATCATTCCCCAGGAGGCGGTTTCGCGGGTAGAGGGGATTCTGCTCGACAACCTGACACCCGCTGATTTGGAGAGGGAAATCGGAAAGCCGGTCTATCCGGGCGGGAGGACTGTTCGCGATTTCTTCCGGCTGCTGAAATCAATCGGCTCCGGGGCCGAACTAAAGTCCTTGTAATACTCTGCTCTCTCTTGCAGAATTTAGAACTTGTTAATCTAAGGGAGAAAGGCAATGGCCAGAACGATCCAGGGGAAGCTGGATGCAAGAGGAAGTCGTTTTGCTATCGTTATCAGCCGCTTCAACTCGCTCATCAGCGAGCGGCTGCTCTCCGGCGCACTTGATGCTTTGGAACGGCATGGAGCTTCACCGGATGATATTACGGTCGTATGGGTTCCAGGGAGTTTCGAGATACCGACAATCGCAAAGAAGCTGGCGCTGTCGCAGAAATACGATGCAGTAGTATGCCTCGGGGCGCTGATTCGGGGCGAGACACCACATTTCGATCATCTCTCCTCCGCAGTAACGAAGGAGCTTGGACAAATCGGACTCGAGGCGGGCATCCCGGTTATCAACGGAGTTCTGACGTGCAATACTATGGAACAGGCAGTGGATCGTGCGGGACTCAAGACCGGAAATAAGGGATTTGATGCTTCCATGGCTGCAATAGAGATGATCGAACTGATCAAGCAGCTGTAAGAAAACCGACTGTTTTGCCTGGCGAAAATCCAAATGGGAGTTAGGAGAGTGGCGCGCGAGTGCGCGCTCCAGATGTTATACGAGCTGGACGTGGGAAAGCACTCCAGGGAGGAGATTCTGCGCACGTACTGGCAGATGAACGAGCATCCACGGAAGGTTCAGGAATTTGCCGAAGAGCTGTTTAAGGGGACTGTCCAGCGGCTGGAAGAGATCGACAGCGTCATTCAGCGGCATACCAGAAACTGGCGGCTCGGAAGGATGGCGGCCGTAGATCGGAATGTGCTGAGACTTGCCGTGTTCGAGTTCCTGTCCGGAGGCAGAACTCCCGACACCGTGGTGATAAACGAGGCGCTCGAAATAGCCCGTAAGTTCTCTACGAACGAATCCGCGCAATTCGTTAACGGAATACTCGACAGCATCAAGAATGATCTGATTACCAAGAGACGAGGAAGCAATGGAAAACCCGACTAATCTCCTGGAACAGCGACGCTTCAAACTCGCCGAACTGAAGCGCCTGGGCCATGATCCATATCCTCACAGATTCGACTATACCCATACCTTGGGAGAGGTGCGCAGGAGATTCGACGGCATCGATGCTTCCGAACTGGAAGAGCGCAGGGAGACCGTGAAGGTCTGTGGACGGATCATGTCATTGAGGCTGCAGGGAAAAGCCGGATTCATTGACCTGTCGGACGGCGAGCACAGGCTCCAGGTTTATGTGCGGCGGGATTTCGTCGGACAGGAGAACTTTGCCCTGTTCAAGTTGTTCGATATCGGCGACATAGTCGGCGCCGCCGGGACCATTTTCCGTACCCGTACCGGCGAACTCACGGTTTCGGCAACTGCAGTGTCTCATCTTGCGAAGAACCTGCTGCCGCTGCCGGAGAAATGGCACGGCCTGACCGATGTCGAGACGCGCTTCCGGCAGCGCTATGTCGACCTGATCGTCAACCCTGAAGTGCGATCCGTGTTCGTCAAACGAAGCCGCATCATCCGCGAGATTCGCGATTTTCTCGATGCTCGCGGTTATCTGGAGGTTGAGACACCGGTTCTCCAGACGATCGCGGGTGGAGCCCTCGCGCGCCCGTTCCGGACGCACCACAACGCCCTCGATATTCCGCTCTACATGAGGATTGCCCTCGAGCTTTATCTGAAGCGTTTGATCGTAGGCGGGATTCCCAGGGTCTACGAAATGAGCCGGATTTTCAGGAATGAAGGCGTCTCGACACAGCACAATCCGGAATTCACGATGCTGGAGTTCTACCAGGCGTACAGCGATTACAGCGATCTTATGGATCTGTCGCAGGAGATGATCACACTTATTGCTGAAAAGGTCACGGGGTCGCGCCAGGTGCCCTACGGAGGCCACATACTGGATTTCGACAAGTGGCAGCGCCTTTCGATGAAAGAGGCGATCTGCCGGTTCTGGCCGGAGTCGATCCCGGGTCCTGCCATGGAGGATCTGCAGTCCCTCGACAGGCTCCGCTCATTTGCCGGATCGATCAATGCGCATTTCGAGCCGACCGACGGCCCCGGAAAACTCATGGCGCTTCTTTTCGAAACTGTGGCCGAAGATCATCTGATTCAGCCGACGATCATCTACGATTATCCGGCCGAGGTCTCCCCTCTCTCAAAGACTAAGCCTGACGACCCCACGATGGTGGAAAGGTTCGAGCTCTACATAGGGGGGATGGAGGTCGCAAACGCCTACTCGGAGCTGAACGATCCTGCCGAGCAGAAGGCGAGATTCGAAGAACAACTCCAGGCTCGCGGACGGGGAGACGAGGAGGCGCACGACATGGATCTCGATTACATTCGCGCCCTCAGTTACGGCATGCCGCCAACTGCCGGGGAAGGAATCGGGATCGACAGGCTGACGATGGTTTTGACCGATTCTCAGTCGATTCGCGACGTAATCCTCTTCCCGCTGCTAAGGCCCGAACAGCTCTCTGGCGAATAGGCAGAAGATCCGGAATGAAATTCGAAACGTTCGTTGCCCTGCGATATCTCCGGGCGAGACGAAAGCAGACGATCGTCTCGGTCATATCGGTCATCTCGATAATCGGAATCGCTGCCGGCGTAATGGCGCTGATCATCGCGCTGGCCCTTTCTACCGGATTCAAGGAAGATATCCAAGCCAAGATCCTGGGAACGACATCGGCCATCAACCTTCTCCGGATTGACGGCACCTATATCCCGGAATACGAAGAGGTGATGAAGCGCGTCGGCGATGTTCCCCACGTGACCGGAAGTGCGCCCGCCATTTTCAATCCGGTCTTCATCTCGAGTTCCGGTCGGAATCAGGGAGCGGCTCTGAAGGGAGTGAATCCTGCATGGGAGAGCACGATCTCTGACTTCTTCCTGCGGGTGACCCAAGCCAATCCAGACGCACTGGAAAGCAGTGCGCCTGCATCCGTCGACGGCATCATGATCGGCAAAGAAATGGCTCGCAGCCTGGGGGTGAGTGCCGGCGACGTTCTGGACGTCTTTTATCCCATGGGCAGACTCACGCCGCTGGGAATGAGCGCGTCGAAAAAAACCTTTCGCGTGGTCGCCGTTTTCGAGTCGGGCCTCTGGGATATCGACTCAAACTGGGCTTATGTCAACATAGATGCGGCGCGGCGCCTGTTTTCTTTTCCGGCGGGCTCCGCTTCGGTAATCCAGTTCAGGACCGATGATCTCGAAAATGTCGAAGAAATCGCGGAGGATATACGCCTGAAGGCCGGTTCCGATTTCATCACGACGACCTGGATAGAACAGAACAAGCCCCTCTTTTCCGCACTCAAACTCGAGAAGCTGGTTCTTTTCTTGACAATCGGCCTGATCGTCTTTGTCGCTTCGCTGAACATCGTGACCACCCTCATCATGATGGTGCTCGAAAAGCAGGGAGACATCGCCATCCTCGCGGCCATGGGAGCGACCGCGAAGACAATCCAGCGGGTGTTTATGCTTCAGGGACTGATCATCGGAATCATGGGCACGGCACTGGGCAATATGCTCGGGATTGGAATCAGCTGGATTCTGGACGCCTATAAGGTGATCCGGCTCGAGGCCGAGGTGTACAGCATTCCCTACGTGCCCTTCCACGTACGTATCTGGGATGCAGTCCTGGTGTCAATCACCGCTATTCTGATCAGTTACCTTGCGACGATCTATCCTGCCCGAAGCGCGGCAAAACTCAACCCGGTGGAGGTGCTCCGCTATGAGTAAGGTGGCAGAGATCCGGGACATCCACAAAAGCTACAAATCCGGAAGCCAGCAGCTGGAAATCCTGACCGGACTTTCTCTCGATATCGACGAAGGAGAGATGGCGGCAATAACGGGGGTTTCCGGTTCGGGGAAAAGCACATTGCTGCACCTTCTAGGAGGAATGGACCGCCCGGATAGCGGGTCGATCAGGATACTCAACCGCGAGATCACGAGTCTGACCGCACTCGAACTCTCCGGATTCCGCAACAAGACGGTCGGGTTTATTTTCCAGTTTCACCACCTCCTGCCTGAGTTTACGGCGCTGGAGAACGTGATGATGCCGCTGCTGCTGCGCGGTTCGTCTTTTCAGGATGCTGCAGGCCCGGCACAGGAACTGCTGAGTGAGGTTGGACTGCAGGAGAGGTGGCACCATCGCCCCGGGGAACTTTCCGGCGGAGAACAGCAAAGAGTCGCAATCGCCCGGGCTCTGGCGTCAAGACCCAGCCTTCTGCTGGCCGATGAACCAACCGGAAATCTCGATCCCCACACGGGAAATGCGATCGGTTCGCTTTTCCAGGAACTGCACGCCAGGCACAGGCTGACCTCAGTTATCGTCACCCATAACGAGAGGCTTGCAGGAATCTGCTCGCGCGTTTACCGCCTCGAAAACGGGGTCCTTGTCGCCTGACAGCCGCCGAATCGCGCAATCTTCTCTCGATAAAGCCCTAAATCATATCGAGGCAACATCTTACATGCCGTTTAGACGGCTCCGTCAGATCTGGACCTTTACACGCTTTCAAGTCTATCCGTATAATAAGTCGTAGTATTGAGGGTGTAAACGCTATCCTATGTTCGAAAAGTACACTGAAAAGGCAAGAAGAGTCATATTCTTCGCACGTTACGAGGCAAGCCAGTTCGGCAGTCCGTACATCGAGACGGAACATCTGCTTCTCGGACTGATCAGAGAGGACAAGACTCTTACCACACGGTTCTTTCCCAAGTCCAATGCCACCATACAGGACATCCGCAAAGAAATTGAAGGGCGGACGCTCGTCCGGGAAAAGGTGTCCACTTCAGTGGACTTGCCGTTTTCCGAGGAGAGCAAACATGTTTTGAACAGCGCGGCAGAGGAATCGGAACGTCTCGCGCACAGGCATATCGGTACCGAGCATATACTGCTGGGGCTCCTGCGTGAAGAACGGTCAATTGCGGCGGAGATTCTCCGAGAACATGGATTGCGTCCGGGAATGGTCAGGGAGGAATTGAGCCGCGGATCTTCGGAGAAACACACCCAGAGCCGGTCGAAAGAACCGCTGAGTCTGGTCGAATTCTCAAGAGATCTTACGGAGGCGGCCAGCAACGACGTGCTGGACCCGCTAATCGGCAGGGACAACGAGATTGAGCGGATGATCCAGATACTTTGCCGCAGGACGAAGAATAATCCGGTCCTGATCGGGGAGCCGGGCGTCGGCAAGACCGCGATCGTGGAAGGCCTTGCCCAAAGGATTGTCAGCGGCCAGGTACCTCCGCAGCTTTCCGACAAGAGAATTCTGGCACTGGATATTTCCTTGATTGTGGCCGGGACGAAATACCGCGGCCAGTTCGAAGAGCGCCTGAAGACGATCATGAAAGAGCTGGTTGAAAACCGGAATCTGATCGTCTTTATTGACGAGCTCCACACGCTTGTTGGTGCCGGATCAGCCGAGGGGTCGCTCGATGCGGCCAACATACTCAAACCTGCGCTCTCCCGCGGAGAGATCCAGTGCATCGGGTCGACGACTCCTTACGAATACCGTCGTTCGATAGAAAAGGACCGGTCTCTCGAACGTCGTTTCCAGGCGATCAAAGTAGCACCGCCGACAGAACGGGAAAGCGTCACCATCCTGAATGGAATAAAAGAAAAGTACGAGGCCTTTCATCAGCTTAAGTACACGGATGAGGCACTGCAGGCATCGGTATACCTCTCAAACCGATATATCCCGGATAGATTTCTTCCCGACAAAGCCATCGACATCATCGATGAGGCCGGAGCACGGGTGAAACTGCGCACGACCTCGATTCCCGAAGAGATGGTGAATATTCAGCGGCGCATCCGCGTCATAGACGGACGGATTGAAAACGCCATTTCCGCACAGGAATTCGAAAAGGCCGCCCGTTACCGGCTTGAAGAGGATCTGGAACAGGAAAATCTGCAGGTCATCAGGGAACGGTGGAAGCTGAAAACGACAATGCCGCTGAAGGTGACCAAGGAAGACATCGAAGAAGTGATTGCCAGGTGGACTGGAATTCCGATGTCTTCGCTCCACGAAGAGGAGATGTCGAAGCTTCTCAGGATGGAAGAAGAATTGCATAAGCGGCTCATCAGCCAGGACCGGGCCATCAGCGCTTTAAGCAAGGCCATCCGCCGGTCGCGCGCGGGCCTGAAGTCTCCAAAGCGTCCGGTGGGCTCTTTCCTGTTCCTCGGTCCGACGGGGGTCGGCAAGACGGAGATGGCGCGCTCGCTGGCAGCATTCCTGTTCGGAAGCGAAAACGCGATGATCCGGCTGGACATGTCGGAATACATGGAAAAGCATTCAGTCTCCAAACTGATCGGTTCTCCACCGGGATACGTAGGCCACGAGGAAGGGGGTCAGCTGACTGAAAAGATCAAGCGGAACCCTTACTCGGTACTCCTTCTCGATGAGATCGAAAAGGCGCATCCGGACGTCTATAACATTCTTCTGCAGGTTTTCGAGGACGGCCAGCTCACCGACTCTCTCGGGAATACTATCGATTTCAAAAACACCATCATCATCATGACCTCCAATATCGGTGCCCGCTTCCTCGAGAAGCGCGGACACATGGGTTTCCATACCGGGACTGAAGCCGGCGCGAAAAAGACCGAGGAGCTGATACATGCCGAGGTGAAGAGAATATTCAATCCCGAGTTCCTGAATCGGCTGGACGAAATAATTCTCTTCGAGTCGCTCACCGATGAAGATCTCGAGAAGATCGTGGATCTGCTGATCGTGACCGTGAACGAGGTGATGAAAGAGAAGAGGCTCTCGATTTCACTGCGTCCTGAAGTGCGCAAATGGATAGTGAAGAAGACCTGTCACGATCGGTCTTATGGAGCTCGTCCACTGCGCAGGGCCATTCAACGGTACATAGAAGATCCGCTGTCGGAAGCGATAATCCAGAACAAGGTTAAGCCTGATTCGAATCTGGAGATCTTCCTTCAGGATGACGAGCTCTACTACACCGACGGCAGCGCCGCAGGCGCGAAACTCGGCTGAGCTCCGTACTGTATTCTCTGCCTCATGAAACGCGGGGAGATTTTCCCTTCCGCAAAGCTCATCCTGCAAAAAAAATTGAACGCTTCGGTGGGTATGGAGTCTATATTGGGATTCTGTCTACCGAGGAAGGATTGGACTCATAGCTGGATTTCGGCACCTGTTTTATCTAAGATATGGATTCATTTTCGGGCATATGCCGGCTGGCGGGAGGATGAATGTTTAGATCAGCAATCTTCGGAATCTGCATAATCGTCACCGGACTCCTCCTGCAGGGTCCTGCGGCACTTGCACAGCAGATGCCCGGCACCAGAATCGAGCGCATCGACATTCGGGGAAACCGACGAGTTCCAGAGGACAACATACGGTTCTACATTCAATCCAGACCAGGCGAACCCTACGATGTAGTGCGCCTCGAACGGGATCTGCGGGAACTTTACAGGTCCAACTCCTTCGAGAATATTGAAATCCAGGAACGGGACGGAGACGTAGGCAAGATCATCACGTTTGTCGTTAAGGAAAAGCCGCTTATCCGTGCGATCGAATACTCCGGAAACAAATCATTCGCTGAATCGGACATCCTTGACGCATTCAAGGAAAAGAAGGTCGGAGTCTCGATCGACAGCCAGTACGATCCCTCAAAGGTCCGGGCGGCCGAGCGTGCATTGAGAGACCTGATGCTGCAAAACGGAAAGCCATTGGGAACGGTGCGGACGGAAATCGAACCGATTCCCCCTTCCAGCGTGCGCATACGCTTCCTGATGGACGAAGGCCCCAAGGTTCGGATCGGACAGATACGGTTCACCGGCAACAAAGTCTTCAACGACGGGAAACTGAAGGACGCCCTCCAGCTCAATAAGGAGCGGAACATCTTCACGATGTTCAAAGGAACCGACAAGTATCACAAGGAAAAACTCGAGTACGACATCGAAACGAACCTGAAGGCCTTCTACCAGGAACACGGCTATATGCAGGTTCAGATCGGCCAGCCGGTCACCCGCATCTTCGAGGGACCGCGTGGCATCATCCCGATGTTGAGAAAGACAAGAGAGCAGTTTTTCATCGAGATCCCGATCGATGCGGGAGACCAGTATCGCATCGGCAAATTTGAACTGGAAAACTGCGGGATCCTCGATTGTCAGCAACTGGTGAAGGTGTTCGGCCTGAAAAAGGGCGACATCATGAACTACAAGAGGATCAAAGACACTCTCGAGGAGATCAAGAAGCTCTACGGCAATCTCGGCTATATAAATTGGTCCTACCTTCATTCAGAGCAAAGTTTCGATCAGAAAAACAAGACCATCAACCTGGTCCTGACGTTCGAACCAGATAAACAGTTCTTCGTGCGCCGCATCAACTTCCTGGGCAATACGAAAACGCGAGACAAGGTCATGCGGCGCGAATTCGATCTGGAAGAAGGTCATGCGTTCAGCAGTATGAAACTCGACACCTCGATTCTGCGCCTCAACCAGCTCGGCTTTTTCGAGAGGATTGAAGAACAGGACTACGAGGTGAAGCCTGACGACAAAACGGGGCTCGTGGATGTCGACATCAAGGTGAAGGAGAAGAGCCAGCAATCCATAGGGTTCACAGGCGGTGTCAGCGGAATCTCCGGGAGCTTCATCGGAATCAACTACACCACCAACAACTTCATGGGCCGGGGGGAAAGCCTCGAGTTCAGCATCACCGGCGGCACGAGACAGACTAATTTCATCGCGGCATTCACCGAGCCGTATCTGTTGGATTCGCGCTGGAGCATGGGATTGTCGGTTTTCAACCAGCGCTACCGTTACGACTCGTATGTGACGTTCGGACTGACCGACTTCAGCGGCGAGCCTTCCGAGCTGTTCACACAGAAGACGACCGGGACTACCGTAAGCCTCAGCCGGCGCCTCGGCCGCTCCCTCTGGTCAGTCGGCAGCAGCTATACCTTCCAGAAGATCGGAGTCAGCGACATTGCTCCGGGCATGGAAAGCTGGGCTCTCGGCCAGTTCATCGGTTTCACCTCGCAGTCGAGCACTGCGGCGGTGACGGGAATTAAACGCAGTGAAATCACGCCGATGCTTTCCTATAACTCGACCGACAGCTATTTCTTCCCGAGACGCGGATCGAGCTTCATGCTTTCGGCTGCAATTTCCGGAGGGGTGCTCGGAGGCGATTTCAACATGTTCCGCCCTGTCGTTCAGTATCGGCGGTTCTTTCCCGACCGGTGGCTCAGCAATGGACGCAATGTGTTTGCGTTCAACCTGCAGGGACAATTCGTAAAGGCATACGGCAATTCGATCATCCCCTTCTTTGACCGCTTCTTCATCGGAGGCGAGGACACGATCCGCGGATTTGATATCCGGTCGCTGAGCCCGATTGCGGTGACTTCGAACCCGCTGTTTGACTCGGTCGGCAATCCGGTGATCGATCCCAAGACCGGGCTCCCCATGATACAGCAGTCGGCGCCATTTGCCATAGGCGGCGACACGGTCGGACTCGCGAATTTCGAATACCGCATCCCCATCGCAGGCCCCCTCTCGATCGCGGCTTTTTATGACGTCGGAATTGTCAGGGCCTCATTGAAGGATTCCCTTGGCACGTTTTCAGGCGGCTCACTCGACATTGTCGGATCAACAAACAACGCTGTGCGCGGCTCGACGGGTATGGAAGTGCAGTTTGTCCTCCCGGTTGTGAGTGCCCCCTTCCGGTTGATCTTTGCCTACAATCCACACCGGTTGAACAGTACTTTCACGGCAGGGGGACAGGTTTATCAGCTGCAGGAACCTAAGAAAGACATCAAGTTCACCGTGGGACGCAGTTTCTGATTTCCCCTTTGCCCTTCCGGAGAGCTGTAGTAACTTGTACGATTTAGCATTGCCCTGTTTGCTTTGATAACCAAGAAACGATTCAGCCAGGGCATCACCAAAAGCTGAATTCAAAAGGAGAATAGAGTCAATGAGCCGATTACTTACGCGCGTTCTTTTTGCAGCTCTCGCGATGCCGTTGCTCGGTGTTGCCCAGACTTCCGCCCCAGCGACCGCCCCCCAAGCTTCCGCAGCAGTGGGACCGGCAAAGATCGCATGGATCAATATGGGACCGGCAATCCTCTCCACTGACGAAGGAAAAAGGATGTTCTCGGAGATCCAGAAGTTTGTCGACGACAAGAATCTCGAGCTGGACAACATAAGGAAGGAGCTCGATAACCTCAGAAACCAGCTGAGCGTGCAGGGTTCCAAGCTGACTGATGAAGCGCGGGCCGAGCTGGAAGATCAGATCGACGATAAAGACGTCGCTCTTCAACGTTTCCAGCAGGACACCCAGAAGGAGATTGAGAATCGGCGCGCGCGAACTGAGGCCTACATTGCAAAGAGAATGCAGGCGGTTATCGAAAAGGTCGCCAAAGAAAAGGGTCTTTCGGCTGTTTTCTACGCAAACGCCAACCGTGACGCGTGGATCGACACATCGCTGGACCTCACCGAGGAAATGATAAAAACCTATAATCAGACATATGCGGCCGGCGCGGCAAAGCCTGCCAAGTAACCTGGAAAACGCACGTCAGGAATTCAGAATATGGATCCGTGCTCTCCATTTCCCGTGGATGGTATCGCACGGAGATGTTCTGGAGGAACCATGAGAAACACGGTGACGACCCGGAGAATCAACGAAATCCTGAAGGTCCTCCCCCAGCGCTATCCGTTTTTGCTGGTGGATCGCATTCTGGACACTGACGGCGTTACCTTCATGGTCGGACTCAAGAATGTGACCATCAACGAGCCTTTCTTCCAGGGGCACTTTCCCGATCATCCGGTCATGCCCGGAGTACTCCTGGTTGAAGCTCTTGCGCAGGTCGGCGTTGTCCTTTTGTTAAATGGAGACCAGAGCAGGCATTCCAAACTGGTTTATTTCTCGGGCATCGACAAGTGTCGCTTTCGCCAGCCTGTCGTTCCCGGCGATCAGCTCAGGATCGAGGTCAATGTTCTGACACAGCGGGACCGCTATTTCAAAATGAGGGGGCAGGCGCTGGTCGACGGCAATATCGCCGTCGAAGCAGAGCTTTCCTGCTCTCTCGTAGATAAGCCCGAAAACAGTTGAGTTCTCTTTTCCTAGCCAATGCCCATACATCCAACTTCCATCATCGACCCTTCCTGTGAGATCTCCGCGGAAGCGCACATAGGACCTTACTGTGTCATAGGCCCACATACCAGGATCGCTGCCGGCACCGTTCTCGATCCGCACGTGTCCATCCAGGGTTGGACGGAAATCGGCGAGCGGTGTCACTTCTACAGTCATTGTTCAATCGGAACCGATCCTCAGGACCTTAAATACAAGGGCGAGACGACCCTGCTGAAGGTGGGTGACGACAATGTCTTCCGCGAATTTGTGAGCCTGAATCGCGGCACCGGGGGAGGCCACGGGATCACCACCATCGGAAGCCGGAATTTTGTTATGGCCTACAGCCATATAGCGCACGATTGCGTGGTGGGAGACTGTACGATCATGGCGAATGCGGCCACGCTTGCAGGACATGTCACGGTCGGAGATCATGCCACGGTCGGGGCTTTCTCCGCTGTCCATCAATTCTGCCGCGTTGGCCCCCATGCTTTCATCGGCGGATTTTCCGTGATCACCCGCGACGCTCTCCCGTTCATCAAGACCGTTGGAGAGAGGAATAAAGCAAAGACTTACGGAATCAACACCATCGGATTGCGCCGCAAGGGTTTCACGGAGGAGTCGATACGGCAGCTGAAACAGTTTTACAGGTTATGTTTCAGGTCGAATCTGAATACGGGCGATGCTCTGGCGGAAATCAGGGGGAAAGAGTGGTCGGCGCCGGAAATCGCCACCCTGATCGGTTTTATCGAAAGTTCCGAGCGGGGATTCATCCGGTGATTGTTCGCGCACCGGTCCCCGTCTCCCTGTCGTGAAATATGAAATACGGTTTGATAGCGGGAAACGGCCGTTTCCCTTTCCTGGTTCTGCAGTCCGCTCGAGAACAGAAAATCGACGTCGTAGTGGCGGCGATAAAGGAGGAGACTTTCCCCGAGATTGAATCCTGTGGCTATCCCGTCCACTGGCTCGGGCTGGGAGAGCTCGGCAAGCTTATCCGCCTGTTCCGCAATTCGGGGGTGCAGCGCGCGATCATGGCCGGCCAGGTAAAGCACGTCCAGATATTCAGCTCCTCACTCCCCGACCTGACCATGATCAGGATGCTCGCCGGCCTGAAGCGCAAGAATACCGATTCGCTGATCGGCGGGGTGGCTAAGGTTCTGGAAGAGTCCGGCATCACCCTCGTCGACTCGAGCATCCTGCTGCAGCCCTATCTCGCCACGGCCGGGATTCTGACCCGAAGAGGGCTTGATTCGGACGAAAAATCCGACGTGGATTACGGCCGCCCGATCGCCTGGCAGATAGCGAAGATGGACATCGGCCAGACAATCGCGGTTAGAGACCGGGCCGTCATCGCAGTCGAGGCGATGGAAGGAACAGACGAAGTGATCCTGCGGGCGGGAAAACTGGCGGGCAGGAAGAACGTTACGATCGTCAAGGTGAGCAAGCCGGAGCAGGACATGCGTTTCGACATACCTGTCATCGGCCTGCTTACCATCAGGAACATGATTGAAGCGGGTGCGACAGCCATCGTGATAGATGCCGGCCGTACCCTTGTTTTTGACCGCGAAAAGCTGGTGGAAACCGCCGACCGGCACGAAATTGCAGTGGTCGCGCTGCCGCCGCTGAAACCGTAAGCAGAGGTAGTAACGGTATGGATAACATTCGAGTTGGTGTTGTGGGGGTGGGAGCGCTTGGTCGGCATCATGCGCGGGTTTACGCTTCGCTGCCCGGAGCGACTTTGACAGGAGTAGTAGACACACTCCCCGGCAGGGCTGAAGAGATCGCCAAACCTCTAGGCGCAAAGGCTTTCTTAAACCATACCGATCTGCTCGGCAGAGTTGACGCCGTCAGTATCGCCACCCCCACCACTCTGCATGCGGAAATCGGCGAGCAGTTTCTCAACGAAGGAGTTCACGTCCTGGTTGAAAAACCTCTTTCCCATACTCTCGAGGACGCGGACCGACTGATCGGCGCAGCCCGTCGAAACGGCCGCGTCCTGCAGGTCGGTCATCTCGAACGCTTCAATCCGGCCGTGAGGGCCTTGAGGGAGATCGTAGGAAGACCCCGCTTCTTCGAGGCGCACCGGATGGGACTCTTTTCGCCCCGCAGCCTTGATATCGATGTCGTGCTTGATCTGATGATCCATGACCTGGACATCATCTGTCTCCTTGTTCCCTCCCGGATCGCCAGCGTTACCGCTGTCGGGATACCGATCCTCACCGGAAGGATCGATATCGCAAATACCCGCATCGAGTTCGAGGACGGATGCGTGGCAAACGTAACGGCGAGCCGCGTTTCCATGGAAAAGATCCGTAAACTCCGGCTCTTCCAGAAGCAGGAGTATATATCGCTCGACTACACCCGCCAGGACGTCGCGATCTTCAGCCTGAATCACCGCGCCGGTGGAAGCATGCCCGAAATTGCGAACCGGAAATTGACTCCCGAGAAGAAAGAACCGCTGGCTGAGGAGTTGCAGTCGTTTCTGAACGCGATCCGGAACGGTCAACCGGTCGAATGCACCGGGGAAGAAGGGCGAACAGCTCTCGCCCTCGCCCTCAAGGTGCTTGCTCAGGCAGAGAAGGCGCAGGCGCGCGAATTCGCCCAAATTGACAGATGTCACTAATCTTTTCTATACTTTAAGGATTGCTCAGCCGGAGAGCGTACTGATGTTTGAGTTCGCCATATCACGAAATAAGAGGCCGCAGCCTTCAAAGCGGATTGTCGCTTCCTGGATCGGCAGCTTTTTCGTTCATCTCTTTCTCCTGATACTTCTGGTTCAGTTCCCGGAACTGCTGCGCGGGGGTAGGTTCCATGATTTCCGCCCTCTGGCGCTCCTCACGAGAGTTGCCGGCCCCGAAGCCGATGACGACGACCGGAACTGGCGAACAGTGGCAGTCCTCAGAACCCCGATGATCGCCCCCTCAGCGGCCAGACTGCGAGAGCTTGCGGACGGCCTGAACAGCCAGAAAAAAGGGGAAGGAGCACCTCCGATCAAAATCCGCTTCGGAAACGAAGAGAAGGAAGCTTTGAAAGAGGATGCTCCTGCGGGAAGAATTCGACTTGAACCAAAGCCGCAATCGGCCGAACCGTTATCGGCTGCGGCGGTGCCGCCCCCCGTGGAAACGGCACCAGAGCTCTCGGAAGTGCCTTCGCTGATCAAGCCGGATCCGGTCACGGAAAAGAAAGGGGATCTCAATATTGCGCTCAATAAGGCCCCGGCAGCGATTCCCGATATACCAAAGCCGACGCCTGTCCCGGCAAAGCCGAAGGAAGAGGTAAAGGTGTTTGAAGACGAGCAGAAGGCGATTCGCAGCCAGGAGAGCGGTTTCTTTGACACCAAAGGTTTCCCGCTCGGCGAGTACGCAATCCTTATAAAAGAACGTATACAAGAAAGGTGGTTCATCCCTTCGAATCTCCGCGACTCCCGCGGTCAGACCACCATAATTTTCTACATAGAAAAGGACGGGCGTTATCGCGATTGCCGCATAGTATCTCCTTCCGGCAATACTTCTCTTGACCTTGCCGCGCTCAAGGCCGTCATGGACTCAAATCCTTTTCCGCCACTGCCAAAAGGCTTCCCCGGGGACCACATTGGTGCTAAGTTTGTCCTTTCTTATAACGAACCTCAGTAAGGACGGGAAACGCACGATCGGGGAGCTGAAGCGTGAGGCAGTTGCGGGAGAATCTGTGTAAGTCGTCGTATCAGAAACTCAATTTCTTCATTCTACTATCCCTTCTGGTATTCTCCGCCGCGTGCGGAAAGCAGAAGCCCCAGGTGAAACCGCCTTCGGCGCCCTCGCCGACCGCTCCTCCGGCGGCAAGACCCGTTCCCACCGATCCCCGGGCGACGCATCCACTCACCCCGGAACCCGAAATCAAGCCGCCTGCGGTAAAGGAAAGCGAGGCACGTCAATCCCCTGCCGGCCCCATGATCCGTATCGGGCTCGAAACCACCGTTGCGGAAATCCGTATCTCTTCCGCCGGCGAATATTACCTGACGGAGAAAAAGCCCGAAGCTCAACGGCGTCTTGTAAAAGGCGAGATTCTGCTGCAAGTGGAGCGCGAGGGAGGATTGAAGCAGTCATCGGTTTTCAGGGTTCAGGTCGCGTCTTTCAGCCGTGATGAACTCGCGTCCGATCTGAAGCGCAAGCTGTCCAAGCTGCTGGACGAGCCGGTAATCGTGTACGACAACAAGGCAAACGGGTTGAAGCAGGTGCGGGTCGGCGAGTGTCTCACCAGAAGTGACGCGCAGGATCTTCAGAAGAAACTCTCGGCTTCCGGTTACAGCGATGCGTTCATCGTCAGCGATAGCGCGCCGAAGGCGGGAGGAAGAACAAGCCTGTCACTTCGAGGGCCGGATAACCTTTTCCTTCTCAGTGAAACCGGGTTTCTCTTCCAGCCGTCATCTCCCGAGAATTTTCTCCGCTGCAATGGGAAACCCTATCGTGGTCTCTTCGACATATTCCCGAACAAGGGCGGTCGCCTGACTGTGGTGAACCAGCTGGCGATGGAAGAATACCTCCTGGGAGTTCTTCCAGCCGAGATCAACCCGAAATCCTATCCGGAGCCGGCGGCATTGGCTGCAATTGCGATCGCGGCCAGGACATATGCCATGAAGAATACCGGCAGGTTCAGAGCCGATGGCTTTGATCTGAGCGATGACACGAGGAGTCAGGTCTATGAGGGAGTATCGTTGGAGAACAAAGACACCGACGAGGCAGTGCAGCAGACCGCAGGACTTGCAGTCTACTACGACGGCAAGCTTATCGATGCCATGTACATGTCCACGTGCGGAGGAAGGACGGAAGATTCCTCAAATGTGTTCGATACTCCACCTGTTCCCTATCTGAAGAGCGTTTTTTGCGCAATTGAAAGCGCTCCCGGCAAGGGAGAGAGAGTCCTGGAAGGGCGGCACACGATCGAACAGGTGATCGTGGCAGACGATGGAACGGTTGCAAACCGCAATATCGAACTGGCCCGCGTTATCGGCATCATCCCTCCAGGATCCCGGATTAGCGCAGAATCTCTCGCCGGCCCGGTTGAACGCAGTGAAGCGGAAGAATGGATCGAGAGAGCAGTGAAGATAGCAAAGGTCCGCCAGTCTGAAAAACCCTCCCGCGTGAAGGACATAACCACACGGGCCGGCTTTCACCACTACGCGGCGGAAGCCTTCTTTGGTGCGGGAGAGATCAAGAGCAAAACCTCGCTTCGGGATATGGACTATTACCTGGGGAATCTCAGGGATGGAAGCGCCGTGCCGGAGGCTACCCGTATTTCGGTCACATACCTGATGAAGAACCGGATGTGGCTCCCTTTTTCCGACAACACTGTGAGGCCGGATGAACCGATGCGCAGGGGGGATGCGCTCTCTCTCCTTATTCGCTGGGTGGAATCGGCCCACCCGGCCATCCTTCGCAAAGGTACCTACGTGGCTCATACCGGCACCGGAAACCGCGTCAGAATCAAGTCGGGATCAAAGACCGAGGAATTTGAGCTTTCCCCAAACCCCAGCCTCTTCCGGCTCGACTCGGGGCGCACCACTCCGGTGGCACACCTGAGAGCGATCGGAAATGAAAAAGTCTATTTTCATGTCACCCAAAAGGGGACGATAGATTTCCTTGAAATGGAACTTAGTCCCACCGGCGCTGCGAGTGACCGCTACTCACCGGCAGCGATGTGGGATGTAACCTTCACCCGCACTGCCCTTGCAGAAAAACTGAGATCGATTGCAGGAAATATCGGAGAATTCCGGGATCTGACCCCTGCCCGTATCGGGACCTCCGGAAGAGCGGTTCAGATGCAGGTGTCGGGCACCCGCGGGGCCGTCACCCTGAATGGATACAGGGTCAGAAACGCACTCGGGTTGAAGGACACGCTGTTCACTATCAAACGCGAATACAATCCGGACGGCAGCATCGCATCTTTCACGTTCCATGGACACGGGTCGGGACACGGGGTAGGGCTGTGCCAGGTCGGCGCCTTCGGGATGGCGCGAGCGGGTCACAGCTACGAAGAAATACTGAAAACCTATTACCAGGGAGTGGAGATACGAAAGGCGTATTGACATTCCGGTCTCACTGAGAAAATGGACCGCCTGCGCTCACAACTGCTGGGAATTGTCCTGCTGGCATTGCTGTTGCTGCTGGCGGCCTGCATCCGCTACTACTTCAAAACCGGATGAGCACTCTCGGAATAGCCATCATAGGACCCACGGCATCGGGAAAGACCCGGCTGGCAATCTCTCTTGCACTGCAGTTCGGGGGCGAGATCGTCAGCTGTGATGCACTCCAGGTCTACCGCGGCATGGACATCGGCACGGCAAAAGCATCCGCGGCCGAACAAGAACTCGTCACTCATCACATGTTGGACATCCAGGATCCCGACAGGGAGTTCTCCGCAGGAGATTATCAGCGGATGGCCAGAGCGGTCCTCCGGCAGATCAGCGTCCGTGGGCTCATCCCGTTTGTCACCGGAGGAACCGGCTTCTACCTGCGCGCACTGATCGAGGGTCTTTTCGAGGGGCCGGAAAGGTCAGAGCAACTCAGAGAGCGCATGCGCAGCATCATCAGTCGCAAGGGCCCCGCAATCCTTCATCGTGCACTGAAGCGCGTCGACCCGGATTCGGCCGCCAGGATTGCGGATGCCGATGCGGAAAGAATCATACGCGCCTACGAAGTTTATCTTGCCACCGGCAAGACAATGAGCTGGTGGCAAAAGCAGCCGAGGAACGCCCTCGAAGATTATCGCTGGCTGAAGATCGGGATCGAAGTCCCCAGGGAAGAACTCTACCGCAGAATCAACACCCGGGTCGAAGAGATGTTTCAGCGGAATTTCGTTGAGGAAGTGGAGGGACTGCTCAAGCGTTACCCCTCGGCTCAGGCTTTCAAGGCGATCGGCTACCGGCAGGTTGCGGCATATCTCCAGGGGAAGATCTCGCTGGCACAGGCGATCGAAGAAACGCAGCTGCACAGCAGGCGTTATGCCAAGAGACAGCTGACCTGGTTCCGCTCTGACAAAACGATTATCTGGCTCGGAATTGACAATGTGGAGAAGGAAGCACAGGAAGTGGTCGGGAAATTCCTCCAGGACCATGAGAAAAAGTGATCGAGCGCTGCTCTTGAATACCAGTCCGGTTATCCCTCAATAATTGCCGCCCCAGCAATCCCGAACCGGAAAGGCAGCGCTCGTGAAGTACAGATTGCATTCGCCGTGCCAAACCCGGCGGCCGGCGCTTCCTGTACTGTCAACTCTCTGATTTTTCAACGACTTGCATAGACAATGGGAAACCGTTGACCGGAATTTCATTTTCAGAGAAATGACGAGTCCTACTCACTTTCCCACCCTGAAATGCAGCAGATTAGTTCCCCTGTCCGCTCCCAGGGCATCTCGGTAAATAGACACGGTCCCGTTAACAAGAAGATTTTCGAAAATTTGCGACTGAGAAAACACTTTGTTCATGTATGATCGGAGCTACCAAATCCACCGCCGGCAGAAATAAGGTTGAACGACGGTCGGAAACAAGAGCCAAACAGGGGAGTTCTCACGGATATGACTAAGGACCCACGCGAGATACTGGACAAGGCTCCGATGAGCCGGCTTCAGATCGCAATAATTGTGCTGACAAGCGTACTCAACGGTATCGACGGCTTTGACGTTCTGTCCATCAGCTTCGCCTCTCCCGGCATAGCTGCCGAATGGAGTGTGGACCGTGGAGCTTTGGGCGTAGTGCTGTCGATGGAGCTGATCGGAATGGCGATAGGTTCCATCATCATTGGAGGGATCGCCGACGCGATCGGCCGCCGGCGCACTATGCTCGGCTGCCTGGCGCTGATGGCGTTCGGCATGTTTGTGACGCCGACATCGACAAGCATAGCCCAGCTGTCGTTCTGGCGGGTATTGACCGGGTTGGGGCTCGGAGGACTGCTGGCTGCAGTCAATGCTACGACTGCGGAATTCTCGAACCTGCGTCGGCGGCACTTCTGCGTTGCAATCATGTCGATCGGTTATCCTGTGGGAGGTGTCATCGGCGGAAGTGTTGCTTCCTGGCTGCTGACGAGCTACGACTGGCGCTCGGTGTTCTATCTCGGTGCTACGGTGACAACCCTGCTCATCCCGACGCTCTATTTTCTGGCGCCGGAGTCGGTACACTGGCTGGTGCGCAAGCAGCCGAAAGGAGCGCTGGAGAAGGTGAACAAGGCCATGATCCGGATGGGCCATGCGCCGATCGATGTGCTTCCTGAAGTGGCCCCTCAAGTAAGAAAGAAATCCATGGGGGATCTGTTTCGTCCGGGGCTGCTGGGCGTGACGGTGGTTGTGACCATGGCATACTTCCTCCACATCACCACCTATTACTTCATTCTCAAATGGGTTCCAAAAGTCGTAGCGGATCTGGGTTTTGCCGTTTCCTCCGCGGGTAATGTGCTGGTTTGTGCGAATATCGGGGGCGCAATCGGCGGGACCATCTTCGGCCTGCTGAGCATGCGGTTTGACCCGAAAAAGCTCACCGTGGCCACGATGGCTCTCGGCGCAGTCTTTATCGCGGCTTTCGGCTACTCCCCTGCCGACCTGGTATCCATGGGGCTATTGGCGGGACTTTGCGGCTTCTTCGGAAACACGGCCATCGTAGGGATGTTCGCGCTCTTTGCACATTCCTTCCCAACGCACGTGCGTGCATCCGGAACCGGTTTCGCTGTCGGAGTCGGCCGCGGCGGGGCGATCCTGTCACCGATTATTGTCGGATTCCTCTTCGAATGGGGATTCGCTCTTCCGGCTGTGACGACTCTGATCGCCATCGGCGGATTGGCGGGCGCAGCGGTTCTGGTTTTCCTGAAGATCCAGAAACAGGAGGCGCCGGCTGCCGCTGCACTGAAAAAGGCAGTCTCTGCATAGTTCCGTCTTTGCCGCCGGCCGGATCAACCTGCCGGCGGCATCCTTCCCTTCGGCGAAATTTCCACGATCCGACCGCCTCGTTTTCCTTATAATGCAGTTATGGAATTCGAACCTGTTATTGGACTCGAGGTACACGCGCAACTGTTGACGCGGTCAAAGCTATTCTGTGGGTGCAGCACGCAGTTTGGAGCTCCTCCTAATTCGAATACATGTCCTGTCTGCCTTGCGCTCCCGGGAGCGCTCCCGGTTGTAAACCGCGAAGCGGTGGCGATGGCCGTCAAGGCGGCCGTGGCGCTGGGATGCAAAGTCAGCGAGACATCCGTTTTCGCCAGAAAGAATTATTTCTATCCGGATCTCCCCAAGGGATATCAGATTTCACAGTTCGAGCTCCCTCTTGGGGAACACGGCAGGGTGCAGGTCTACTCCGGGGACAGGACTGATACGGGCAAGATCGTGAACCGGCAGGAGAAATCGTTCGGGATAACGCGGATTCACATGGAAGACGACGCCGGCAAGTCGATCCACGATGAAGAAAGATCGCATGTGAATCTGAACCGGACGGGTGTTCCCCTGATCGAAATCGTCAGTGAGCCTGATTTCCGCAGCAGCCAGGAAGCTTATGATTACTTGATCCACCTGCGAAAGACCCTTCTCTATATCGGAATCTGTGACGGCAACATGGAAGAGGGGAGCCTGCGCTGTGACGCGAACGTGTCGGTGCGGCCGAAGGGATCGGAGAAGTTCGGCACGAAAGTCGAGATAAAGAACCTCAACTCGTTCCGGTTTCTGCAAAGGGCGCTGGATTATGAGATAGAGCGGCAGATGCAGGTGCTTTCGGAAGGGGGTACGGTAGTACAGGAAACGAGGCTCTGGGATGAATCGTCAGGACGCACCTTCACGATGCGGAGCAAGGAGGAAGCGCACGATTACCGCTATTTCCCTGAACCCGACCTGCCGCCGCTGAAGCTTGACCCCGCATGGATAGCCGAGTTGACGGAAGCGGTTCCGGAGCTTCCAGGAGCGCGTATGGAGCGGTTTGTCCGCCAATACGGTCTCTCAATTGACGATGCGCTCCTCCTCACCTCAACGCGCGCCACGGCTGAGTATTTCGAAAGGTGTGCAGAAGTATCCGGCAATCCACGATCCTCCGCCAACTGGATCATGGGCGACCTTGCCTTCGCCCTAAAGAATATGGGCAAGGAGATAGAGGATTGTCCGATTTCTCCGGATAGTCTCGCCGCGCTGATCAGCAAGATAGATTCGGGCGAAATCTCCGGCAAAATCGCCAAGACCGTGTTCGAGGAAATGACACGTACCCTTGAAGAGCCTGCCGCAATCATCCAGCGTCTCGGATTGGCACAGGTCAGCGATGAAGCCAGCATTGGAGCCGTCGTGGACCGGATAGTTGCAGCAAACCCGAAGCAGGTGGCCGAATACCGCTCAGGCAAAACCCGGGTGCTGGGCTATTTCGTGGGCCAGGTGATGAAGGAAACCAAGGGGCAGGCTAATCCGCAGATGGTCAATGAATTGCTGCAGAAAAAACTTGCGGATGCATGAGCAACTCTATCACGCGAAAGAAAGCGGCCGACGCGAGGCAGGAACAGATTGCCGCAAAGAACCCGCAGTTTGAACCTGAAGAGGGGCCTCCTCGGTTCATCGCCGACGTCATGCTGGGGAGACTGGCAAGATGGCTGCGCATCGCCGGATTTGACGTCCTTTACTCAAACAGTTTCTCGGATGACGAACTGATTGACGTTTCCTGCAGGGAACGGCGTATTCTGCTGTCGCGGGACACCAGGCTTCTGATCAGGCGTACGGTCCGGTCATTTATCTACATAGAAAGCCAGGATGTTCTCGAGCAGGTTCGGCAGGTCTTCAAGGCCGTGAACGTCGGCAGCCTGGATTCGCTCCTCACACGGTGCCTTTCCTGCAACGAGGCGCTGCTCGCAATCCCACGCGAATCCGTTCGGAAAGCTGTGCCCGAGTATGTCTACAGGACTCAGAAAAGCTTCAAGTCCTGTCCAACGTGTGGCAGGGTTTTCTGGGCCGGAACCCACCGTGCTTCCGTGGTTCGCATACTCGAAGACCTGCTTGCCTCCCGCTGCTGAATAGTGTTTGCCGCATAAGTGACTCCGGCTATTATGGTGCATTGCAAATTCTACGGAGGACGTGGTTCGATCATGAGGCACTTGCTTGTTGCATTGATACTGCTCGCGATTCTCTGTCCGTCGGCTTTTGCACAGGCCAGAGGCTCGTCGCCCAGCAGCGCCGCACCGGCGGGAGAGACGATCACCGGGATCATCAGTTGTGGAGAGGGATACACGTCACATGAACTTTACGATGTGAAGCTTACGCTCAAGGAAGTGATCAGAGGAGAGGAAGCGTGGAAACGCCTTCAGGCGGCCGATACCGGCAATACTCCTGCTCCGGCGGGAATGGAGTATCTACTCGCGCTGGTGAGATTCGAGTATTACGCTCGAGGGGTGCCGGGCCTCTGCGTGCACAAACTCCTTCCTGACCATTTCACCGCTTATTCAGCCGCAGGCGAAGACTACAAGCAGGTACCGGTGGTTCCTCCCCGGCCGAAGTTGCGTCAGGATCTCAAGTCGGGGGATTCCTTTGAAGGCTGGCTTGTATTCGCAGTTGCTGCAGACGATAACGCTCCCCTGATGTCCTATTCGGCCGAGAGCGGCGGCGCGGTCCAGCATGGTGAGAGTCAGTGGTTTGTCCTGCGCTGAGCGCAACCGCCGTATTGTATCTGCCCGGAACGCGTCATACCCTGATAGGTTGAGAGAGGACAAGTGCTCACGAAATCGCAGAAGGACAGGGCGTTGCGGTATATACGATCCCTGAAAAACGGGGAGTTCACCTTCCGAGACGTCGTCCGCGTTCTGGATATCGACAGTGATGACCGCAGGAGTCTGCGGAATTATCTGGACGAACTGGACTCGGAAGGAGTGATCCACCGGGTGAAACGGGCGCGCTATACGACCGCCGCGCGCGAAAACCTTGTTTCCGGAGTTCTGACCTGTCACCGGGATGGCTACGGTTTTCTGGTTCCCGATGAACGGACTCTCCAGAAGGAAGACATCTTCATTCCTGCCCGCAACATGGAAGACGCCCTCCATGGCGACCGGGTGCTGGTCAAGATCTCAAAGCGAAAGATTCCGGAGAGGAGAGGGTTCCGCGGACGCAGGGTAGGAGCGCGGGAGGAGAAAGAAAGGACCGAGGGAACGGTCGTCAGGGTACTCGAACGCAAGTACCCCACAATAGTCGGACGATACTATGCTCACCCCCGATTCCCCTTCATCGTCCCCCTAGACACGCGTGTGTGTCACGACATTCGCGTCTCCTACAAAGACGGCAAGGAAGCTCGCGACGGGCAGATTGTCGCGGCTGAAATCACGATTGTTCCCGGACGGAACCGGACCCCGCAGGGCCGGATAGTAGAAGTGCTGGGCTACCCGGATGATCCGGGAATTGAGTACAGAATTGTCCAACACAAATTCGGATTGCCGGTGGAATTCAGCTCCGAGGCCAATAGGGAGGCGGAAAGCCTTCCTGAAAGCCTCTCTGCGGAGGAAGCGGCGGGACGCGAAGATTTCCGCGACGAGGTCGTCGTCACGATCGACGGCGAGTCGGCCAGGGACTTCGACGATGCGGTAGGGCTCAAGAGACTCCCTTCAGGCAACTACCTCCTGAGCGTTCATATCGCTGATGTTTCCCATTACGTCAGGGAAGGAACCGCTCTGGACGCCGACGCCTACGCGCGCGGGACGTCCGTGTACTTCCCGGACAGGGCAATACCGATGCTCCCTCCCAGACTCTCCAGCGGAATCTGCAGCCTGAAGCCTGAAGTCGACAGGCTGGTCATTTCCGCACTGATCGAAGTGGATCCCAAGGGGAAGGTGGTTAACAGGCGCTTTGTCAAAGGGGTGATCCGAAGCCGTGCGAGGATGACCTACACGAGCGTCGCGGCTATCCTGACGGATCCCGGATCAAAGGAGAGAAGCCGGTATGCGGAACTGGTGGGACTCTTCGAACTCATGGAGGAACTCTGCATCGTCCTGTCAAACAAGAGATATCGCAGAGGAGCCGTCGATTTCGATCTGCCGGAACCCGATATGGAATTTGATGAGAGCGGCAGGGTTATCAGGATCGTACCGGCGGAGCGTAATATCGCCCACCGCATCGTTGAAGAGTTCATGCTCCTGGCCAACGAATGCGTGGCCGAAAGACTGACTGCATCAGGCGGCCCTGTCCTCTACCGAATCCACGAGAAGCCGGATCCGCTGAAGGTCGAGCAGTTCGCCGACTTCGCACTGGCACTCGGCTACAAGCTGGAAAAACGGAATGGGGAATACCGGCCGAAAGACTTCCAGCGGTTCGTGGCAAAGCTCGGAGGCAAGGTCGAGCAGAGATTCCTCGCGTATCTGATGCTGCGGTCATTTATGCAGGCCCGTTATTCTGAAGCCAATCTGGGCCACTTCGGACTCGCGACGGCCGAGTACACCCACTTCACTTCTCCTATCCGCCGCTATCCCGATCTGCTCGTCCATCGCTTGCTGAAGGCCGACATGGGAGACAGGACCGAGCCCGGGTGGAAGGAAAGACTGGCGGAACGGCTGCCGGAAATTGCCTCCCACACCTCTTCACGCGAGCGTAATGCCGACGATGCGGAGCGGGAAATCGAAAAGATCAAGAAGGTTCAGTTCATGTCCGACAAAGTCGGAGAAGAATTCGACGCGATCGTGCTTTCGGCTATGCACCAGGGGTTCTTCGTTGAACTCCTCGACCACTTCGTCGAGGGATTTGTGCCGGCCGGCGCCCTGATGGATGACGTCTACGGCTACCACGAAAGAACCCATTCCTTCATCGGGGAGAGGAGGCGGCGGCGTTTTGAACTGGGATCGCGCGTGCGCGTGCGCCTCGACAGCGCTGATGTGGAAACGGCGCGGCTCACATTTTCGGTCGTATGATTTCGTTCATCAGGCAGGTTCAGCCAGTGCTTTCTGAATCCCCGATATCAGGAAGGGCTCCTGTTCCGGAAAGACAGTGCGAAGGTCGATCAGGCACCTGTCCATTTCCAGGCGCACGATGATCGCCGGATCCTGCAGACGCAGTCTTGATTCGATAGCGTTGGGACCTGTGTGTGCCACCTCGAGAGCAATCAGAGTCGTTGGGAGCCGGCACTCAGGGCATGATCCGCCTCCCACCACCGAACTCCCTTCCGCCAGCGAAACCCGGACATCTGACGGGAGCGCGGATTTAAGTCTGCGGGCGAACGCCCCGGCACGCTTTTTCAGATCCGCAGCCGTCATGGCGATCATTCGCACGACCGGTATCTCCTCAGCCGCCCTGCCCAATCGGTAGCTCGCGAGGGTGGCCTCCAGGGCGCCATAGATCAGCTTTTCCACCCTGTAAGTCCGCATCAGCGGATTCCTCCTGATCAAGCCGACCAGTTTGCCCGCACCTGCAATTATTCCGGCCTGCGGCCCTCCCAGAAGTTTGTCGCCGCTGAAACAGATCAGGTCAGCCCCTGCAGCCAGGCTTTCCTGCGCCACCGGTTCATCCTGGATTCCATAGGGTTTCAGATCCACTAACAAACCGCTGCCGATGTCCTCGACGAGCGGAATTCCAGCCTCCCTCGACAGGTTCACGAGCTCACGAAGTCCGGGCTTTTCAACGAAGCCGAGCATCCGGAAATTGCTGGGGTGAACGCGCAGCAGCAACGCGGTATTGGGTCCTATGGCATCCCGGTAATCCTGGATACGCGTCTTGTTCGTCGTCCCCACCTCGCGCAGGATAGCGCCGCTACGGCTCATGATATCGGGTATCCGAAAGGAACCTCCGATCTCCACCAGTTCGCCGCGGGAAACGATCACTTCCCTGCCGCAGGCAAGTGAATTGAGAATAAGATACACTGCGGCCGAGTTGTTGTTCACCACCGTGGCAGCTTCACAACCGAGCACCTCCTGCAGCAGAGGCTCAAGAAGTTTGTCACGGTGAGACCTTCCGCCCGAATCAATATCGTATTCCAGGTTTGTGTAATTGCCGGAAAATGCCGATAGACTCTTTTGGGCTGCTTCCGACAGAAGCGCCCGTCCGAGGTTTGTGTGGAGAACGACGCCCGTGGCATTGATCAGAGTCCGGAGCTTCGGCCGCAGCCGTCGTTCCACCGTCTCGAGCAGGGACATTTCGATCTTCTCCGGGCTCAAGTCGCCGGCGGAAACCTCGCCGGACAGAATCGCATCACGAATTCCCTGGAGGAGTCTCTGGATTTCTGAGACAACGAATTCCCTGCCGGTGCGGTCGATGCACGACACTATCGCCGGCCGCAACAGCAGTTGATCAACCGGAGGAATTTTTCGAAGCAGATGCTGTCGCTCAATCATGCGTAGATTTCAACACATGGCACTAACACTGTCAATTGAATGATTTACAGCACACCCGCTTCTTGAGGAACGGCTATGTACGACGAAGACCTGGCAAATCTGGAAGACTGCCTGCGAAGGCTCAAAACCGAATATCACATCTTCTTTGCAGGGAACCGAAAAACCCCGCCCGACGACCTGAGACTCCGGGTCGAGAAAATGGTCAAGAGACTCTCCGAATGCTCAGATCTGTCGTTTTCGCAGCGCTTCCGTTTCAATACTCTCATTACCCGGTACTACGTCTACCGGGACCTCTGGCGAAGAACCCAGGCCGAGAAAGAAATGGGGAGAGATGCCGGAACCGAAGCGGCACCCGCACGAGACACGACTCCTCACCATGGACGCACTGCACAAGACAAAATCCGTATCTCGATCTCAGATCCCAAAGCCGAGGAAGAGAAAGTGCGGGCCCTCTATGATGCACTACTGCGTGTGAAAGGAAGTGGCGAAAACGAGACACCACTCTCTTATGCCCAGTTCGCAAAGTACATAGCAACGCAGACGCGCAACATTCAGACAAAACACAACTGCACGGCCGTCGCTTTTTCTATTGCAATCGAGGACGATGCTATTCGATTCACAGCCTCAGCCGACAGCCGCTGACTATCCCGCAGCCTGTCTCTGTGGTTCAAGTCTGACCACGTGCTCAGCCTGCGGGCCGCGCGGTCCCTGCTTGACATCGAACTCCACCTGTTCGCCTTCACGAAGCGTTCTGTAGCCTTTTTCCTGAATTGAACTGTAGTGAACGAAGACATCTGCTCCTGAAGGTTGTGAGATGAATCCGTATCCTTTTGTGTTGTTGAACCACTTGACAGTGCCCGTTACTTTACTCATGACATTCCCCTCTAAACAACACCTTCGCACGTTGTAGCAGGCCAAATACAGCCTCGAGGCGATTCAGCCCTGTACCGACAAAAAGACTAGAGATTTTTGGGAAAAGCCTAGTCGAGTGTATTCAGGATTGTCAAGAACAAAATTAGAAACCTCGTTTTGGGTTCCCTTCCCTCTTGCCCGAGGGGCGGGAATTTGGTTCTTGTAACCGCTTCCGGGAAGAAAGCATAATAAACTTTTGAGAGTCTCCGGGAAGTCATGTTGGAACCGTCTTTTAGAGTTATTCATCCGAGGAGGTACCCGTGATCCAACTACACAGAGCTCTTATCAGCGTCTCCGACAAAACCGACCTCATCCCGCTGGCGAAGCTGCTTCACGATTTGGGGGTCGAACTCCTATCGACCGGCGGAACCGCAAGCCACCTGCGTGATCACAATCTCCCGGTGACGGATGTCTCGGAATACACCGGTTTTCCCGAAATCCTTGATGGAAGGGTAAAAACCCTTCACCCCAAAATCCACGGCGGGCTCCTTGCTATTAGAGAAAAAGCATCGCACCTCGCCCAGTTGAAAACCCAGCAGATTCAACCGATAGACATGGTCGTGGTGAATCTCTATCCCTTTCGCGAGACTGCGGCAAAGGAAGGGGTAAGTTTCCACGAGGTGATCGAACAGATCGACATCGGCGGACCCAGCATGATCCGTTCTGCGGCAAAGAACCATGCCGGCGTCGTCGTCCTGACAGATCCACGCGACTACAGGTGGGTGATGGAGGAGTTGAGGGCCAGCGGTGGAAAAGTGAGCGACGCCACGTTATTCACCCTTGCGCAGAAGGCTTTTGCAGCAACAGCTTCCTACGACAGCGCAATTGCGACCTGGTTTTCCGAAAGGACATGGTCGCCTGACGGGCCAAAGAAGGAAGTCTTGGGAATGCCGGCGATAGAAGTACTCTCCCTGGAAAAGATGACCGACCTTCGCTACGGGGAGAATCCTCACCAGCGGGCGGCGCTGTACCGGAGATCGGGTGAACCTGCCGGAGGCGTCGCCGGAGCCCAGTTCCTGCACGGCAAAGAGCTGAGCTATAACAACCTCCTGGATTCCGACGGAGCATGGGCCCTCGTGCTGGAGTTTGACAGGCCGGCCGCGGCAATCATAAAGCATACAAATCCCTGCGGCGTCGCACAGTCAGACACGCTGGCCGACGCCTACACGCTGGCCAGGGAGAGCGACCCGGTATCGGCCTTCGGTTCCGTTGTCGCGTTGAACCGGACAGTCGATGTCGATACGGCTGATGAGATTAACAAGACCTTTGTTGAAGTCGTGCTCGCGCCGGATTTCGAAAGCGAAGCACTGGCAATCCTGCAGCAGAAGAAGAATATACGACTGTTGAAAGTCGGACCCGACATCCGTCTGGACCTCCAGCACCGACAGATCGGGGGAGGCTTCCTGGTACAGGACAAAGACGTACACTTCACGCTGGCAAAGGATCTTAAAGTAGTGACCCGGCGTCAGCCGACAGAGGAGGAGATTGAAGCGCTTCTCTTTGGATGGCGTGTCGTGAAGCACGTCAAATCAAACGCGATCGTTTTCTGCGACGCTTCAAGGATGCTGGGCATCGGCGCCGGCCAGACAAGCCGTGTCGATGCTGTGAAATGGGGAGCGTCGAAGGCAACGCTTCCGCTTCAGGGGAGTTCGATGGCGTCGGATGCCTTCTTCCCCTTCCCTGACGGATTGCTGACAGCGGTTCGCTATGGCATCCGCTCAGTCATTCAACCCGGCGGTTCAGTGCGCGATGCCGAAGTCATAGCCGCAGCCGACGAAAACGATGTCGCGATGGTATTCACGGGGATACGTCACTTCAAGCATTAGGTTTTTGCGAGCACCTGATTAGATGCGCAGGAAAGATCTTTTCAGCATAACCGCCCCGCTGTGGGACAGGATTCGGTATCACAAGCGGTCATATTACCCGCCGGTCAGATTCGCCGGGCGTCGGGAATTACCCGAAACGATTCTGCAGACCAGGCTGGAAGAACTGAAACGGGCTGCACGCAGAAGCGGCAAGCCTCAGATCGAAATATTCCGCTCGATAGCGACGGCCATCGACGAGAAAGACCTGTACACCAGGGGACACTCCGAACGGGTAACGCGATTCTCCGTCGAAATAGCGAAAGTGCTCGCAGTTCCTGAAGATGAAATCGAACGTATCAGGATAGGCGCGCTCATACACGACATAGGCAAGTTGATGATCGACAGCAGGATCCTCAATAAACCTTCGCCTCTCACCAGCAGCGAGTACGAAGTGATGAAGACCCATACCACGAGCGGGTATGAGATGCTGAAGCATATTCCGCAGATGGAAGATATCCTTCCCGGAGCTCAGTCTCATCACGAGAAACTCGACGGCAGCGGCTATCCACAGGGACTAAGAGGCGACGAGATACCGAAGATCGCGCGCATCATCACGGTCGCTGACTGCTTCGATGCCATGACCACCACGAGACCCTACCGGAACTCCACACCGGTTGAGCTTGCACTTAGGATCATACGGTCTAAGGCAGGGATCAAATTCGATGGAAGCGTCGTCGAGGCGCTCCATGAAGCGGTAGGATCCGGCCGAATAGCCATGCGACTGGAAGACAGGATCCAGGCAAGGCACGGGAATCTGTCCTGATACTGAACAAACTCGAGTATCCGGCTGCGCACAAACCCGGTTTCAAGCTGAATGCACATGGAAGCTGATGAGATAAGGGCTTGTCCCGAAGAGTCCTCGTTCAGAGCAAGAATCAAGTCTTTTTACAGAAAGCACGAAAAATATCACGGACTGGTTCTGTTTGCCGCCGGCTTCATCTGGGACTCCCTTACCCTCACCCGGGTGGATAATCTTGTCGACAACCTTATCCTTCTCTCCTACCTCGTTCTCATAGGAACGGTGATTTTCCTGGTACTGCGCCGACAGTGCGGCGGACTCCTGCCCGGGTGGCTGGCAGCAATCGAGCCGCGCTTCCTGTGGGTAATACAATTCTGCTTCGGGGGGCTTTTCTCAAGCTACGTCATCTTCTATTTCAAGAGCGCCTCATGGACCCGAACTCAGTTCTTTTTCCTCGTTCTGGTCTTTCTCTGGATCGGGAATGAGTTCCTCGAACAGCGCCTGCAGAATCGGGAGCTTTTGGCATCTCTGTATCTTTTTTGTCTTTTCACATTCCTTGCGTTCTTTCTGCCGGTCGTCCTGACAAGGGTGGACGTCCTGGTCTTTCTGACGGCAGGAGTGATCAGCCTGGTTGTCTGCCTGTCGCTGTTTGGCCTTGGATTGAGCACCCAAAGAAATGAATGGCGATGCCGGATGCTTCCCATCGCCGTATGGACCGGGTCTGTCTTCCTGGCGCTCAATATCCTCTATTTCGCCAACCTGATTCCACCAGTTCCTTTGGCGTTGAAGTCGGCAGGCATCTATCACAGTGTGAGGCGGACGCCGGCAGGCTACGAGGTCAAGTATGTCGCCCCGCCTCTCCTTCAGTTCTGGAAGAAATGGGACGATCCGTTTATTCTGTCGCCTGGTGAGAAAGCATATTGCTTTACTGCCGTCTTTGCGCCCGGAGGGGTCCGGATTCCGGTTGTTCATGTCTGGAGCCGGAAGACAGAAGCAGGATGGCAGCGCACTGACCGTATACGGTTTCCGATACTCGGAGGCCGGGAAGGAGGGTATCGAGGCTTCACGGCAAAAAAGGGAATCGCACCCGGGAAGTGGCGCGTTGAAGTCCAGACCGAATGGGGACAGACCCTGGGGCGCATCAACTTCACCATAGTTGAAAGTTCCGGCGTTCATCCGCCGCTGGAGACGAGACTGATCGAATGAATTGCGTATGAATTACTACAACTACTTCACGGAAATAGAGGAACACTTCGTAAGAAAGAGAGGAAAACACCTGCTGCTCTCTCCGTTGGACTGGAACCTGATAGCGGCATGGCGCGACGCAGGAGTGCCGTTGAGCGTGGCAATCCGCGGCATAGATATCGCGATGGACAGGTTCTTTGCCCGGGGAGATAAAGCACGTTCCAAGTTAAACACGCTCTGCTACTGCCACGACAGCGTGATGGCCGAGTACGCCAGCCACATCGAATCCCATGTCGGAGAGTCCCCGGCGGAATCCTCCGCGCAGGACGATCCGGATCCGGCCGAGATTACCGGATATCTTTCCCGAATAATGGATGAAATAAGGGTCTTCTCTGAGAAACATAACAGGCAGGAAGGCAGTGCCCGCGTGCTGGCCAGACTGGACGAGATCCTCCACAACATCGAAACGGCGGGCCATATCGACAGCGAGACGCTTGAGCGGGATTTGGCGATAGTCGACGATCTTCTGGTTGCGGAGTTGAAGTCCGCGGCTGCCGGGGAACAAATGGACGAACTCGAGAAGGAAGCCAGGAAAGATCTGAGAGTTTACAAGAAACGTCTGCCCAAAGAGACTTACGAGAAGATCCGCGACAACTTCCTGCGGGAGAAGCTCCACCGGCTTTTTGGGATCGGCGAACTGAGCATCGTCCGGCTTTGAAACAGGCCGCATTGGATCGGGAAACGTGAAACCAGCTACTTTCGAAGTTTCTATCGCGAAACTCACGTACGGCGGCGACGGACTGGGAAGGCATATGGGCAAAGTAGTGTTCGTCCCTTTCTCCGCACCGGGAGACCGCCTTCTGGTACGTGCAGTTGAAGAGAAGAAAAACTTCGTTCGCGCCAGGATCGTCAGGATTATAGAACCCGGTCCAGGGCGGTCGGCTCCGGTGTGTCCATACTTCGAGAAATGCGGCGGCTGTCAATGGCAGCACATCGGATATGAACGGCAGGTTGCCGCGAAACGGCAGATCCTCGAAGAGCTGCTGCATCACCGCTTTCCCGAAACGCACGGAATTCCCATTTCCATGCGGGCCTGCCCCAGGCCATACGGATATCGTTCCAGAGCAAGAATGCAGGTGCGTGAATCGGAGCCGAAGAACGTCATCGGCTTCTTCCGCTGCAGATCCCATGCCGTCGAAGACGTCGATCAGTGCCCGCTGTTTACCTCTATTCTGAATAAGGCCCTCGATGCTCTGAGAAGGCGCGTCATCGAGGGCACCCGGTTTCCGCAGGAAGTCGACTTACTCGCGTCGGAAGAGGAAGATGTTTGGACCGGCACAGCCGCCACAGGCGAAAGCGAAGGCAAGGCGATTACAAAAAAAGCAGGCATGTTTCGATATTCAGTTACTGCCGCGGCATTCTTCCAGGCCAACGATCTCATGACAGAGCAGCTGGCAGAGATCGTCCGGAGTTGCACGAAAGGCTCCGGCTCGGGCCTGGCGCTGGATCTTTTCGCAGGAGTCGGACTATTTACCATTCCTCTGGCCGCAGAGTTTTCCCGTGTCGTTGCAGTCGAGAGCGCCCCGGAAGCCAGCCGACTGTGTGCCATCAACAGTGCCGGAGCGGGGATGAACAACATCGATCCGATATGCGCAGACGTGCTTCAGTATCTGGAGTCTGGCGAAATCTCACCGCTGCCCGACCTGGTCGTGCTGGACCCGCCACGCACCGGAGCCGGTGTGGAGGTGATGCGACGGATCAAAGAGCTCAAGCCGCGAACTATCGTGTACGTCTCGTGCGATCCACAGACACTGGCAAGAGATCTCTCGGTGGTTTCGCCCGGCGATTACAGAATCGACATGGTCGAGGGGCTCGATATGTTTCCCCAGACCTACCACTTCGAAACGGTCGTGCGGCTGACCGCCGGCAGTTAACAGACGCAGCCACCGGACAAACCCGTGGCAGAATGCAATTTCCTACTGAATCAGTCACACAGGCCGCTCGCGGCCGTCGTTTTCTCGTTTGCACTCGGAATAGCCGCGTCGCTCATGGTCGATGAATATGTATTCTCCGCCTTGGTCGCCGCAGATATCTGCCTCATCATCGCGTCGTTCGTGGCGCTTGGGCGCAAAAGGCTCAACCTGTCCTGGATGCTCGGGATGGCTGCCGTTGCATCCGGCGGATTGCTGACAGCGCTTGCTCACCGGGATGGATTCGACGAATTCGACCTTCGGGCACATCTTGCCACGGGAGCCTTCCCGCTGGAGCAGCCGGTTTCGTTCGCAGCCTGCGTAGAGGAAAGCGAGCCGCGCGGAGAAGAGATTCTGGCCACGGTTGCACTGAAATCATTCCTGAAGAAAGACCGCTGGCTGCTCTGCAGCGGGAAGGTAATTCTGGGCATCCCGAAATCCACTGTCCACTATATGACTCCACAGCGCGGAGACGGGATCAGAGGATGGGCGACATGGCGGATTCCCCGCGACTTTCAGAACCCCGGATCGCTGCGAAGAGTGAACGTGCTGAAGCGGCGCGAGATATTCGTCATCGGCAGAATGAAGTCGACTCTTCTGCTCGAGATCGTCCCCGGCGGCTGCCGCACCCCGCTGACGGAACTGGCAAATTCCGCTCACAGACGAATGCAGAGAACAGTCAAGCCGCTGCAGGAAAAGGGTCTGGAACAGCCGGCTGCCATTCTCGCGAGCCTCGTCATCGGAGATTACTCCGGGCTGAATGACGACACACGCGAAGCGTTCCAGAATTCAGGGACACTTCATGTCCTTGTCGTTTCCGGATTGCACGTAGCCTGGCTCTCATGGGTGGTTTTGCAGGTCTTAAGACTGGCCCGGCTGCCGGAAAGACTCAGGCTCCTGCTCACCGCTTTTCTGATCCTGTTGTACACGTGCATCGTCGGCTTTCAGGCAAGCATCAGCCGCTGCCTCTGGATGTTCCTCCTCTATCTGGCCGGCAGGATGATCCTGCGTCGGGCCGATCCAGTGAACATTCTCGTCGCCGCGGCCCTGATTCTTCTTGCCATAGAACCGGACTGGCTGTTCGATACCGGTTTTCAGCTCTCTTTCCTTTCGGTCATGGCAATTGCGACCAATGCCGCAACTGCTGTGAATACGTTTCTCAAGCCGCTATGGAAACCTCTGCTGCATTGCGGGGATCAGGCTCGCCTTTTTCTCGAACCGGGCTTCTGGAATCAGAAGGGACGATACCTTCGCACCAGATGCGAAATTCTGATCGAAGCAATCGCCGATTCAAGGTTTGCTCCGGCAAGGAAAATCGCTGTCT
Source organism: Acidobacteriota bacterium (assembly GCA_012719355.1). Lineage (GTDB taxonomy): Bacteria > Acidobacteriota > UBA6911 > UBA6911 > UBA6911 > UBA6911. The sequence goes on from JAAYAM010000018.1 coordinate 37,230, forward strand.
ATGGCTGCAGAATGGTCGCGACAGCGGGGCTCGCCGGGGGAAGCATGGTGCTTGTGACTGTCGTGGTCCAGCTCTGGCTGGAACCGATCCTCGCCTGCTCCTTCAACCGTCTATGCTGGATTTCGCCGTTGGCGAACCTGGTTATCGTTCCCCTCTCTTCCTTCGCACTGGCGTGCGGCATTGCAGCGACGCTTCTGGTAGACGTGCCCCTCATCGGACCCTCAATGATTGACTTCGCAGGACAGACTGCAACCCTTCTTCTCTCCTGTGCAAACCGGATAACAATGATCCCGCTCGCCTGGGAGCGCTGCCCGACCCCTTCCGTCTTCTCCGTAGTGACTGCGGTTCTCCCACTCTCCGTCTGGAGCCTTGTCGGTTGGCGGAGATTATGGATTCCCTTCACCTATACCGCCGCTCTCCTGGCATGCTTATCCATAGGATCAGTACCACTTATAGGAGGCCTGTTTCCCGGCGACAGCGATGATCCGTGGCCGGAGGGGACGCCGCTGCTCGTATTCACCTTTCTCGACGTAGGAGAGGGAGATTCCACCGTCATCACGTTTCCAGACAAGCGGATCTGGCTGGTCGATGCCGGCGGACTCCGGCAGGTTCCGCGAGAAGACGGAAGCAGTCCTTTCGATATCGGCGAGGCCGTCGTCAGCCGCTATCTCTGGCACCGCTGGATCAGCCGCGTTGACAGACTGATTGTTACGCACCCTGATATCGATCACGCCGGAGGTGTACCCGCCGTGATGAACAATTTCGAAATAGGTCGGATCCATTCTCCAAGTCCAGGCCCGAATCGGATAATTGTTAAGATATTTGAAATTGCTTCTGAGAAACTGGTCGACACAGGGATTGTCTATGCCGGCATGACTGAGCAATTAGGGCCGGTCACGGTAACAACACTCAATCCGCCGGCCGTCTCCACCGGGAATGCAAACAACGACGACTCCATAGTGTTGCGGTTTTCCTTCAACCGCTTTTCCGCCATCCTCATGGCAGATCTCGAAAAGAAGCGAGAGGCCCTGCTCGCCTCCGAGCCTGTGGAATTGAAGAGCCTGCTGCTGAAGGTGGCTCACCACGGAAGCCGCTGGAGCACTTCCGATCTCTTCCTTGAACGCGTGCAACCCACATGGGCTGTTGTTTCGGTGGGACGCAACCCGTTCGGCCATCCGTCAGAGGAGACACTCGGCCGGCTGGCGCGCCGCGGGGTTCGGACGTTTCTGACCCCAGATCAGGGGGCGGTGTCAGTGCAGACGGACGGTTTCCGGTATGTAATCAGAACCTACACCGGCGGGTTGGTTGAGCAGGGGATTCTGCCTTAGGGCCACAGATTACAGGGGTGATGATGCGATCTGTGGCCAGGATCTATTTTCCTATGCGGGCTTGCAGGACAGGAGGGTTTTCATGTACTGTGCGCGCTCGAACGCGGCGGGATCGGAGCAATACTTCTGACTCATGCTCCCCTGCAGCTGGCGTATTGACTGGTAGTCGTGTTCTGCCAGCCAGTCAGCCAGTTCATTCTCGATTTCCCGTATGATGCCAATTCCGTTCTTCAGCAGAACCGAACAGAGCATCGTGACATCCGCGCCGACCATCAGCATCTTCAGCACGTCCTGTGCGCTGTAGATCCCTCCCGTGGCCGCCATGTCGGCCTTGATTCGGCCGTAGAGAATGGCGAGCCAGCGCAGGGGAAGGCGGGCGTCCTGCGGGGTGCTGAGGTGAAAATCGGATCTGATCTCCAGTTCTTCAAGGTCGATATCCGGCTGATAGAAACGGTTGAAGAGCACGAGTCCGTTGATGCCTTCCTGATCGAGCCGTTTCGCCATGTTCGACATGTTGCTGAAGAACGGGCTCATCTTCATGGCCACCGGAATGCTGACCACGGATTTGACCGCCTTGGCGATATCGATATATGTCTGCTCAATCTCGACTGCAGTACGGTCCATCTCAGTCGGGATGTAGTATACGTTCAGCTCAATGGCATCGGCCCCCGCCTGCTGCATCTTCCTGGAATAATCGATCCAGCCGCCGATTGCCATGCCGTTCAGACTGGCGATAACGGGAATCCCCACCATTTCTTTCGCCCGGCGGATCTTGTTCAAATACTCTTCCGGACCCGATATGAATTCGCCCGGCTGCGGGAAAAAAGTCTGGGCTTCCGCGAAGCTGTCCGTGCCGTACATCAGGTGATACTGGACCGCGTCGTATTCACTCCGGACCTGCTCCTCGAACAGAGAATGAAGCACCACGGCCGACGCACCCGCATCTTCCATTCGTTTGATGTTGTCCAACTCGTTCGAAAGAGGAGAAGCCGACGGCACCAATGGAGTGCGTAAGTTCAATCCCAAATATCTGGCAGTTAAATCCATAAATTTCTCCGGATGATTAAAGTCATGAATCAAGCCGTGCGACTTCGAGCCGACGTTCGATTCCCGTAATGAATTTACAGGTCTATCTCGGCTCTTACAACGCCCTCTTCCGCCAAATAACGGCGGCGGAATCCCAGCCGATCACATACCCTCAGCATATCCCGGTTTTCGGGCAGGACGTCTCCGAATATCCGGGTCAGTTTCTCTTTGCGCCCGATCTCAACCAGACGCTTCAGGAGTTCCCTTCCCAGCCCTCGGTGATGCCAGTTGTCACTGACAAGAACGGCAAATTCGCCTTCCCTCGTGCCGCGCAGCAGAATCAGGCGCCCGACGGCGAGGATCTGCTGTTCCTCCGTCGACGGATCCCGGTGCAGGACCACAAGCGCCATTTCACGCTCATAATCGATGAAACAGATGCGGGTAAGCCGCTCGTGCGCGATGCGCTGCGTCAGCCGCATTGCGTGAAAATAACGGAAATACACGCTGCGCTCCGAGAGTGTCTCGTGAAACTTGACCATCAGGGGCTCGTCCTCCGGCCGGATCGGACGGATCGTAACAGGCGTGCTGTCGGGCATGGTCCACTGAGAGACATATTGAGTCGGATAAGGGCGAATCGCCAGCTCAGGGATCGTCTTTGGATCAACATCGGCCGCATGAACTATGATGCGCGCATCGAGTGCGAGCATCCTTTCGGGAGAAACCAGAAGCGGATTCACGTCGATTTCCCTGATCCATCTCTGTTCGACCACCAGAAGGCTGAACTGCACCAGGAGTTGTTCGAGTGCAGCCAGATCAATATCCGGCCGGTTGGCTTTCAAGGCCCGGTAGATCTGGGTCTGTTCCATGAGCCGACGCGCAAGCGTTACGGTAAGAGGAGGAAGCCCGAGCGCACGGTCGCGGTAGAAATTGAGCACTCTTCCTCCGGATCCAAACAGCAACACCGGACCGAATTGCGGATCGAGGGTACTGCCTATGATAATGTCGTAACCGTCGAAACGTATCATCGGCTGCACCGTGACGCCCTGAAAGTCATCGCTTCCGAAGTGTTTCTCCACCGTCGTCCTGATCTTACGGTAGGCCGAACGCACCGCGCCGGCATCGGTCAGATTCAGCAATACCCCGCCCGCCTGCGCCTTGTGCGCGATTGTGCTGGACGCGAGTTTCAGTACCACCGGATATCCTATCTGCTCGGCAGCCCTGACCGCCTCATCCTCTTCCCGCATCATCAGGGTTTCGACCACCGGGATCCCATACGACTCCAGTATTCTCTTGGAATCAAATTCATTGATCAGTTCACGCCCGGAATTGCGGGCTTCCTGGATCAGGCGTTCAGCCAGATCCCGGTCACGTACAGATTCCATCGCCTGGGAAAGGGTGGGAGTTTCGTACAGGCCACGCAGGTTGTAGGTGTAGCGCCACATGTAGTTGAAGATTCTTACGGCGGTATCAGGATACGGAAACGTCGGAATGTTGCTGCGATTGAGTATAGTCTCTCCCGTGGCCACATCGGCGCCTCCCATCCAGCTAGCAAGGATAGGTTTGCCGTCGAGTTTTGCCAGCGGTTTTAGCTGTTCCGCCGTACGCGTCGAATCGGTATTTGCCTGCGGGGTTAGTATCACCAGCACGCCGTCACTGTTCGGGTCTTTCGCCGCAATCTCCACGCTGCTCTGGTACCGTTCGGGAGAAGCGTCTCCAAGAATGTCGATTGGATTGCTGTGGCTCCAGTGCTGGGGGAGGATACGATCCAGCGAGTCCATGGACTCCTGAGTAAGGGTTGCCAGTTCACCCCCGCTCCCTATCAGGGCATCAGTCGCAAGGACACCGAGTCCGCCTGCGTTTGTGACGATCGCCAGGCGGGGCCCTTTTGGCCGCGGCTGCTTCGCCAGCACTTCAGCCATGTCAAACAGATCCGAGATATCGTTGACGCGCAGGACTCCTCCTCTGCGGAATGCCGCGTCGAGAACGTCGTCGGATCCCGTGAGCGACCCTGTGTGAGAAGCGGCGGCCCTCCCGGCGGCTTCCGTCCGCCCCGCCTTCATAACGATTATGGGCTTGGTTAGCGCGACCTCGCGGGCGGCCGACAGGAATGACCTGGCGTCGCCGACCGATTCCATGTACATCACTATGCTGCGGGTCCTCTGGTCATCACCAAGGTAATCGATCAGGTCACCCCACCCGACATCAACCATAGATCCGATCGAGATAAAGCAGCTGAATCCGACCATTTCGCGAAGGCTCCAGTCGAGCACCGCAGTGCACAGGGCTCCGCTCTGGCTGATGAAGGCGACGTTCCCTGGCCTTGCCATTCCGACCGCGAAGGTCGCATTCAACCCGGTCAGGGGGCTCATGACTCCAAGGCAGTTCGGACCTATGACACGCATTCTCCCCCGCCTGGCATTCATCAGAATCACTTCTTCCAGCTGTGCCCCCGCGGGACCGGTCTCTCTGAAGCCGGCAGAGAGTATGATTGCTCCCTTCACCCCGGCATCTACGCACTCTGCGATAAGCCCTGGTACCGTCTCGGGCGGAGTTGCCACGACAGCAAGATCCACTTTTTCCGGAACTGCCGCTACGCTGGGGTATGCTTTGATGCCAAGGACACTGGCGCGGTTGGGATTGACGGGAAAAACCGTTCCGCCGAAAGGGTTGGTGAACAGATTCCACAGGACCGTGCGTCCCATGCTGCCTGCGGTCTCGGTCGCCCCCAGCACGGCAACAGTCCTGGGGGAAAAGAAGACGCTTATCGGTTGATTCGTCGGCCTGAGGATATTATCCGAGAAGTCCAGCCGCGGAACAGATTTGGCATCTCTGTCGGAAATCATAAAAGTCCTGGCTTCAACGACAAACTTACCGGCCCGCACCGGCCGGAACGAGGGGGAAGCATAATCAGCGAACCGATATTTTATTACCAATAGGCTGCTGACGCAAACTCCGCGAAGTCGTCTGCACCGCACAAACGTATATATACGTAGTATCGTTCGACGGTTTCAGAAGGATTGTGCGCTCTCACGGCGAAAATTTGAACTATAGTGGTCCCGGACGAAATCTAATACATCAATAAGAGAGAGGCAGAAGGCGTTTGGGAGGAAGAATCGATGCAAAGACGAGCGAATTTCCGGATCCTCTTTATTACGTTGCTTTTCTTTTCCGCGTTCTCGATCGGAATGTCTCAGGAAGTTCAAAAGTCCGAGCAGGAACATACATTCCGTGCCGTCGTACCGGAAGGGACGGTGATTCCCATAGTATTGACGGCGTACCTGAACAGCCGCAGCAGCCAGCCGGGAGACAGGTTGTACGCCGATACGACCTATCCTATCTGGATTGCTCAAAAGCTTGTAATTCCAAAAGGATCCACCATCCGGGGGACGGTCACGGCAGTCAAGAGACCCGGACGCATCAAAGGCAAAGGCCAGATAGCGGTTCGGTTTGACGATATCCTGCTGCCCAACGGCGTCATGCGTAATCTTGTCGCGACGTTTCGTGGAATCCACGGCCCGGGAGAGGAGACTGTCGACCGCAGCAAGGAGTCTGTCGAGTCGGGTTCATCGACAGGGACAGACGCAGGAACGGTCGTGGGCACCGCCGGCACAGGCGCCGTAATAGGAGTGTTAGCGGGAAACGCCAAAGGAGCGGGAATCGGAGCCGGCGTAGGCGCCGCAGCAGGACTGGCAGCAGTGCTGTTCTCGCGCGGACGCGACCTTGTGCTCAGCCCGGGCACTCAGTTTGATCTGGAGCTCATGAGCGAGCTGAAATTCGACTATAACGAACTCGATTTCAGTCAGTCACAACTTGAGAACGCGCAACGAAACATAAGGATGACCCCGCGACCGCCTCAGGAAGTGAGACCTCCCACCACTATTCCGGGAGTGGGTTTGCCGCGCCCTTTTTGACACCGTAAAGAGGAGTCACAGCCCGTTTACGATTTCTGCCACAGCTTCAATCTCCCCGGCCGGCGCTGCAGTCACGCCACTCCCGGCATCACTAAGATCATGTGTACTGTTTGAATTTACAGGTTGATTCTGTTTCCCACCTCGGTAAGAATATCGTCCATGGATTCTGCAATAATAGGTCGTATCGCACAGGACACCGCCATTCCGGAAAGCTCCGTCGCGGCTGCTGTCTCTTTGTTTGAAAAGGGTTGCACAGGCCCGTTCATCGTTCACTACCGCAAAGAAATAACCGGAAGCCTGGACGAAAACAAGGTGCGCGCCATTCAGGAGCGGATGATTTACTATCGGGAACTGCGCGACCAGCAGGAAGCCCTTTTGAAACTCATCGCAGAGCAGGGAAAACTGACGGATCAGCTGCGGGAAAAGGTGGAGAGTTGTTTCACAAGGGCCGAACTGGACGATCTGCATCACCAGTTCCGTCCCAGAAAGAAAAGCCGCGCAGCGGAAGCGATTGAAAAGGGGCTCGAGCCGCTGGCGGAGTATTTCTGGAACCAGGAAGTCGACGCCTGGAGTGTGGAAGAGCACGTCAGCGTCTTCGTGGATCCCGAAAAAGGTGTCACGACACGCGAACAGGCTCTCCAGGGTGTCGTCGATATTATTGCCGAATGGATCTGGGGCAATCTCGATCACCGCAGGACCCTGCGGGAAATGCTCTGGAATGAAGGTTCTGTCGTTTCCTCCGTAGTTCCGGCCAAAGTCGGGCAGAAGACCAAGTACAACATGTACTACGAGCGCAGGGAGTCGGTAAAGACTATCCCCTCACATCGTGTTCTGGCCATCCGCCGGGGCTGTAAGGAAGGGATTCTTATATCCTCCATCGAAGGGGACAACTCGCGGGCCATCGAGTTTCTGCTGAACTCGGTGATAAAGGACCGGGAATCAGTGTTTGCTCCGGTTCTGGAGGCCGCCGTGCGAGAGAGCTACAACCGCATCCTCCGGCCTATGGTAGAGACGAAGGTGCGGGCCCAGCTGAAAGAAAAAGCAGACAGGGAAGCGATTCGGGTCTTTCAGGAGAACCTGTCCAACCTGTTGCTCTCCCCTCCCGCCGGCCGGATAGTCGTGATGGGAGTGGATTGGGGAAAAGGGGATGAATGCAGCGTAGCTGTAGTCGATGAGTCAGGGAAATTCCTGGAGGCGGCGAAGGTAAAATTTACACCGAAGCAGGAAGCGGCCCCTCCAGTTGAGCCTCAGCCCGCTGATGAGACGGAACCGTCGCCTGCAGAGCAGGAGCCCACGGCCGGTGAACCGACAGAGGCTTCCGGCGAGAACATGACTGAAGACGCGCCGGAGCCGCAGCGAACCGAAGATGCCCGCACCGAGCTGCGGCGCCTGATAACCACCCACAAAGTCCAGGCAATCGCTATCGGGACCGGAACCGGTGCCCGTGAACTTGAAACGGCACTGCGGGAGATCGTGGCCGAGGAAAACCTGGGAGAGGTTCTGATTGCGGCGGTTAATGACGCCGGCATCGCCATTTATTCCTCTTCCCGCATCGCCCGCGAGGAGTTTCCCGAATGGACCGCATCAGCGCGCTGCGCGGTCAGCCTTGCCCGCAGGCTTCAGGATCCCCTCTCCGAACTCGTCAAGATCGACCCAAAACTCATAGGGGTCGGACAATACCAGCACGATGTAGACCAGAAGGAACTACACCGTGGCCTTGTCCAGACAGTCCAGTACTGCGTCAACAAAGTAGGGGTCAATCTGAATACGGCTGGCGAATCCCTGCTGCGCTATGTCTCCGGACTGAATGAGAAACTCGCGCGCAGGATCGTCTCCTGCAGGACGGCCCAGGGGCCGTTCCGCTCGCGCGAGTCGCTCAGATCGGCGGTGGGGATGGACGATCAGACATACCAGCAGTGCGCTGGCTTTCTGCGCATTTCCGACGGCGAGAACGCGCTCGATCGGACGGCGGTTCACCCGGAGACTTATCCTATCGTCGAAGGAATGGCTTCAGCGATCGGCAGCGGAATTCCCGAACTCATCGGCAACCGGGAACTCGTTTCCTCTTTGAAAATGGAGGAGTTCGTCACAGACACGGTCGGAATCCCGACATTGGAAGACATTCGCGAGGAACTCATACGACCGGGCCGCGATCCGAGAAAGACCTTCAAGCTTCCCAAATTCAGAGCGGATGTGAAGGAGCTTGCAGACCTCAAGACCGGCATGACGCTCGAAGGAACCGTGACAAATGTAACGAACTTCGGCGCCTTCGTCGATATCGGGGTACGCCAGGATGGGCTGGTGCATCTGAGCCAGATGTCCAACCGCTTCATTCGGGATCCGAGGGAAGCTGTTAAGGTCGGGGATGTAGTGCAGGTCAAGGTGATCTCTGTTGAGCCGGAGACCAAGAGGATCGGGCTTTCGATGAAGGCTCTGCTGCCCGCAGTGCAGAGGCGGCGCAAGAAGCCACAGAGACGCACGGCAAAAGCGGCGGCGACATCCGCGGAAGAGACGACCTCGGCGGTGAATGCCGCCGAAACTGCATCGGCACCGGCGGTCGGACCCCGCCCGAAACCGAACAGGCAGGTGGAGGGGGAGCATCGCCAGCGAAAGAAGAGCGTCAGAAAGCAGGAGAGAAAACCGGAGCGACCGGATGAGGGAGAACCGGAGAGAGAAGCCGACCCTGGGGCACCCGAACCTTCGCTCCAGGAAAAGATCGCGATTCTTCAGTCCAAGTTTCGCAGAATCAATTAATGCGCTGAGGGGACTCGTTCCGGGTCACGCTCTCCATCACTTGCCCGCGGAAGGTTTCTGATCTCTTTGCAGGTTGAAGTTGAAGCGGGTGGGATTGGTGGTTGTATCGACTGACCTTCATGCTGTTTCAGGGACAGGGGAGCATGCTCTCATGCGTGAAAAAGAAGTTCTTGATGCGCTCTGCAACACCGGCGATGCCGTATTCATTGTCGACGCTGACATGCGCATCGTTCGGTGGAACAAGGAAGCCGAGCGGGTCCTCAAGTACTCCGAACAGGAGGTTCTGAACCGGGAATGCTTCCGCGTCATCTCCGGAAAATCTTCCCCCGACAGGCCGGTTTGCGGGCACAACTGCAGGGTGCACGGCAACCTGAGTAAGGGAGCTCTTCAGAAAAACTTCGACATTCTCAGCCAGACGGGAGAAGGTGAACCGTTGTGGCTGAACGTGAGCGTCATAGCGCCTTCTGACCCGGATCAGTCATTCGTCGCACACATCGTTCGCGATATCACTCGAGAAAAGAATACAAGGCTGGCTCTCGATCAGTTTCTTGCCAACCTGGAAAGCCACAGCTGGATATTCGGGGACGCACCGGGCAGGCCGCCGCGGCAGCACACCGTACGAGAACGGCCTTCTGCCGCGCTCTCGAGCAGGGAGATAGAAGTTCTGACATTGCTGGCAGAAGGCCTTTCCACAAAGGGACTGGCCCAGAGGCTGAACATCAGCCACTTCACTGCACGGAACCATATCCAGAACATACTCGTAAAACTCGATTTACACAGCAAGGCGCAGGCTGTTTCGTACGCCTTCAAAAAAGGGATACTCTGATCCCTTTTATCCGAATGTACATGCAGGTGATGCCCTCGATAGGACTGTTGGCCGAGCTGCACCGTGACGCTTCCTGGAAACCGGACGCATCACGCACCCCCATCGAACATCTGGTGGAGTATCTCCTGACCGGGAGGCTTGCATCGAATGCTCCGGCAGGCATCAACGAGTTGACGGAACGTGTTCTGCAGTTTGACCCCACCGGAACCCGTGTTGTAGTTCTCGGCGGAGGGACAGGATTATCTACAATCATAGGCGGCAACTCGCAGATGCCGGAATGGCCCGAACAGCCCTTCCTCGGGCTGAAGGAGGAGTTCCCTCTTCTGGACGTCATCGTCTGCACCACCGACGATGGCGGCTCTACGGGCCGGTTCCTGAAATCTCTCCCCATGATCGGGATAGGAGATCTTAGGAAGCTCCTCATCTCATCCATCCGTTCGAATAACCTGGAAAAGAAATACGGCCTGGAGCAGGCCTCGCAAAGCGGTCTGATCCGCTTCATACACGCGCTTTTCAATTACCGCTTTCCGGGGGACCGGCAGGTCGATGCCGAACATTTGCGCGACCCGCTCCTTGTCGTCGAACAGGAACTCAGATCCAGCTGCCCTGGGCCTCTCACAACCTCGTTGCGCCGTCTGGGAGAGTATATCTCGCCAGGAGGAGAAGGGCCTCTGATCGACCCGACCGGGCACTCCATGGGCAACCTGCTGCTGGTTTCTGCGATTTTCATGGCGACAAAGGGAGCTTTTGGCCGGGCGCCGGCGCTTGGCGAGATTCAAAAAGGCGTCGATCACATTGCGGAACTGATAGGAACTCTCCCGGGAATCATACATGCCGCCACCGCCACCCCGGGACAGCTCAAGTTCCGATACGCCAACGGCGTGGAAGTCTATGGGCAGAGCAAGTCGGCCCAAACCGACCGAGACTCTCCGGTGGAACGCGTGGTTGCTGAGTTCGTTGATCAGCCGATAGTCGGCGACGAAATTCTAAGCGCTATCGCTGCCGCCGACTTGATCATCTATGCGCCCGGGAGTCTGTACACCAGCATCATCCCGATACTGCAGCTGGAGCCGATCACCGATGCCATACGCGCCAACAGGGAGGCATTGAAAGTGCTCGGCGCAAATTCCTGGATGCAGAAAGGTGAAACCGATATTTCACTGAAGCACCAGGGGCGCGGCTTTCTCGTTTCCGAACTTATCGAGGCTTACGACAGGAACGTCCCTTCGGGCATAGACGGGCTCTTCGACGTGGTCCTCAGCGCCAATTTGGAGCATATCCCGGGGAATATACTGCGCAACTATGCGCTGGAAGGCAAGAGCCCGATACACCTCGACCGCCAACCGGTGGAAGAACTGGGGCTGCGTCCGGTGGAAGCAACCTTGTTTTCCTCTGAGCACTGGGAAAGGGCGCAGGTAATCCACCATGACCCTCGGCGATTTGTGCTGGCAGTTAGAACGCTGCTGTTTGCCGACAGATGCCTGAAACAACAGCAGGGGTTCGCTCTCCGGAAACTGCCTGCCCGGAAGCAGTCTGCGGCGACGCGCTTTGCCGTCGGCCACACCAAGGGGATCCTGCTCTGTGATTACCTGAAATCTGTGAAAGAGCCCCTGCAGGAAAAGGTATTCCAGCCGCCTGAGCTGAGGGATTTCCTACTCGAGGTGGCGTGGAACAATCGGGAAATCAGACCGGCCCATCTCGAATTCTTCGAAGGAGTCGTTGTGATAGATTCCCGGTCCTGGGACCGGAACACCGAGTGGGACAACATCCTGGGCTACTATGATCCATGCGACAGATACATCAAGCTTCATGAAGACCTTCTGTCTTCACGGTCCCGAACCTGCGAGGATCTGCTTGTCGCGCTCGGTGAGTCTCTGCTTGGAGACTACATCGCAAAGAGACGCTGGATCGAGTCTCACGGCGCGCGTACTTACGAGATTGTTCTAAGACCGCCGCAGGAACGAAACTGCTTTCTGGAAGACGCCCAGCTTCACAGCTATCTCAAGCTTGCCCGGATGACGCAGGACCAGACCGACAGCCTGACCTACAGAATCACGATAAACGATGACGAAGGATTCCTGCCGCCGGGACTGCTGTTCGGACTGCTTTACTCGTGGTATCTGACCGGAAGCGGCCTTACGATGGAATACGAGATGTCCCTCCTGCGCTGGCCGGTCAAGAGCCTCATACCGCTTCATGCCAAGGATCGGATCAGGAAAGAGAATCTGGTGACCTTTTTCCGAAGCCAGATCTTTGGACATACAGACTGATCTCCGCTTTTTTGCATTTCCCGACCCTTTGGTTTAAGCTGGGCACTTCAATCTAACTCTCATGTATGGAAGGTAATCATGGAAATCCGCATCGCACACAGCCCCGACTCAGACGACGCCTTTATGTTCTATGCCCTGGCAAAAGAGAAGCTGCCCACAGGAAAATTCCGTTTCAGCCACACGCTCCAGGATATCGAGACACTCAACCGGAAGGCCCTTTCCGGAGAGTACGAGATAACGGCCATATCTTTCCATGCCTATGTTCACATCGCCGACAGATATGTTCTGCTCCCTTCGGGAGCTAGCATGGGTGACCGCTATGGGCCGATGATTGTGGCTCGTGAGCCGATCAGCCAGCAGGAACTGAAAGGAAAGAAGATAGCGGTCCCCGGAACGTTGACCACCGCGTACCTGGTACTGAAACTCTTCCAGCCGGAATTTGAAGCCGTAGTGATTCCGTTCGATCAGATCATGGATGCCGTGGAAAAGGGTGAGGCCGACGCCGGCCTGCTGATCCACGAAGGTCAGCTCACCTACGCCAGCCGCGGGCTGCACAACATAATCGACTTCGGTGAATGGTGGTACCAGGCCACCGCACTTCCTCTCCCTCTCGGAGGCAACGTGATCAGGAGAGATCTCGGCCGCGAGAATATCAGCGAGATATCCAGACTTCTGCGTGAGAGCATCCAGTACTCGCTCGAACACAGGGAAGAGGCGCTGGAATACGCGATGCAGTTCGCCAGAGACTTGGATGCCAAAACTGCCGACCGGTTTGTGGGAATGTACGTCAATGAAAGAACGGTGGATTACGGAGACGAGGGCCGGCGGGCGGTCCAGACGTTGTTCGATCGCGCGTGGGAAGCCGGGCTCTTCCCGAAGCCTGTCGTCGTCGAATTCGCGGGATGAACTCGAGACGTTCGGCCACACTCTTATTTGACTGGACAGCGACTTGATACTATATTCACTCGTCATCTATTGAGGAGGTACAGACAGTGCCAATATATGAGTACCAGTGCACAAAGTGCGGCGAAGTTTTCGAGGCGTTCCAGAGGATCACCGACGAACCGCTTACCCAGTGCAAGTTCTGCAATGCAAGAGTTGAAAAGCTGATCAGTCAATCAAGCTTCCAGTTGAAAGGATCAGGGTGGTATCTTACGGATTATGCAAGAAGGTCCTCCAGCAGTGCGCTGGACAACCACAAGTCGAACGGCGACGGCTCCGACAAGGCGGCTGGTACAACCTCTTCTGAATCAAAGAGTACGGAAACGAGTTCAGAAAGCAAGACATGATCCCATATCGGGAAACACTCCGGTTTTCGGAATCAGAGCGAGGTCTCGTTCTGCGGGCTTTGAATGAAGCCGAAGAACGCACCTCGAAGTATTACTGTTTTCCGCCTTTTCGCTGGGAACAATTACGCTATGATCTGTTGACGCAGGCGGACCACGGCTGGGAACCACTTCCCGATATCATGCTCGCCAGAGTGCGCCGCCTGCAGAGGATCAATCCTGAGCGACCTTTCGATTTCTACCGCATCGAACTGAACGACAACAGCATACTGGCTGCCGCCGAGAGGGAAAACCTGCAGAGCCGCCTGTACCCGTTCTTCGTGTATATCCTGACACACGAGATGATTCACATGGTCCGGATTAGCAGCATTCTCGAAGGAGAGGAAGAAGACCATCCTCCTGAAACTGAAGAATTGCGGGTGCAGCAGATATCACGCAGGATTCTGAACAAGTCATCGGATTTTCACCCGATTCTCGAGAGGTTTTGCACCGTTCCGTCCTAATCGTCGCGGTGCATCACCAGGGTTGCGAGTTCAAGGATGCGTGACAGATCCTCTTCTCCCTCACAACCCGAACATCCGACGCTGAGGTGGATCTTGCGTCTTTCGTCAGGCCGGTCGGCGCGCCAGCGCTCGAATGCCTCCCGCAGTCGGCGCATACGGCCGGGAAGCGAATCCTGCGGAACGCCGGGCATGAATACCAGCAACTCCCGCTCCCTGTAGAAACACACCGATTCTCTTCCTTCCAGGGTCCTCTGGATGTGAAGCCGAATGCCGCGCACTTCTTCCTTCCCGAGGGGAACTCTCCTCCCGCAAGGATCATCCGTCTCGAACTCCATCAGGGCGATCGAGTAGGGCTCCGGGAGCGGCGTTGTGGACGCTTTCACAGGCGGGGCTTCCGCCGTGCAGGGGCCGATCCTGCCGCCACGGTGCAGGAACACCAGGTGAGCGACTATCGCACCGAGAACCTTTAGTACCCGGACATGATCGTCGTGGAAGAAAGCAGGAAGGGAGTGGCTCAGGATGATGAACCCGACATTCGTCTTGTGAAGCACGACAGGGAGGCAGAGGAGAGATCTTACCACCCCGGGGAAATCCACGGCGTTGAAGCGCGCTTCCTTATAGACATCCTCGATGCTCAGGCAGTCTTGCGCCTGTTCCGCCATCCGGATCAGTTCATTTTCGAAGTCGCCGCCGGCAAGAAGGCTGTTTCTTGAATGTATCCTCAGGAATTCACGTTCCTCGCGGATCCCCTCCACACACAGGGAATCTGAATCCGCCTGAAAGAGCATGCTGCAGTAATCGGCGCCAAAGTCCTGCAGAATCCGGTCAACAATCCGGGAACAGATCTCCTGGAGATCTCCCTTTTCCTTGATGCTCTCTGCGATACGATAGAACCCGGAAAGCGAGTCGATATTCTGTTCAAGAAGCCGGTTGACCTGACTGAGAGCACTTCGATAGCCATTGATTATCCTGTGATACAGGTTCCTCTCGTCGGCAAGAATATCGGTTTCCAGCGGCTCGTCGGCTGCCGCCATCTTCTTAAGTTCGGAAAAGCTCCTGGCATCGTTGACCAGGATGGCTTCAATCCGAGTGCGGATTCTCTCCTCTATCTCCATTGCAAGCCTCTATCAGCGGATCCTGAAGAAACCCTCAATATTCTCCCGTTCGCGGGAAGCAAACGTCGTCAGGCGATCGTACTCCGCTTCTGATATATTCAATTTCGATTGAAGCTCAGTTGCTTTTTCGTTCAGGCCGTCGTCGCCATCATAGCCGATCTTCAATTCCTTCGCCATGAAGTCGGCAAGCATAACTGCTTTGATCATGGGGATGTCCGACGCGAGCGGATCGTGATGCCGGCGGATCACGGCGACCAGTTCCTGGGGAAATCCCCACTGGCTGGCCAGCATCTCACCGATGACCGAATGGTCCGCACCGTAATTCTGGTTTTCATAGCTGGAAATCGCCGGGTCCGACTCCGATTTCCGAATGGCGAAAATCGAACCGTACTGTCCGGGATAAGCCCTGAACAGCACTACCTTGCCAAGATCGTGAAGAAGCCCGCAGAGAAAGGCAAACTCCGCTTCTTTGGTTTTGCGACTGCTTCCGGCCCAGATCTCCCTCACCAGGACCCCCACCCCGCATGAATGTGTCCATAGCCTGCTGATAAGCGCAGCTTCCGAGCTTCCTCCCCTGGAGAAGGAGTCGAAAATACTCACCCCTATGGCAAGGCTCGTCACCAGGTTTACTCCAAGCAGGGAAATTGCATGAGAGATGGTTTTGACCCTGGCCCGAAGCGAGTAGAAGGCAGAATTTGCGAGCCGGAGAATCCGGGCAGAGAGAGCGGGATCATGCAATATCAGTTGTTCCAGTTCCTTCGCAGAACCGGAGTCGTCATCGAGCGTCTGTATGATCTTGATCAGGATCAGGGGAATGCTTGGGATCTCGAAATTGTTATTGAGGACAAAAGGCTTTGCAACTGTGAACGCGCACATGGATTGTTAATTCCCCGGTGAAATCCTGCCCTTTCTACTTTTCGAATGGTTCGGGTAGAATCTTTAGGATTGGTTCAGCTATGAAAACTGAGAAAAGCCTGGCATCGAAACCGAGAATTGGTGTTGTGGGTCCGGGATCCTGCCCGCAGGAGATAAGCGAACTCGCGTACCGCGTCGGACACGGGCTCGCGGCCGCGGGAGCAATACTGATCTGCGGCGGCAGAGGCGGCGTAATGGAAGCCGCGGCGAAGGGGGCGAAAGAGGCCGGAGGGATAACGGTAGGAATTCTGCCCGGCGACTCTCCTTCCGAAGCCAATCCCTATATCGACATCCCTATCGTCACCGGTCTCGGAAACGCCCGCAATGTCATAAACGTGCTCACCAGCCAGGCGATTATTGCAGTGTGCGGCGAATACGGCACTCTTTCCGAAATAGCTTTTGCGATGAAATGCGGCATTCCCATTGTCGGCCTCAACACATGGAAGCTGACAGCCCCAAACAACCGCCCGATTCCGATGACGCACGCATCCACCCCCGAGAAAGCGGTACGGGCTGCTCTCTCGATGAGAGTTTCGTGCGGAGTCACGCAACGACCGACATGATAAGATGCTTTTTTGAGTTTGCGTCGGCTCTGAAACGCAGGACGCAGACATGGCATGATTCCAGTTCGTCCGGAGGAATTTGTTTTGATGGCGAAACAGAAATTTGCAGATTCGGTTGCTGAACACAAGAGCAGATCGAAACGTAGTGCAGGAGTTGCCGTAATTACGCTCTCGACGTCCCGGACCCTGGACACGGACAAATCCGGCGATGTGATTCAGGAGATCCTGGAACAGAACGGGCACAGAGTGTCTGTCAGGAATCTCATCCCCGACAGCCGCAGCGTTCTGCGCGCCACGCTGCGTGAACTTCTGCGTGACAAGAATGTGGATGCAATCGTAACGACCGGAGGGACGGGGCTGGCTCCGAGCGACATCACGATCGAGACCGTTCAGGGGATGATTGAAAAAGAACTTCCCGGGTTCAATGCTCTCTTCATGCTTCTCAGTTATCAGCAGGTAAAGAGCGCAGCCATGCTGTCGCGTGCTCTCGCGGGAACGGTCAAAGGAAAGGTGGTCTTCTGTCTTCCAGGGAGTCCCGGTGCATGCCAGCTGGCGCTGGAATCATTGATCCTGCCCGAACTCGGGCACATACTCATGCTCCTGGAAAGCGGGACATCGAAATGAACTGTGACGGGATTTCACTGTTCCTTTTCGATCTTGACGGCACCCTGATCGATTCAAGAGCGGACATCACTTCGTCTTTGAATCTCGTGCTCGCGCGCATGAACATGCCTCCGCTGGAGGAAGCAGTCGTCAGCAGCATGATCGGGGCCGGCGTCCGCAAACTCATCGAGCGGGCACTGAGAGAAATTCAAGGGGGCCACGATCCGGAGGAGTCGCTCCTGCAGGAAGCGATGGATCAGTTCAGGCAAGAGTACCGAGACCACCTCCTGGACCGCACGCGGCTTTTCCCCGGAGTGGAAGAAGCCCTGGACCGTTTGTCCTGGGCTGATTTCGCCGTCGTTTCGAACAAACCCGAATCTTTCTCAAAAATCATACTCGATGGTCTGGGCATCGCGGATCGTTTCCGCACAATTCTTGGCGGTGACAGCGCGTCGAAACGCAAGCCTGCTCCGGAACCGCTGATGATGGCAATGGGAATGTGCCGCAGTGAGCCGGCCGAAACCGTGATGGTGGGAGATAGCGCCATCGATATCGAGGCGGGAAAGAACGCTGGAGTCACAACCTGCGGCGTGCTGGGCGGATTCCGGCCGAAAGAGGAACTGCAGGCGGCAGGAAGCGACTTCATCGTCAACAACCTTCTTGAACTGGCCGACATCTTCCGCGCTCCCGGCAATTGATCTGCACGCCACCGGCCGAGCAGATACAGTTTTTTCGCGGGAGGGTTCAATTGAGGAAAAACGCGTGCTATCGTATGGTTGCCTCTCCTCAGAGGGAATACGAAATAGTATGCGACCAACAGTCACGGTTTACGGATCGTCGATCGGACAGAAGATCATTTCAGCGATTACGGGACTCTTCCTCTGCCTCTTTCTGGTAGTGCATGTTTCCGGGAATCTGCTCCTTTTCAAGGGGGATGAGGGGAAGGCATTTAACGAGTATGTCATCGCCAATACGAACAGCCTTCTGATCCGGAGCATTGAAATCGTCCTCTTCGCCGGCTTCCTGATTCACATCTTCTGGGGGATCCGGGTGTGGCTCTTCAACAGGCGCGCCCGACCGCTGGATTATGTGGAGAATCGTCCGTCGGAAAACAGCTCGCTTCCCTCTCGCATCATGTTCATAACCGGTATGCTCGTAATCCTGTTTCTGGTCGTGCATCTCAGGACTTTCTGGATTGCGATGCGTTTCACCGGAACGGGCGGACTTTCGGACTATGAACTTGTCCAGGCAACTTTTCAGAGCCCGCTGTATGACAGCTTCTATATCGTCTGCATGGCGATACTTGCCTATCACCTGCGCCAGGGATTCCAGTCAGCTTTCCAGACCCTGGGTCTGCGGCCCATATGGCGCAGGGCAATCGACTGGGTGGCAGTGATATTCTGGCTGATCATCCCGATCGGATTCGCCGCAATGCCAGTCTATTTCTTGATCAAAGGAGCCAGTTGATGGAACTGAACTCCAGGATACCGGCGGGACCTCTCGTGGAGAAGTGGGATTCCCACAGATTCAATCTGAAGCTGGTGAATCCGGCCAACAGGCGCAAGTATCACATTGTGGTTGTCGGAACGGGGCTTGCAGGGGCCTCGGCCGCTGCGACGCTGGCGGAACTGGGCTACCGAGTGACCTCACTCTGCTATCACGAGTCTCCCCGCAGAGCGCACAGCATCGCGGCCCAGGGAGGGATCAACGCTCCGAAGAATTACGCAAACGACGGCGACAGCATCTATCGCCTGTTCTACGATACGATCAAGGGCGGAGACTACAGATCACGCGAAGCGAACGTTTACCGGCTCGCGCAGGTCAGCAACAACATCATCGACCAGTGTGTGGCACAGGGAGTTCCTCTTGCCCGCGACTACGGCGGACTGCTCGATACCCGCTCATTCGGGGGAGCCCAGGTATCGCGCACGTTCTATGCGCAGGGACAGACCGGACAGCAGCTTCTGCTTGGAGCCTATCAGGCTCTTTCACGCCAAATAGGGATGGGGAATATCGTCTTCTATCCCCGCAGGGAAATGCTCGATCTTGTTGTCATTGACGGACAGGCGCGCGGTATCGTGGTCCGTAACATGATCAACGGCCAGATCGAATCGATCGCCTGCGATGCCGTGATCCTTGCGACGGGCGGATATGCGAATGTCTTCTTCCTGTCCACCAACGCAAGAATGTCCAACGCCACTGCCATTTGGCGGGCATACAAGAGAGGCGCCTGTTTCGCTAACCCCTGTTTCACCCAGATCCATCCGACGTGCATCCCGGTTTCAAGCGAGCATCAGTCGAAGCTGACGCTGATGAGCGAGAGCCTGCGTAATGACGGCCGCATCTGGGTCCCGATGATAAAGGGAGACAAGAGGGACCCGAACCTGATACCGGAGGTTGAACGGGACTACTACCTGGAAAGAATCTATCCCTCCTTCGGTAATCTGTCTCCTCGCGATGTCTCTTCGCGCCGGGCCAAGGAGGTATGCGATGCAGGTTTCGGCGTAGGCCCGACCGGCAAGGCTGTGTATCTCGACTTCAGGGACACCATTCAGCGGAACGGCAGGGAGTGGATAAAGGAAAAGTACGGAAACCTCTTTGACATGTACCGTCAGATCACCGGGGAAAATGCGTATGAAACCCCGATGCGCATCTATCCTGCACTGCACTACACCATGGGAGGACTGTGGGTCGACTATAACCTGATGAGCACTATCCCCGGCCTCTTCGTCCTGGGAGAGGCAAATTTCTCCGATCACGGCGCGAACCGACTCGGAGCATCCGCCCTGATGCAGGGACTTGCCGACGGTTATTTCATAATCTCGTACACGATAGGCGATTACTTCGCGAGCAACAAATTCCACAAGGTGGACACCTCGCACGAAGCTTTCAGGACGGCGGAAAAGGAGCTCAAGTCCACAATCGACAGGCTTCTGGGCATTCGCGGGAAACGGGCGGTGGACGACATTCACAAAGATCTCGGGCATATCATGTGGGAATACTGCGGAATGGCACGTAACGCCGCAGGTTTGAAGAAGGCTCTTGAGGCAATCCCGTCTCTGGAGGAGGAGTTCTGGCGCAATGTGAGCGTCCCGGGGAGGACGGACGATCTCAACCAGGAACTGGAAAAGGCTCAGCGTCTGATTGATTTCCTTGAACTCGGCAAGCTGATCGCCGAAGACGCGCTGCACCGCGAGGAGTCCTGCGGCGGCCATTTCCGCGAAGAGCACGAAACCGAAGACAACGAGGCGAAACGCGACGATGAGAACTTCAGCTACGTCGCGGCCTGGGAGTACCGGGGGCCGGGGAATCCGCCCAAACTGAACAAGGAATCACTCAATTTCGAATACCTGAAGCCTTCTCAGAGAAGCTACAAGTAAGGGTCGCTTTATGCATATCACTCTCAGGATCTGGCGTCAGACAAACCCGGCGGGTCCCGGCAGGCTGGTTACCTATGAACTCTCCGATGTCACCGAAGATATGTCCCTCCTCGAAGTCCTCGACCTGCTGAACCTTCAACTTGCACGAAACGGGGAGGAGCCGATCGCGTTCGACAGCGACTGCCGTGAAGGGATTTGCGGCTCCTGCGGCCTTCAGATCAACGGCAGGCCGCATGGTCCGCTCAAGGGAGTCGCCAGCTGCCAGATACACATGCGGACCTTCAAGGAGAACGATACGATAACGATAGAGCCTTTCCGGGCTAAGGCCTTCCCGGTCGTTAAAGATCTCGTAATCGACCGCACAGCCTTCGACCGCATCATCCAGGCCGGCGGGTTTATTTCGGTCAACACGGGAGGGGCTCCCGATGCCAACGCGATCCCTATTCCGAAGAACACCGTCGATGCCGCCTTCGAAGCCGCCGCCTGCATCAGCTGCGGGGCCTGTGTGGCCGCATGTAAGAACGCTTCCGCCATGCTCTTCGTTGCAGCCAAAGTTGCACATCTCGGGCGGCTGCCGCAGGGAGAAGTGGAGCGAAAGGAGCGCTGCCTGTCAATGGTCGCCCAGATGGATGCGGAAAAATTCGGTGCCTGCTCAAATACATACGCCTGCGAAGCCGAGTGCCCGAAGGAGATCTCCGTTGACAATATCGCTTTCCTGAATCGGGAACTGCTTCGCGCAAAGGTATTCTAGACCCGTCCTCTACTTTCCGGCCTCAGACCCAGTTTTGGGTTGAAAAGAAAGACAGCAACGCGCAACCTGTCGATTCAGGGAATCCGATATGTCACGACTTAGTGCAGGACTGATGATGTACCGTGTTCGCGAGGGAGATCTCCAGGTTTTCCTGGCGCATCCCGGCGGACCGCTTTACGCAAAGAAAGACGAAGGAGTCTGGACCATTCCCAAAGGAGAGCCTCCTGAAGGGGAAGCACTTCTCAATACCGCGATTCGTGAGTTCGAGGAGGAAACCGGCATAACGCCGCACGGTCCCTTTTTTGAGCTTGGTTGCATCAGGCAAAAAGGCGGTAAAATTGTTTATGCATGGGCATTTGAAGGGGACCACGGATCCGAGCCCATACGTAGCAATGAGTTTACAATGGAGTGGCCTCCAGGTTCTGGAAAGAAGCAGAGTTTTCCCGAAGTGGACAAGGGCGCGTTCTTTTCGCCGGCAGACGCGAAAAGGAAGCTGAGGGAATCGCAGTGGCCTCTGATCGAACGGCTGATGAAGTTGATAGAAGAGGGGGACGCGAGACGGGACTGAATTATGCGGGTACTGCTTGTATCAGGCAATAGGGAGGACATTCAGATACGGGTGCCGGCGCTGGGTCTGGCATGTATCGCGACGGCCACGGAACGTGCGGGACACGACGTACGGATGCTTGACCTGATGGCTGCCACGGATCCGCAATCTTCTGTGATTCAGGCAATCGAAGACTTTAATCCACAGATCATCGGGGTGTCGGTACGAAATATCGACGACCAGCGCATGTCCGGCACCAGATTCCTCCTCGAGCAGGCGCGCGAGACGGTGGCATGGTGCAGGAAGGCCTCGGGATCTCCCATCGTATTGGGGGGAGCGGGGTTCAGCATACTCCCGGGACCTGTTCTCGATTACGTCGATGCGGATATGGGTGTCCAGGGGGAAGGAGAGGTCGTTTTCCCCGAACTGTTGCGACGCCTGGAAGAAGCCGGAGTATCCCTGAACGGACTCCCGAATTTTTACGAAAGAGGGAGGGCTTCGACTCCCCGCCGGTCTTTCCCGAAAGATCTCGATGCATTGCCGCTGCCGGATCCTTCACTTTTGGCCGCTGCCCTTGCCGGAGCTCATGACGCCCCTGTCCCGGTTCAGACCAGGCGGGGATGTCCCCTCTCGTGCAGCTACTGCTCAACTCCGACCATAGAAGGAAAATCGGTGCGGCGCCGTTCTCCCGAGACTGTCGTGGCCTGGATGAGCCGATGGGTGGAGGAGGGATTCAGGGATTTCTATTTTGTGGACAATACATTCAATCTCCCACCCTCCTACTCGGCATCGCTCTGCTCCAAAATCGCCGCGTCGGGCATGGACATATCGTGGAGATGCATCCTTTTCCCGGGCGGAATTGACGGCAGACTGATCGAAATGCTTGCGCAGGCCGGGTGCAAGGAAGTCAGTCTTGGTTTCGAGAGTGGTTCGACCCGGATGCTCAACGGCATGAAGAAGTCGTACACGCTGCAGGAGGTGCGTAACGCCGCCGATCTGCTGCGCAGGAACCATATACGGGCTATGGGGTTCCTCCTCCTCGGAGGTCCGGGAGAAACCAGGGAGTCGGTCCGGGAGAGCCTTGCTTTTGCCGAGTCGCTCGACCTCGATTCGCTAAAGATCACCATCGGGGTGCGGATCTATCCGCATACGGAAGTCGCTCTTCAGGCGGCCAGGGAAGGACTGATCACCGGAGAGCAAGATCTTCTGTTCCCAAGATTTTATGTGGCAAAGGGCCTTGAAAACTGGCTTCAAGAGACTGTATTAAATTGTTTGTCCAATAAAGATAATTGGACTGTGTAAGCGATCCGGCATTCCACGAGGATGCGACTGTGCGAGACGTTGACTGTTGACCGGGCCACGATGCCGGCTTGGAAATCGAACTTCGCGGCAGTTGCCGATAGATCCCTCCCCCCTCCTATCTGCAATTCGTGTGAGGATAAGTTTCACAACTCTGAGGGATAAGTATGACGAAAAGTAATTCCCTGTCACAGGGCCATATTCTTGCACTCATGCAGGCGGACGACGGTATTCGGCTCAATACCATTCTGAAAGAAGAAGGCACGGAGGTCGTGAAATGTGAGGACATTCGCGATCTGTGCACGAGAATCAGCGACCGGACTGATGCGGCAGTGATAAGCGCAGCACTCCTTTCGGACCCGGCTGTTGATGCTGCGCGCAGTGCGCTGGAGGCGCAGCCGGAATGGTCGGACCTGCCGATTATCATCGCAGCCGAAGGGGGGCCCGACTCTCCCGTCTCGGCGCGGGCGGCAGAGGCTTTGGGTAATGTTCTTGTCGTGGATTCTCCTTTGAAAGCGTCGGAGGTGAAAAACGCCCTCCGCGGCGCATTCAGAACCAGGGAGACGCAACGACGGACGCGGGATTTGGCCGGAGAATGCGAGCGCATCGGCCGAGCCCTGCACGATTCCCGTGCTCAGATGGAAAGAGCTGTGCAGGAGCGCACCAGAGACCTTGCTGAGAGAGCTTCGCAGCTGCGCAGCCTGACCGGCGAGCTCATTCTGAGCGAGCAGAAAGAACGTCGGCGCATGGCTAAAATTTTGCACGACAACCTGCAACAGATTCTGGTCAGCATCAAATTCCGGATCGGGTCGGTGAGACGGATTGACGATCCTGAAATCAAGGTGGCGATACAGGAGACGGAGGAACTGACAAACGAGGCGATCGCCGCGACCAGGTCCGTGACTGCGGAATTGATCCCACCGGTAGTGCATGAAGGCAGCCTGCGGACTGCCATGGAATGGCTGGTCAGCTACATGGCGGCCCAGAACGGACTCGAAATCGAACTGAAGCTCAAGGAGGATTTTGAGCGGCTCGACAGGAATACCAGGATTTTCATGTTCGAATCGGCGCGGGAATTGTTGATGAATGTCGTCAAGCATGCCCGAACGACGTCGGCTGTGCTCGAGGTCAACCGTGCCGGGAGGGAGCAACTGCAACTACAGGTCAAGGACAAGGGCGCAGGATTTGATCCCGCTGCGATCGAAGAAAAATCGGGTGTGGGATTGTTGAGGATCCGCGAACGCCTGCGCCTCATAGGCGGCCGGCTCCAGATAGACAGCACCCCAGGCAAAGGATCGCGGATATCAATTGTGATACCGATGGAGGAGCCTGTCCGGATCGTCACCGCCCCGGTCGAGAAGGCGGTCGAGACACCGATCGAAAAGAAAAAGCCTTTTAGTGGTATGATCAGGATCCTGATAGCCGATGACCACGCCGTTATGCGTCAAGGGCTTTCTTCCTCATTAAAGCAGGAACCTGACATCGTTATCGTAGGGGAGGCGGATAACGGGAAGATGGCCTTGGACAAGACCAGAAGTTTGAACCCTGATGTAGTCTTGATGGATTTGGGGATGCCCAAGATGAGCGGCATCGAAGCGACTCGCGTCATACATTCCGAGATGCCGAACGTGCGGATAATCGGCTTGTCGATGTTCGAAGAAAAAGAACGCGCCGGCGCGATGTTCGAGGCCGGCGCAGTGGATTATCTCAGCAAGACCTGTTCCGTGGATGCGCTGACCACTGCCATACGCCGGTGCATCGGGAAACCCGAAGTACCGGTCGGAAGAAGCTGACCTGAAAGGACGCCAATGGACATGCCGGACACGAACACCGGGTTCATTCGCAGGGGAAATCTATGACCAGAGTTGTGCTCGCGGACGATCACAGGATGCTTCGCAGCATCCTCAAAGGTTTTCTTGAGTCTGAGCCTGAAATCGAGGTGGTAGCTGAAGCCGAAGACGGGCTGCAGGCACTGCAGGCGGCTGCTGAATTCAAGCCGGACGTTGTTATCAGCGATCTGAGGATGGAAAAGATGGACGGTCTGGAGCTGGCGAGAGAGATCCAGGAGACTCTGCCGGCAACCAGGGTCATCATCCTCAGCATGCATAATGACCCTGCTGTCATATCGCAGGCTATGGAGGCAGGGGCCTCCGGGTACGTTTTGAAAGGCACTGATCTGGGAGATCTCCTCAGAGCGATCGAGCAGGTATCGTCGGGACAGCGGTACCTGAGCCCTGCTCTGAGTGTGTGAAGAACTGCAGCTCTCGTATTATCCGTGCTTCAGAAACACGAAGGGCCGGCTATCGAGCAGGCGGTCAAGAACCGGGTGCTCATCTGTTTCAACCTGACCCAGGATCCGGGTTTGGCCGTTTTCGATAGCGGCCACCGGGACCCCATCACGATAGACAATCCGATTACCGAGAATCGCGGCTATCCGGTCGCCCGGCAGCAGGATGCCGACCAGATTGAGAGGGTCGCATGCGGAAACCCTCATGTACTCCCGCGCAGGCTCTTTGCGGCGCATTGCTCTGAGTGCGTCGACGGCTTCCGGGAGCGCAAACTGCTCGCCGTTGAGTCCGGCGATGAAGCGTCCGCCCCGAATTTCGCCTCTCGCCTCCAGGCGGCGCAGAACCCGGATCAGGTCTCTCCAGGGAGGCGCCGAAGATTCCCTTGCGAGCAATTCCCTGCAGAAAACGCCATACCGCCTCAGATACTGCAATGCCCACGACTCGGCTTTATTCTCCGGCGCGGTCCCTCCGTTCTGTAGAAGCGACCATCTTCCCTCTCGCGTACGTCTGGGTTGCCTCCTGCGACGCCTGGAATGCTCCTGTCTCTTTGTCTCGCCGGTGACCAGTGAGCGGAGCGCGGCAAAGGAATCTGCGGTCACGAGCCCGGCGGCCACCAGCTGCCAGAGGGCTTCTTCGATCTCAGAAGGTAGATGCCGGATTCCCGCCATGATCTCCGGAAAGAAGGAGGCTCCGCGTCGCCGAAGAAAGTCAAGAACGCTTCTGGCCGGCACCGAGAGGGCGGTCTCATCGGCCGGAGTCTCGTCGAGCAGCCAGTGTATGTCGTCCCGTATTCCGAGACCGAGTGGAGCCGTCCGGGTCAACCCGGGCCTTCGTGAAGGGACTTCAGCCTGCGTGGCGCGCCGCCGCCACCTGCCCCAAACGACATCTCCGCCGAGGCAAAGGCTGTCGAGAAGCGCGGGCCGGTAATCCCTGATACGCGCCTGGAGAATTTCAGCCTCCCAGGCAGCGGCCGCAGTCTCAAATCCCTGCAGTTGGTCAATTACCTCAAGAAGGCCGAGTTCTCCCTCGAGCTGTGTCCCCGGAGCAAGGTGCTGCCAGCTGAAAAGAAACCTGAGGAAAAGCGCGGGAGCCACGGGTTCGATCTCGCGGCGAAGATGTGCGATGGTGGCTCGGTGAATCCTGGCCAGAATTCGCCTGTCACAGAACTCAGTTTCGCCTTTTTCCGAAAACGACCCCTGCAACACCAGTCCTTCCCCTTCGAGCGCAGTCAGGACGGTGAGCACATCATCTTCGTCGAACCCAAGCAGTGAGGAGACTTCCGACGGGGTGACAGGACCACTCACTTCGACCCATCCCCTGACGGCCCTGACCATGCAATCGCCATCTGAAACCTCTTTCATTTCTGATGCGGCCCAGTAGCGGCGGCCATTCTGCTCACGGACATACGCCAGTCCCTCAGAGATGAGCTGGTCCATCCATGAAGAAGCCTGTTCGGGCAGCCGTTTCGTTTCGGTCTCCGGAAGCAGGATCAATCCGAGCAATGCGTCGTGCAGTTCGTCGCCATCACGTATAACGGGCCACGTGTCCTCTGCTGCACTGCGGATCGCATCCGGATCCAGCCTGCCCAATTCGTCCGCCCTTTCAGGAAGCGCTCTGCGCAGAACAACGGCCCGTGCCCGCCTCTCTTCAAGAGGGGCATCATCGAGAAACGCATAAGGCATCGCATTCAGGATCTCGTGTGAAAATGCCGACGGCATGGGAGTGTCTTTGGCGGAAAACCGGATAAGGCCGCGTTCTATGCACTGCAGCACGCGGCGCAAACCGTCAACATCCATGGCTTCGTGCAGGCAGTCCCTCAGGGTTTCAAACACCAGGGGGTGGTCGGGCACCTCGACATCGAGCGTCATCCGGTTATCCTGGCACTGCGCCTGAGCCGGAAATACCGCGGCCAGCATATCGTCCGAACGCATTCGCTGCACGGGAGCCGGAATTCGCTTCCCGCCGGAAAAGCGCAGAAGGGCGAGTGAACGGGTGAGGGTCCAACGCCATCTGGTGACGAACACCGGCGACGCCAATACCGCCTGGGTGAGGACCTCATCGAGCTTCTGCGGCCGTAGAAACAGCAGAAGGTCGTTCAGAGGAAATGAATGCTGGGGTCCAAGCGAGAGATTGATGCCGTCATCGGTGGCGGAAGCCTGCAGTTCGAAATCGAAACTGCGACAGAAACGCTTGCGCAGTGCAAGTCCCCACGCCTTATTGATTCTTGCGCCGAAAGGCGCGTGCAGTACAAGCTGCATGCCGCCTGTTTCATCGAAAAAACGCTCCGCGACAATATGGGTATCGGAGGGAACGGCCCCGAGGACGCGCTTCCCTTCCGCAACGTACTCGTATGCCTGCTCGGCTGCCGCTTGCGAGAGGCCCGGCTCCTTCATCAGCCACTGCAGGCATTCTCTTCGGTCAGCGATTCTTTCTTCGATTCCCTCCCGTACTTCCGAGACCAGCTTCGACAGTTCGGTTGTTCTGCCTGGCGCTTCACCAAGCCAGAAAGGAACATTCGGCGCCTGGCCGTGAGCATCCTCAACCCGCACCTTTCCCTTCTCGATGCGCCGTATCCGCCACGACGAGTTGCCCAGCAGGAATACATCCCCGGCGAGACTCTCGACCGCGAAATCCTCATTCACGCTCCCGACATATGTGCCCTCCGGCTCGGCGATCACGTCGTAATCGGCATTGTCCGGAATGGCACCGCCGCTTGTTATCGCGGCAAGCCTCGCACCACGGCGGCCGCGCAGCACCTTGTGAACCCTGTCGTGGTGCAGATATGCGGATCTTCGGCCCAGGCGTGCCGAAATCCCTTCGGAGAGCATCCGCACCACCGCATCGAACGCTTCGCGCGGGAGGTCGCGGTATGGATATGCGCCGCGGACAACCTCAAACAGCTCGTCAACACTCCACTCCTGCGCAGCGCACATGGCCACGAGCTGCTGAGAAAGGATGTCGAGAGGCCATGGTGGAATACTGAGCCGATCCAGTTCCCCTTTTCGAACCGCGTAAATCAGTCCTGCGCACTCGACGAGTTCGTCTCTCGTGAGAGGAAAAACGCGTCCCACGGGAAGCCCGCCCTGGCTGTGTCCCGATCTCCCGACCCGCTGCAGCAGGACGCCGATCGAACGCGGCGACCCGATCTGGCAGACAAGGTCTACGGCCCCGATATCTATCCCCAGCTCGAGCGAAGAAGTCGCCACGCAAACCTGCACTTCGCCGTTCTTGAGCCGCTGTTCGGCTTTCAGTCTCGTCTTGCGCGAGAGGCTCCCGTGATGAGCCACGATGTTTTCCTCGCCGATCTTCTGTGACAGCAGGTGTGCCACGCGCTCGACCAGTCGACGGGTATTGACGAAGAGAATCGTCGTCCTGTGGGCGCTTGTCAGGGCGGCAATGCGCGAAATCGTCTCATCCCAGAGCTCGTGTGTGGCAATCGGCCCCAGCTCAGCATCGGGCATCTCAATCTGAAGGTCCATCTCGCGCTGGTGCCCGATGTTGACAATCGCGCAGTCAGGATTTCCCGCGGAATCGAGTCCTCGGCTGCCGGAGAGGAACCGGGCCGCTTCTTCGACAGGACGCAATGTGGCACTCAGCCCTATCCGGGTGACCTGCTCGCCGGCCAGTGCGCACAGCCGTTGCATCGAGATGGAAAGATGGGAACCTCGTTTGCTGCCGGCAATCGAATGTATTTCGTCCAGAATGACGGTGCGCACGCCCGCAAGACCGCGCCTGCCGCTCTCGGATGTAAGGAGAATATAGAGCGATTCCGGAGTCGTGATCCAGATATGGGGCGGCTTACGCGCAGTGGATTGACGCTCATTTGCCGGAGTATCGCCCGTACGCAACGCCACCCGGAGCGGCGTCGGCACCAGCCCCTTCGCCTTCGCCAGTTCCATGATCTCCTGGAGTGGAATCGAAAGGTTGCGGTGCACATCATTAGAGAGCGCTTTCAGCGGCGAGACGTATACCACATGAGCCGAGTCACCCAGCGACCCGTCGATTGCGGCACGCAGCAACCTGTCTATGCACAACAGAAAGGCGGCAAGCGTTTTTCCTGATCCGGTGGGCGCGCAGATAAGGGTGCGTCGATTCCGCGCAATCGCGGGCCAGCCGAGCGCCTGCGCCTCGGTCGGCGCAGTGAACCTGCGCTCAAACCACTCTGCTACAATCGGGTGAAACAGGGATAGCGGACTCATCGATCGAAATATAGACCATGAGACGGGCAAAGACAAAAAGCCGAAGCCAAAAGCCGGGCCCCCGACGACGGAAAGTTCATGATATAACTCTGTCATGAGCGATCATGGCAACATCAGCAGAGTTGCACAACTCATCGAAGAATCATCGAATACCATCGCTTTTACCGGCGCCGGAATCAGCACCGAAAGCGGCATTGCGGATTTTCGCAGCCCGGGAGGCGTCTGGACCAGGTACCGGCCCGTGCTTTATCCTGATTTCCTGGCGAACGAAGATGCGCGCCGCCGCTACTGGCAGATGAAGAAGGAAGGCTATTACGAACTGAAACGGGCCGAACCCAACGCAGGTCACCAGGCTCTCGCCCGGCTCGAAAAGGCCGGAAAACTCCTGGCGGTCATCACACAGAATATCGACGGATTGCATCAGGATGCCGGAAGCCGGAAAGTCCTTGAACTGCACGGCACAAGCCGCTTCTGCATCTGTCTTGACTGCGATGCCCGATTCTCCTCCGACGAAATCCAGCAACGGCTGGAATCAGGAACGGAAATACCGCTGTGCGAGCATTGCGGCGGACTGGTAAAGTCTGCGACGGTTTCTTTCGGCCAGGCCCTGCCGGTGGACGTTCTGACTGAAGCGGTCAATCTCTCGTTGGCCGCCGAACTGTTCCTTGCCATCGGGTCCTCGCTGGTCGTCGAACCTGCCGCGTCGTTGCCATTGCACGCGAAGAACAACGGTGCACGGCTCGTAATAATCAACCGCACCCAGACCCCGCTGGATCATCTCGCGGATATCGTGATCCGCGACCCGATCGGCGCAACACTGTCCCAGGCTATCGGGATGTTTGAAGCCGGTACCTCATGAATAACCTTCTCCTGGAACGGCATCGCCGACTGGTGCAGCTTCTCGACCAACGGCTGCGGACCATCCGGAGCAGGCATGCCGCACACCTGCGCTGCGCACCCGGATGCGCAGGCTGCTGTCATGGCCTTTTTGATGTATCGCTGTCGGATGCGGCCATGGTCCGCGAAGGACTGTCGGAACTGCCGGCTGAAACACGTGCGGCAGTTCTCGAAAGAGCGCTCCCGATCCAGCGCAGCCTGGAGGCGGCGTTTCCCGAACTTGACCCTCCATATCTTCTGGCAGGCATCTCGGAAGACAGAGTGGACCAGTTCATCGATCAGGTGGGAAAAGCGCGTTGTCCTTTTCTTGACGGGAAAGACTCGTGCCTGATCTACCAATACAGGCCTCTCGCATGCCGCCTTGAAGGGATTCCGATGGTGGATGCGAAAGACGGCCTTTTCGCAGACTGGTGCGAGTTGAACTATAAAGGCGGCCTTACTGCTCAGTTGATCGATGATCTGCGTCTCGACTACTACGAAATCGAGGAAATCGAAGGAGGCCCCACAGTATTCATACCCTCTGTCATAGTCTGCCCAGCATTTCCGTGAGCACTTCCTCGGGAGTCCACTTGTTGCCGGGATAGAGACGCATGATCCTGCCTTCCGGACTGATATAGGCCGTCATCAGCGAATGTATGATCTGGTCCGATTCGCGCCAGTAACTGAGCCCGAAGTAGGTCGCGATTTCTTTTATTTCTTCCGGCGAACCCGTCACAAACTCCCAATCCTCGAAACGAACGGGATTCATGTAGCGTGCGGCGTATTCCCGCAGGACAGGAGGTCTGTCGTGTTCCGGATCAATCGTGATTGTCAGCAGGCGGGGCCGTTCACGCTCCGGTCTCGACTGCAGTTCACGATAAATCTTCGAGAAATTGCTGCTCGTCAATGGGCAATAATCCGGAAGGGGGCAACGGGTGTAGATGAAGGTAAGAAGTAAGGGCCGCTTGCGGTATGCTTTCAGACTCACCTTCCGGTCATCCTGGTTTATCAAAGTGAAATCGGGAACCTCGTGGCCGATTTTGGGCACTGAACCCGTGACAGGCTCCTCGCGCTCATCCTGCTTGCTTATCACGAGTCCTTCTATCCACGAACGGTCCTGCAGCACCACAAGCGTGGCTTCGACGTGCTGACCCGGAGCCAATACCGACATCGCCCATTCGTCCCGCACGTTGAAGGGCATCGTCATCGCATCCATATACCCTTTGATTGCCTCGTGCGCCATCGTAACGGTACCGTGATCCCTGTCTACTGAAACTACTTTTCCTTTCACCTCGAAACGGCGCTCCGGCGCTTTCCGGCAACCTGCAGCCGCAACAACAAGGGATAGAGCTGCAATCAGAAGAATAGGACAGTAGTCTCGCATGTGAATACTCCGCGGTTGTTTAATGCGAAGCCTGATGAGCGGCGCCCCGTATTGCCTTTACGACTTCACCGGACTCAGCGCTTTTTGAAATGTATGAGACCGCGCCCGCAGCCCTCATCTGGGCCGCCCTCTCAGCCTCATCAAACATCGAAAGCCCTACCACTTTGACTTCGGGAAGCTCAGAACTGAGCATACGGGTCGCTTCGATGCCGTTCATGTTGGGCATGCTCACATCCATCAGGACGACATCCGGAAGGAGCTCCCGCGCAAGTGTGAGAGCCTGTTCGCCGTCTGACGCTTCGCTGATGACTTCTATATCGGGTTCGTTGCGCAGCAGGTGGGTCAAACCGTGCCTGACAACTGCATGATCGTCGGCAAGGAGTACCCGTATCTTCCGCCCGCCGTTGCGCTGATCGGCCTCCGTGGGAATCTCTGAGGCCGGCCTGTGAATGGGCACCTGCAGGACAAAGCGGCTTCCGTTTCCCGGACGGCTGTCGATAGAAAACGACCCGCCGAAAGATTCAATACGCTCCCGTACGCCAAACAGACCGTGGCCCCCGGAAAGTCCCCTGGTTGTCAGCTGCGAAGGATCGAAGCCCTTCCCTCCGTCTTTGACCGCAACCTCGAGCGCACCACAGTGATCACTGATGTGAACCTGCACGAGCGGTGCACCGGAATGTTTGACTGCATTCAGCAGAAGTTCACGAACGGACTCGAAGAGAAGGATCCGGACATCGTCGGGCTCATCCTCGTTCCGGTACTGGTCGGATATAACCTGCACATTTAAGCCGTGTTTCTGGTGCGTCCAGCGTGCCAGCCACTGAAGCGCCGGAACAAGTCCCCTCTCGTATAGGATAGGCGGACTCAATTCGCTGGTAAGGGTACGGGAGATCTCGACCGACTGGCCAAGCAGATCATTGACCGTTCTGACCACCCCCTGAACTGTGCCGCTGTTGAATCGCTGCAGGGGAGAAAGCTGAAACCTGGCTCCGACCAGAAGCTGCTGGAGTTCGTCATGCAGTATCTTGGCCATGCGCCTGCGTTCGCGCTGTTCCGCCATCGTGAGTTCGGAAGCAAGTTCGCGCAGCTTGTGTGATCTCTCCAGCAGGGCCTGTTCGGCAAGTATCCGCCCCTCCACCTCCATCTGAAGCGAATCGATGGCCCGGGACAGATCGGCGGTACGTTCGAGCACTCGCTGTTCCAGTTCCTGCTTGGCTTTCTCGAGCGCTTCCTCGGCACGTTTCCGCTTGAGCGCCAGCCCGGCCTGGTTGACAAGCGCTTCAATCATCCTGCGATTCTTCAGACCTTCCGATCTGTCGGTCAGGACGGCAGTCATTCCGAGAAAATCCTGATCCAGCACGAAAGGCATCGCAAAGGCGCTTCCCAGCGACAGCTCCTCTTCGAGTTTACGGCACAGGGTTTGCGACAGCTGGCCGAAGGCAAGGCCGTGCAATCCACCCTCGACCGGCGCAAGCTGCCCCCTGATCAGGAGGTCTCTCGTTTCTTCGACGAAATCGAATGAAAGCCCCACCGGGTCGCGGCTGAGGATTTCGGTCATGCATCGCAGTTTTTCCCTGGGACCGGTAACGGCCTGAACGACGAGGGTGTTCTCGACGGCCACGTATTCGCTTACCGCGACGATCGCGGCGCCTGCGATTCTCTCCAGCTGTTCAGCAGTAAAGCGGAGAAGATCGTGGAAAGGCATCGGTTGCAGAAGCCGTGTAGCCGTGCCCGAGAGTTGCTCCAGGCTCCTCATATGTTCCGCCAGCAGCCGTTCGGCACGCCGCCTTTCGGTAATGTCGATTCCCGCACTGATCAGGCCGGTTGCCGCACCGTTGCCGTTCTTCAGCACGGAATTGGCCCAGGCAATGAGTCTCTGCTCACCATGCCTGGTCACCCAGTACATTTCATAGGAGGCGTTTGAGAGAAATTCCGAGTAGTTCTGCTTCACAGACTCGGCATCCTGAGGCAACAGGAGAAACTCCCAGGGCCTTCTTCCAACGACCTCTCCAAAGCTATACCCGGTAGTCTGCTGACAGGCCCGGTTGAAACGGATGATCCTTCCGTCGGCGTCCAGCACAACTACAAGCGAACCGGCGGTGTCGAGGACCGTTGACACGAAGTCTCTCTCGGTTCGCAGGACTTCCTGCGCCTGTTTGCGGTCAATGGCATACCGGATTGTCCTCAGAATGACACGTTCATCATTCTGTCCCTTGACGAGATAGTCCTGTGCACCGAGAGAGACAGCCTTCATGGCGGCTTCTTCATCTTCCATTCCGGTAAGGACGATTATCGGGATGTCATGCAGGGTTTGCGCCGCCCGCGAGATCGTTGCAAGTCCAAGGGAGTCAGTGAGATTGAGGTCGAGCAGTGCCGCATCGAAAGAATCGTTGGAAGCAACGTCCGCCGCTTCAGCAAGCGAGGACGCCCAGACTATCCGGACGTCATGAAACGCGAGCACCTCCTGCAGCAGCGTCGCGTCCGCGGGATTGTCTTCGATCAGAAGAATCTTCAGTGCTCTCGACACATTTTCACTCTATTCGAGTGGATCATGTCAGCTAACTGATGCGTCGTCAAGGACTGCGGACAATTTTGATCGAATCTGACTTAATTGCGGAGCGAGGTGGAATCCGGTTCGGTCTTCCACAACCGAACCGGATTATATGTGATTTCCTACAGGGCCCGGAGTCTCCTCAACACTTCGGAAGCGGCAACGAACCCAAGTCCCAGCAGTCCGACGAGCGGCAGATTGCTGGCAGTTCGGGGCAGTTCTTCGACCGGGGCAGGTGGAGGTGGTGGAGGCTCAGCCTGCGCAATTTCCGGTTCCGGGGCAGGAGGAGGTGGCGGAGGTGGAGGTTCGACGGCCGGAGGAGGTGGCGCTTGCGCTACAGCAGGAGGCGCCGGCGGAGGCGGAGGAGCCGCCACTACCTGTGCCGGTTCCGGCTGCGTGAACTGCAGACCAAGCATTTCTCCCGGGTAATGCCAGTTCTTTATCGCCGGCGGAGTCACTGCCGGAGTCTCCCAGAAATCCAGCTGACTCTCGTTTGCCGGCTCCAGCTGGTAATGCGGCATTCCCACAACGGTGGCAATCACCTCTGTTTCATCCTCGTTCATGATGCGGACAATGTGGCGATCGGCCATCGAATTAAACAATTTGAAAACATACGTCCCCGGTTGCAGCGTCACCCCTTCTATCTGCATCGGCTCCGTAAGTTTCATTATTGTTTTCTTGTTCCACTCGTTGCCGAATGATGCAATGGCGAGAGTAAGTACTACTACCCACGCAATTGAAAGTAGTTTGAGAATTCTCATCTTGCCTCCTAACTAATTGCTAAATAGCTAGCAATAGCCATGCCAGTTCCCACATCCACGGCCGGTGTCCCCCGGCGGACCGCTTCTCTACTGACCGGCAAAGCCAAGGATCTGTACAGAATTCAGCCGGGAGGAACCCGCGGTGAGCCGGCAAGTCCACGGCTCCGGAAGACTCGTTTCAGAGGTAGAAAGGACGAGGAATATTTCCCTCGCAAACCGTATCAGCGCAGCCATGCCGGCGACAGGTTGTACGCGGCGGCAAGCCTGATAAGATCATTTCTCACCCTGATCCAGCTTTCCTGGGCAGATGCCGGCAGGGGATGCGTTCTCATGAAACTGTCGATCGGTTCCGCTGTGCGGAAAACCTCACCCACGGTTTCGCTTGTGATATTCGCCGTGTTCAGCCTCGCTACCGAAACCCTGAATTCGTTGATGTACTGACTTACAATTCTCGATGTGCCGGCATCCATCGCAGCGGAGCTGCTCAAAGCAGTCGCCATGCTGGTCTGAAAGGCATCGGTGCTTAGATGCAGATCCTGGGTCAAGTTCTTCAGATTTTGGGTTCCCTGCCGTTCCGGAACGATCACCACAACGGTGTTCTCCGGGGGCCGTATTTCGGCGCGGGCGAGAGCGGTTGGCCAGTACTGAGTCAGGTTGTATGCGATTGCCAGCCTGTCTAGGTCAGGACGCATCGCTCCCCACTGGCTCTGTACCCGTGGAGAGACTCCGTGCTGCGCCACAAACCGGTCGATCTCGGCAGCCTGTTTCAATAACTCAGTTGCATCGGAGATAGCAGGGTTGTCTTTGCTGTGCCTGTTGTCCAGTACTTCGGCAGTATCTTCAAAGCGTTCGACCATCCTTTCAGCACGGTCTCGGACGTCTGAGTCCACCGCAGTGTCGTCGACGTCATCCTTGAACATGTGTTGGAACAGTTCGCTCCGCTCCCTGATACGCTCAATCGCGTCCTCCGTGTCCGAATAGCTGATCTGCTGAACTGCTTCGGTGTTTCCGGCCGGCGCAAGGACAAACAGAACCAGCAGAACTCCCGGCGCAAACATACGATGGCGCATTCGTGTCACCTCTTCTGACTCCCTGCGCCGCCCTTGGGGGGAAACCAGACAGCTCAGTTCTCTGCAATTATGCAAAGCAAATGGTATTCCGGACGCGTTCCGACACTTGCGCCTGCCACTGCGAGGACACGCCATCCAGCAGGGCATTTTTCCCGGGCAAAAAACCTTTTTCTACAATGAGAGGCAAAAATACAGTTTATTAGTATTTTGAAAATGGTTTTCTTATTGCATACTTCTACTATCAAACACCTTTTCACAGCTGAAAAGGGAAGAAAACAGGAGCGCAATGTGAAAACAACGACTTATATATTTGCGGCGGTTCTGGGGTTGCTGAGCCTGAGTTGCTCTCAGAACTATGATTCTGTCCGGGCCAACAGGTCAGGGGCGGAGCTGGAGCTCAACCACCCTACAGCATGGGGGATGATTGGTGACAGAACTGAGGATGGTCAGGTCGCTCTGCGACGCCTGGAATCGATTACGTGGGATTCCGTAAAACACGAACTCACATGGGATGTCTCAAGGGGAGAGAAGAAGGGAGAGACGTATCAGCCTACAGGAACCGACAGATACGAGATTAAAATGGACTCTGCGACCATGACGGTCAACGGCGAAAGCCGGCGCTTCAGTGAAGAAGAAGCGCAGAACGTGAGGACATTGATGGATTTCATTTCCAGATATGCCCTCGAGTCGACAGTATGGTGGGAAAACGGCGAGGGCGAGCCGGTTGATGGCTCCGGAACACCAAAGCCGGGGAAACAGCAGGAACGCAATAATTACCGCAATAATGGCGAGGTTAAGGGCAAGAATATCCACGTTATATCGCTCAGAGAATAAGAGAGCGACACCACCCCCCGTCGCCCTCCCCGGTTCTTCTACAAACGGCGACTGTGGCCGTACCCTTCCATATCGAGCTTAGCGGAAAGAAACCCAAGCAGGTCTTTGACTGATATGATTCCGAGAAGCCTGTCCTGCTCGACCACCATGAGCCGGCTCTGTCCGGACTTCGTCATCTTGGAAAGCGCCTGTTGTGCATCGATCTCGGAAGATACGGTGTTTTCACCCGTGCAGGGGCGCAGGATTTCCCGAACGGTTGTGCTGGCCCATTCCTGCCGCGGAAGACTCTTGACCTCTTCCGTGGTGACACATCCGACCAGGCTGCTCGTGTCCGATACAACAGGAAACATCTTGTGGTGGTGCCGGTAGATGTAGTCCTCCACCAAATCTATAACGGGAAGGTCAGGCGTGACGGTGACGGGGTCCGACTTCATAAAGCGCTGGATAGCCTCACCCGTCAGCACTGTTTTCATCAGGACCTGCTGGTAAGACGCCTGAGAGGCGCCGCGCAGGAACATTCCGATCAGAAACCACCAGACGGCTCCGATCAGATCCGCCATGAAGAGCCTGACGATTCCCAGCATGATCAGGATGATTCCAAATCCTGATCCGATTTTCGACGCGATTCTCGTAGCCCTCGGTAGATCACCCTTCCAGTTCCAGAGCGCGGAACGGAGGACCCGTCCTCCATCGAGCGGAAAAGCGGGCAGCATGTTGAAAACCGCAAGAACCCAGTTGATGAAGAACAGGTATCCCATGATTCCCTGCACCTGCACCGGCCAGCCGAGTGCACTACCGACGAGATAGAGCAGGTAAAAGAGCAGGCCTATGAGAACGCTGGCAACGGGGCCGGCAATCGCCATCATGAACTCCGCCCTGGCGCTCGGCGGTTCGTCCTCCATTTCGGCGACTCCTCCGAAGACGAAGAGGGTAATTCCCTTCATGGGCAAACCGAAGCGCCGGGCCACAAGGGAGTGAAAGAGTTCGTGGACAATGACGGAGGCGAACAGCGCCAGGGCTCCTATGATTCCCATGATCCAGTAGTCTGGGGCCGGAAGCCCGGGATATCTTCTTTGAAACACTCCCGCCGCGAGGGTCCAGACAAGCAGGACGAGGATGATGAACCAGCTGGCATCCAGCCGGATTGCAAATCCAAACAATCTGAACAGAGTAATGCGTTTTCCGAACATCTGATCTTCCGTGCACAGGGGAAATGCCTGGAGGGGGCTCAAGCCTAAAGCAATGATAGAGACGGGTTCACAACGGCGTCAATACGAATCGGGAGGGAATGTCCTGCCTGCAAGGCACTCCCAGTCGCTGGGCAGGCTCGCCACCTCGAGCCAGAAATGCTCAATCAGGCGCACCACCCGGACGAACTGCTCGAACTCGACGGGTTTGGATATGTAGCAGTTGGCCTGAAGCTGATAGGCGCGGGCTATGTCCTGATCGGACCTCGAAGTCGTCAGCACCACAACAGGAATCGTCCTCAGCTCCGGGTCTTTTTTCAGTTCCGCGAGCACTTCCCTGCCATCCTTCTGCGGCAGGTTCAAATCGAGCAGAATCAGATCCGGCCTTGGCGCCTGCGAATACGGCTGCCTGCGACCCAGAAAACTGAGCGCCTCGACCCCGTCTTCCACATGACTCAAATGGCTCTCGACACTCCCTTCGCGAAAAGCTTCCATCGTCAGTTCCGTGTCACTCGGACTGTCCTCCACGAGGAGTATCTCGATCGGCCGGTTTTTCATGATCATAACCTAAATTTGAAGATAACCCGAAAGCGGTGAAATTTGAATAGGAGGAGTGATTTCAAAAAACTTCTGGCCCAATCGTTTCGTATGGGGTATTGATGTATATTCGTTCAGCTGCCCACGGCACGGTCAAAGAAGGCAAAAAAGGAAGGAAGTCATGTATCCTCAGGTCAGTCGTATAATGGAAGAAGGTGAAACGATAGCGGTTGCGACTATCGTTTCCACACTCGGTTCGACTCCAAGGGAAGTCGGAGCAAAGATGGTGGTTACGAGGTCCGGCGAGATAATCGGCACTGTCGGAGGCGGATGCGGAGAAGCAGAAGTTGTACGTTCCGCAGTTCAGGCAATCCGGGAGAGGAAGCCGGCCCTGGTAAGGGTCGAACTGATGGACGACATCGAATCGGACAGTCCGGCCGTGTGTGGCGGCATCCTCAATGTTTTCGTCGATCCGTGGTGGAAGGATGACGACGCGTCGATTCCCGCACGGATTGCGGATGAACTGGCCAGGGTAAGCGAGACCGGCGAGTCAGCGGTAGTCGCAACAGTTCTGGGCTCGGCCGGCGGCGCCATCGCTCCCGGACAGAAATGCGTCATACGGGACGGCAGCGTTCTGATCAGCAGCATCAGAAACGAAGCATTGCTGCAGGCCATCATCAGGGAATCTGATGAGCGAATGGTCAATGAACAGAGCCGGCAGGTCGCACTGTCCCTCCCGGACACAGGCGATAAAGTTGAAGTCTTTTTCGACGTTATCACCGCAGTTCGCAAAGTCATTATTGTCGGCGCGGGGCATCTGGCAGTCCCGCTGGCGCAATTTGCGAAGATCCTGGGCTTCCATATTACGGTACTCGATGACCGAGTGATCTACGCCAATAGAGACAGGTTCCCCGATGTCGATGAAGTCATCGTCGGCGATATGGCTGAGACCCTTGGGAATCTCGAAATCACACCTCAGACCTACATAGTCCTGATCACCAGGGGGCATCAATTCGATGAACCGTGCCTGCGGCGAGTAATCAACAGCCCTGCGAAATACATCGGGATGATCGGAAGCAGACGGCGGATCAAGGCCTGTTTCATAAGGTTCAGGGATGAAGACGGGATCCCGGAGGAACTTCTGAAGAGAGTCTATGCTCCCATCGGGCTGGATATCAAAGCGGAATCTCCCGAAGAGATTGCTCTTTCGATTGTTGCCGAGATGGTGAAAGTGCGTCGAGGCGGAAGTGCGCAATCCCTCGCCGGACTGCAGCTTGCCTGATACGGGACGTCAGATGACGACAGGCCGAAAAAAGCAAAATGTAATACTCTGCGGATTCATGGGCACCGGGAAATCGTCCGTGGGAAGGAGACTCGCCGAACTGACCGGGTACGGTTTTCTCGACATGGACGCCGTGATCGAAAGCGAGGAACGGATGTCGATCCCTGACATCTTTGCCACCCGCGGAGAACCTGCGTTCCGCGCTCTGGAGTCCGGGCTGGTGGACCGCATCTGCCGGATGGTCAGGCAAGTCGTTGCAACCGGAGGTGGGACAGTTGCAAACCCGGAGAACCTCGCGAAGCTGAAGCGGTGTGGAACCGTCGTTGCCTTGACGGCGGACATCGAAACGATCTTCGCGCGTGTCGGGTCAGGCGAAGGCCGCCCGATGCTGAAACAGGGAGATACGGAGGAAAGGATCCGCACTCTGCTGCAGAAGCGCGCCGAGGCATATGCGCAGGCGGACCTTACGATCGACACATCGCAGCGGACAATCGAAGAGGTCGCGCGGCGGATTATGACTCTGCTGCAGGGGGATTGACCTCCCGGTCCCTGAGTATTCCTATGAGCGCTTCAATACCGAAAAGATAACTGCGCCAGCCGAAGCCGGCGATGCACCCTGCCGCCACCGCCGAAATCACAGAATGACGGCGGAACTCCTCACGCGCATAGATGTTCGAAAGGTGAACTTCAACCGCCGGAAGCCGCACGGAGGCAATAGCGTCCCGGAGCGCATAGGAATAGTGCGAGTATGCTCCCGGGTTGATGACGATGCCGTCCGCCCACTCCGAAGCCTGATGGATGGCGTCGATAAGGGCGCCTTCGCTGTTGGACTGGAAGCAGCGCAGCTCGGCGCCGTTTTCCAGGGCAACCCTGCTTACGCGCCCGTTGATTTCCTCCAGTGTCAGCGCTCCGTAAATCCCGGGTTCCCGCTTCCCGAGAAGGTTCAGATTTGGTCCGTGAATGAGCAGTATCTTCATAGCCGCCCCCCGATATGGCTATTTCATCGTAACGTGGACTTTCCCCGCTTCGCCGGAGCCGGCCGTATTCAACGCCGTTGCTATTGAATCGAATGAGTAGGTGTGGGTTACCACACTTCCGGGATGCAGAGTTCCTCTGGCAACCATGTCGATCACATAAGCAAAATCGCCGGGATGGTCGTAAATCATGGAAGTACGGATGTCGATCCCTTCACGGACGATTCGCATTGGAATGAAGCTGGCCGGCGCCGAGGCTAGTCCCAGCAGGATGACCTCTGCTCCCCGGGGGGCCGATTTCAGTGCCAGCTCAACAGTTACAGACGCACCGGCACATTCAAAGACGGTCACGACCTCCTCCCCGTCCCATACCTGTTCCAGTTCATCCTGGTCTGCAATCGCCATGGCTCCAAGATCGCGGGCCATCTGCAGTTTCTCGGCAAGCCTGTCGTGTGCGATTACACGCACGCCGCGCGCGACCGCCGCATGTATCAGGAGGAGACCGACGACCCCGCATCCGAGAACCGCAACCGTATCGCCCGACTTGACTCCGGATTTCAGCAGCCCGTGGACAGAGACTGCAAGCGGTTCAATCGTCGCTGCGTCCCGGTCCGAAATGCTGTCGGGAATGGCCCACACAAATTCGGCAGGAGCGGTTGCCTGCAGCGCGAAACATCCCGGCACGTTGACCCCCATGCTCTCCTTGTCCTGACATACGGCCCCTCTCCCGGTTCGGCACAGACGGCACGAGCCGCACGGATAGTTCGGCTCAACAATGACCCTCTGGCCGGGTTTGAATTTCGTCACTCCGGCTCCCACCGCCGTTATGTGACCGAAGAGTTCATGGCCGAGTATGAACGGATACGGAACGACCCGACGGCCCGCGTAAAACGAAAGGTCGGTGCCACAAACTCCGGTGATTGCAGGCTGGATCATCACGTGTCCGGGCTCAATCTGAGGAAGAGAGACCTCCTCAACCGACACAGTCCCGGGGGAGATAAGCAGAGCGGCCTTCATTGTTCCTCCTTCTTTCGTAATACGGCACAGTAGCCTATCACAGAGGCCGGCATTTCCGTGCCTCCAACTTTGAACAGGTGCGATTGTACTAATACAAACTCACTAAAAAATTATAGGGCGTAAGTTGACGAAGCGTGCTAAAATTCGGTCGGCAGCAGGAAATTCTAAGAATTTCCGAGACATCAAATTGTTGGAGGAAAATGAAGATGGCATTTAAGATAACGGAAGACTGCATCAGCTGCGGCGCGTGCCAGCCGGAATGCCCGAATGAAGCTATTGTTGTCGGCGGTGAAGAGTACGAGGTGAATGGCAAGACGTATCCGGCTCTCGCGGAAGACACCTACTATATCGCTCCCGAGAGATGCACCGAATGCGTTGGATTCAATGATGAACCGATGTGTGTGTCAGTCTGCCCGACCGATTCGCCAGTGAGAGACGAAAGCAATCCGGAATCCAAGGAAGCCCTGTTGGAAAAGGCAAAAGCTCTCCATCCAGACAAACAGTTTTAGCTTTACTGAGCCGGGAAGCTCGCAGTGGACATGCTGCACAGCTGCGAGCTGTGAGCTTCTAGCTCGTTTCGTACTTCTCCTCTTCTTGCAGTCACTTTCCCATCAAAAGAAAATTTGATCTGTACTCAGTCTCGTCTCTGCCGTACTATCAGACGAACGATATTCGAAATATGTTATTTTCATCACAATCCTGCCGATACGTACTATTACGGACCACCGGTTGGCTAATGACGCCTACCTTGGATTGAGTAGTTTGGCTGATTGATTCACAAGCATGATGAAGGTTCAATAGGAGCATCCAAGCGCAATTGTGCATGGACCGGAAGACCGGCTGTTCCTGACTCGGAATATACTTGTGGGGGTTGTTATGAACGTATGCAGCTTCAAGAAATTGGTCAAATTGCTTGACCGGCAACTGAATCTGGACGAGAAACTCGAGGTCCTCGATCATCTGGAATCGTGCCCGATCTGCAGGGACGCGGTTTACCAGATCTCCCGTGATCGGGATGAGGCGCTTTTCGTCCGGCGGCCTTTCAACGTTGAAAAGAACGTAGCGTAGCTCTTCGCCGGGTTGTTGCAGGGACGCAGGCTTTCCCCTCCTCGAGCCGACTCTGCCGGCGGTAGAGTATCAGGCTATCCGATTCACCCGATCCCTTATTGTACTCACGCCCATCTCGTCGGCACAGTGTGCGCAGCAGTAGAACTCGTTCTCAGATTCGACCCCATGACCGATAATTCTGCAGCCGCAGTGGTGGCACGGAGGGGCCAGCAGGTGGATCGCACATTCAAAACAGTCGAAGGTGTGAATCTCTCCCTCCAGCCGTACTTCCATGCACTTGTCATATTCGTTTCCGCAGGTCTCACACCTGATCATATTCCATTCCTCCCCCCCTCAACGAAGATGCAACTCGCGTTCCACCCGTCACTTGACAGGTCGCGTGCAATCAGTGATCGGCGGCCGGGTCAATCTATAGTAAAATCGCCCTGGTTACGCAGCCCATGGACGGGTAATGACGTATCAAGGACGTATGAAGAAGCGCTGGATCAGATTTGCCCTCTTACTGCCCGCATCACTTGTCGCCATCCTGGTGGCATTTCTGCTATTTGTCCAGACTCCGTTCGCGGGACGGCTGATCGCCCGTCAGGTCCGCAGCTATCTGATCGAAAAGTACGGTGCCGATCTGCGGTGCACGGGACTCAGACTGAACCTCCTGAACACTTCCGTCGAGATCGACGATGTTGCAGTTCATTCCACTTCTACGCCGGGACTGCCGCCTGTTTTTCAGGCCGACACGGTTCGGGTGAAAGTCGGACTGGGCGGCATCCTGCGTGGAGTGACCGATCTCGAGCGGATTGAAATTGGGAGACCGCAGGTCAGCTACGTTATCGGGAAAGACGGCCGAAGCAACATCCCTGAAATTCCTCCCTCTTCGGGCGAAAAGACTTCGCGGTTCCTCATCTCCCAGGCGATCGCCGAGAACGGATCGTTCCGGTATGAAGATGCCCGTGACGCCACTACCGTGATCTTTCCTTACTGGCAACTGTCGATCGCCGGAAATCGCGAGACGTTCGATCATGAAATCAGCCTCACGGCGGGCCCTGT
Source organism: Acidobacteriota bacterium (assembly GCA_012719355.1). GTDB lineage: Bacteria > Acidobacteriota > UBA6911 > UBA6911 > UBA6911 > UBA6911. Next base: position 81,379 of record JAAYAM010000018.1, read on the forward strand.
GGAGAAATTCCAGATTCAGGGACGTGTGATCCCGCTCGAAAGCTTAACGTTTTCGGGGCTCCTGCAGCCGGATGATCTCAGGATCAGGCTCGCCGAATTCCGTTTTCCCGGATCGATTGTAGCTGTATCCGGATCCATCACCGACTTGGATGCCCCCGGACTGGAACTGCAAATCAGCCCGGATCTTGATCTCGGCAGAATTATCAGCAGCGCGGGACTAAACTGGCCCGTTAAGGGGCGTGTTGCCGGCACCATCTCGGTTGTCGGCGCTTCCACCGCTCCTTCCATCAATGGACGACTGACGGGACGCAATATCGACGCCGGCCGCTACCGCAAAACCCGGTTCGATCTCCGGACCTCGGCAGAGATCACTTCAGAAGAGATTCTCCTCCGCGATGTCCGCCTTGTATCTCCGGAGGGCTCTCTGAACGCCAGCGGACGATTGTCCCTGTCACCTGAAGGTTCCAGTACCCTCGATGTCGGGATCAGGGACTTCAACCTGTACGGACTCGGGAAACAGCTCGATGCGCCGTTTGATATCGCAAGCCTTGTGACGGGAAGGGTCGCGCTGCGCTGGAAGGGGGCTTTCGCTCTTTCCCGAATCCGCGCAAATGCCAACCTCGACATGAGGACCTCGACAGACGTGCATGCTCCTGATCTTCTGCCGCTTTCCGGGACGCTGCATGCCAGGATGCAGTCAGACCGCATCGACGGTGAACTCCGGGACTTTTCGGTGATGGGGAGCCGTATCGCCGGCAGCTTTTCGCTCGATTCGCTGGAAACGCTGCAGGCTAATCTTGAAGGAACGATACCGGAAATTGATTCGACTGCGGCCCGCCTTGCGAAATTCCTCGGCGACTCGGGCGACGATCTCGCCGGACTGGAACTCGGCGGAGCCGCCCATTTTCAAGTCCAGGCCGCAGGGCAGCTGCAAAACCCTGCCCTCACGGTCTCACTCGAAGCTTCTGAGCTGCGGGCAAGCGAATTCAAACACCTCAAGGCGCAGGTTAACGCCGCCATCGAAGGCCCTCACATTGAACTCGATACTGCGGTGACGTTTCCCCAGGAATCCACTCTGAACGCACATGCGACTTTGGACACGCAGGGGGAGAAGACCCTGCTGGACTTGAACGCCTCCATCCGGGCAATGCCTGTCTTGTCGTTGCTGGCATCTCTGGAAAAAGACATCGAAGGATCCGGGACTTTCACCTCGGAATTGCACGTCAGCGGACCGATGGATGCCCCCGAGGCAAGCCTTGAGGTCACGAGCGATCCTATCTGGATAGAAGAGCAGCCTGTCGGGCAACTTGATCTTGCGTTGCACCTCTCCGAGGGCCGGCTCCGGTCCGAGCGGTTCCGAATCGTGAGAGACCGGACGGATCCTGACCAGGACTATCTCGACGCGCGCATCACGTACGTTCCGAAATCGAGAGAATTCAGTTTCCAGGCAAACGGCAAGGCGCTCGACATGGGTCGGCATACCTTCGGAGGGACAAAGGTAGAGGGCAGGATCAACCTCACGGCGTCTGGAAAAGGAACGATCGATAACCCGTCCATCGCAGCGGTGATCGAATCAGACGACATCCGGGTACAGCAGAGATCGCTCGGGCCTGTGACCGTCACGGCTGACTTGTTGAACCAGGATCTGTCCGTCAAAACGACGGCGCCGCGCCTGAACCTTGCGTCGAACGTCCATATGGAGAACCGATCACCTTTCCCGTTCCAGGGTTCGGTGGAAGCCCGGAACCTTCAATTGGCGCTCTTCGAAATCGGGCTCGCGAAAGATGAATTGCTGGCCGGAGCCATCTCCGCCCTGGTCAAGGGTTCGGGAAACCTGGAGGATCTGTCCAAATCACGAGTTACGGCGCACATCGAGAATGTGCATCTGGAAAGCGGCGCACTCAAGATAAACAGCCAGGGCCCGATAGATGCCGAATACCGGGACAACACGATCGAATTGAAGCGGCCGGCGATCATAGCAAGCGGAGATTCACGACTCGAATTGGCCGGCAGAGTGCCGCTTGAGAAGTCGAGTTCAGAGGGAACCCTGACCATCAGGGGAGAGATCGATCTTGAGCAGGCTGCCGGCTTTCTGCCTCCCCAACGGCAACTCGCTGCAGCGGGAAAGATGTATCTCAATGTGGCACTCTCGGGTGCCATGGATTTTCTGGCCGCTGCAGGAGTAATCACGGTACAGAACGGGCGTCTGCAGCATGCCGGTCTGCCGGTACCGCTGACGGGGATTGAAATCAGGAGTGCCATCGAGGGCGGTGCCCTGACGCTGCAGAGAGCCGAGGCGAGTTTTGGAGAGGCGGCGATCAGCGCTAGAGGAGAGTTGCCGTTCGGTTTGCTGCCAGGGAATCTGCCGGTGCAGTTCTACCGCAAGCAGGGTCCTGCGCAGCTTGTGCTCGACGTTGACAACCTCAGGCCCGAAGCTACGGAAATGCTTCCGGAAGGAATCAGCGGCCTTCTCTCGCTGCACGCAGAAGGAGAAGCGAAAAGTTTTGACCTGGAGGGAATCAGGGCAACTGCGGCCTTCCAGGACCTGCGCTTCAAAGCCAATCAGATCGAGATAGCACAGCAGGGGGCATCCACGATCGTGCTGCAAGACGGAGTCGCCTCCGTCGCCCGATTCACGCTGACGGGGACAGGAACGAATATTGACATCACCGGTTCATTCGGACTCCTTCCCGGAAGCCCTGTGGATCTCAGGCTTGCGGGCGACTTCAATGCCGGATTGCTCACATTCGTCGACCAGAATCTCAAGGCCGCCGGAAGAACGGACGTCAGGGTGGTGGTCGGTGGAACCCGGGAGGATCTGAAATTTGCGGGGATCGCGGAGATGAACGGAGGCCGGGTCACGCTTGTGAGTCCGCGGCTTGTCGCCGACAGCCTGACCGTAAGGTTGAGCCTTACTCCGGAACAGCTGACTCTCCAGGAGTTGAAGGGAACGCTCAACGGCGGTTCCGTTACGGCCGAAGGCACGGTCGCATCAAAGCGAAGCACCTTTGATGACTTCGACCTCAAAATGCGTGTTCAGGATGTTTTCTTCGACTATCCGCAAGGGCTGAAATCATCCTCGAGCGGCGATCTCACATTTACCTCACAGGATGACTTCCTTGTTGTAGGCGGGACTGTCCGGATACAGGAGAGTTCGTACCGGGAAGACTTCACAGTCACCGGACAGCTGATGAATTTTCTCAAGTCACAGGGTTTCGAAGAAGAAGTGGAACCAAACCCGTTTCTGGACCGCATCCGTTTCAACGTTGCGGTCAGGACCGTCACGCCGCTCCAGGTGCAGAACAATGTGGCGAGCATAGAAGCCACGGCAAATCTGAGGCTTGTCGGAACCGTTAACGACCCGTCGGTCACCGGCAGGATAACCCTGAACGAAGGGGGCGAGATAATATTGAACAATCGGTCGTACTTTCTCGACCGCGGCAGCATAACCCTGACCGATCAAACACGGATAAGGCCGGAACTGGACCTGCAGGCCCAAACCAAGGCCCACGATTATCAGATAATTCTTGAACTGACAGGCACGCCGGACAAACTCACGACAACGTTGCGGGACGAATCGCAGGTACTGACGGAGCGACAGATCATCTCGCTCCTCCTTACCGGCAAGACCGACACCGACACCCAGGACACGGGAGCGAACGGAACCTCCACCGCCGGAAGCACGATGAAGACTCAGGCGCTTTCGCTTTTGGCCGGACAGGCGGGAGAACAGCTCACCCGTGAAGCACGGCAGGCGCTACGCCTCAGCACGTTCAGAATAGACCCGGGAATGATCCAGTCCGAATCCGAGACAGCCGGACCCAGACTTACGCTCGGGGATGACATAACCAGCAAGCTCGGCATCCTTTACTCCATGAGCCTGGAAGGCGGCGGCAAAGAGATTGTCAGCGCCCGCTACGATATCGCACGCAGGCTTAGTGTGCAGACTACGAAACAGGAAGACAACATCTTCAGGTTCCAGATGCTTCACGATCTGCGCTTCGGTGGTGCCACAAGGCAAAGATCGGGCGGCCAGAGACGGGAGAGATTCGAGATCGGGTCAATAGAGTTCAAAAGCCCCACCCCCTCGGAAACGCTGCTGGGCAAGTTCAAGGCAAAGCCCGGAGACAAGTATGATTTTCCGAAGATCCAGAAGGGACTGGATAATCTGCAGGAGTACTACAGAGCCGAGAAGCGGCTCGAAGCAGACATCCGGCTTGAAAGAGAGACCAGCCGGAACAAGGTCAATCTGGATATCTCGGCTGTCCCCGGGCCGGTCGTGTCGTTCGTTTTCGAAGGCGTGCCCCTGCCGCAGCGTCTGAAAAAGGAGGTCGAGGAAGCCTGGACAAGCGGCGTGTTCGATGTCGAACGACTTGACGATGCGGTCAGCGCAATACGCTTCTATCTGCTCAGCGAGGGTTACCTGCAGGCGGCAATCTCTCACAGGATCGAAACCGACACCGACAGCAAGACCGTTTATTTCAACGTCGAGCCCGGAGTGCGCTATGCCGGAGTCTCCAGGATTTTCCCCGGAGCTTCGCGCATCAAGGACTGGGTTTTGAACGAAGCTATCGACCGGGCCGGTCTTGGAATGGACGTTTACACGAATCCACGTAAGGTCTCCGATTTTCTCAAACGATACTATCAGCAGCGTGGCTATCTTCAGACAAAGGTGAGCCTTCCCCTGCCCGAACTCGACCCGGAAACCGGAACCGGTAAGGTCGTCATAACGATCGACGAAGGGCCCCAGTTTCTGGTTGGCGAACTGGAGTTCACCGGAAACGCCTCTTTCGAGTATGACGAACTCTGGAGCATCATTCCCACGTCGATCGGGAGCATCTTTAATACCGGCAGCATGCAGGATGCAGTGAAGGCGCTGGAGGATTTTTACCGTGCACGGGGCTACAATGAAGTCACCGTAACATACCGCGTTTCGCATGATCCTGCGAAGGCACTTGCTAATGTCCTCTTCCAGATCACCGAGCGCAGGAAGTCCGTCATCCGCGAAATCGTGGTGGAGGGAAATCAGAGAACGAGCCAGAGCTTTGTCCTTAGCCAGCTGGACTTCCAGGTCGGAGACGTGCTCGATGTCGCAAAAATCAACGAGAGCAGGAGGCGTTTCTACGCCACGCGAGTATACAGCTCGGTCGATTTTATAACAGAGGAGACACCGGGCGCCCAGAATCCACAGGTGAAGAACGTCCGCATCCGCGTAAGACTCCGGGAAGTCCAGCCCTACCGGTTCCAGTACGGCTTCCTCGTTGATACCGAGGGAAAGCGGGGGGGCTTGGTGGAGCTTCAGAATCTCAACTTACTGGGGAGAGCCTCGGCTCTCGGAATGAGGTTGCGGATTGATTCCGAGTTCAAGGAAGGCCGGCTCTACTTCAGCCAGCCGTTTGTGACAAAAATCCATCTCAAAATGGACGCTACGGCGTTTTACCAGGAAGAGAGCCGTGACAGCTTCTGGGCAAGAAGGATAGGCTTTTCCATATTCAGGGAAAAAGAGCTTCCCGGGAACATGGTTCTCAACTACGGATACCGCTACGACAATGTCAAATGGAGTGACGACTTCTCGCCGGATCCTACCATCTTCCATGCGGATGTTCCGGTAGCACGCCTGATTACTTCGATAACGCGCGATACGCGCGACAGCGCTCTGGACGCCACCCGCGGAGACTTCACATCCCATAGTATGGAGTTCGGACCGAAGTGGCTGGGATCTGACATCGGATTCGCCCGCTACTACGGTCAGTTCCTCAAGTATGTGCCGCTCGAGAAGTACTTCGGGATGCGCACGGAAGATGAAGAGGGGAAGCCTGTGCCGAGCTCTTTCGTTTTTGCCAGTGCGCTGCGGCTGGGACTTACGTCCGCCTTCGGCTCCCCACCCCCGGACGATCCGTCACCTATCATTTCGCCCGAACGCTTCTTTGCCGGCGGCGGGACCACAATGCGTGGCTTCCCGCAGGATCTTCTGGGCCCCACCGAAATCGTGCCCGTCAAGAAGGAGGATGGAACAATCAAACCCGTGGAAAAGCCGAAAGGAGGGGAGGGGCTCTTCCTGTTCAACAACGAATTACGTTTTCCGCTCTTCAGCATCTTCCAGGGAGTGGTCTTCCTTGACGTCGGCAATGTCTACCCACGGCTCGCCGATTTCGACTTCACGCTGCGGAAGACGGCAGGAGCAGGGCTCCGGGCCAAGATCAAGTTCATTCCCCTTCGCTTCGATTATGGCTGGAAACTCGATCGCCTCAGGCCGGGCGAGAGCGCGGGCGAGTTCTTCTTCAGTATCGGGCAGGCTTTCTAGGAGATTTGTGCAGGCACTGTGACGGGTGCAGGCGAACCTTCACCCGTCACGGATGCATGGATCAGACGGGACCTACTGATAAAGCTTGAAGAACAGGGTCTTTCCGCGTCCCGTGGCCCCTCCGGTATCCGGATCGAATACCATGATCGGTTTGGTTTCTTTCTTGTCCACCACAAATGCAACCCAGCCTTCCAGCGACTTGCCGGGATCGACTCTGCCTACCAGCGCAGGTTCCGGCACCGTGACCGACGGTTTGGTGAACTCGGTCAGATCCGATCCCAGAGCAATCCACTGAAGCGGCGCTTTTCCGATATCGATGGACATCTTGTCACTGACATAGCGTCCCTTGATCTCGAATTTCACGCGGGCGAGAATGTACTCCGAATCTGCAGCCGGCGCCGGATTTGTCGCGCTCGCAGCCTTCAGCCGATCCATCGCCTCTTTGCCGCGAACCACTTCGAGAGTGGTCACAGTAATGTCGTAGATGTTCGAGCTAACGGAACCGAGTTCGACCATGGACCGCACCGGCGCCCCGATAGCCGCCGGATTGGTCGGAGAGTTGTCCTGTGCCCCCGCTGGAAGGAGAAAGCCGACGAAAACAAATGCAAACAATACCATGAAAAGCACTACCATTTTGTTTCTCATTGCTCTTCTCCTCTTATCTCCAATGGTCCACGGACGCGCTGCCAATGTAACCGAAATCTCCACCGGCCCAGAAGGTGTTTGTTCCTCCTCCTGTGACGACGATCTCAATGGTAGTGGCGGTATTGCCGCCCAGGGAGGTGAAGCCTGAGCCGCTTCCGGCCCTTCTGCCGCCGCCCTTATAGCGTGAAACCGGAACCACCACGTCTTTGCCCCGTTTCAGCCAGCTCGCATAGGGCTCCACTCCGGACTCAGCCTGCTTCAAGGCCGTACGGTTCTGAGACCAGAATAACCAGCCCGGCGTCCCTGTGTTATCCGCAAGGTACCTGGCGAACTCTTCCTTCGACTTGTAGCCGTTGTTGGCGATATCGGCGGCGACAATCGGGTCGATAACCAGCGTCGCCTGCCTGGTGCCGTACGAGAAGAAGTTTTCCAGCCATCCCCGGATGACTTCATGAATCGGCAGCGGGGAATACCATGCGATGTTGCTGAAGCTCCAGCCGTTGAAGAAGCTGACAACGCTGTCGTTCTTTTTGAATCCTTTCTGCACGTGCAGCGGGGTCCAGCCTGCAGGCAGGTTGTCCTCGTTTTCCGGCATGCAGAGATTGTTGTAGTTGATTGGATTCCCGAGGCTGCCGAGGTAGGTTTCTCCCGGCTTCCCGGATCCACCCAGGTTCTTGGAAATCAGCGTCCAGCATCTGCCGATGGAGGAATTGGCCTGATTGAACGGACCCAAAGCGCCGATGCCGGTGTTCATGCCGATCTCTTTGACCACCGGACCGTTAACCACAACCATGCGGCCAAACGACGATGTTGAACTGATCATAGATGTGACACCTTTGGAAGCCATGGCCAGGATCGTCGGGAAATACTCAGGCTTTACTCCAGCCATGACTGCATTCACCGCTACCATTTCCACCGTGTAATACCATGCTTCATGCGGAGGAGACGGGCGCATCTGCCCGACCCACTCATCCGGCTTGCGGCTCGTCGCCTTCAGCATCTCGGCAACTTTCTTCTCGGTCGGGAGAATGATGGGATTGCCGTCGGTGAAGTTCTGCTCATGGAAAAACTGCATCAGCCTGTCGGGCGTGTCTGGCGGCAAAAGTCTCGGCCGGGGATCGCGTTTGAGGTATCCGGACTTGGCGTCTTCCGCCGAAAGCTTCCCTGTCAGACTGTCATAAATCTGTTCCAGCATAGGCTTGCCCGAAATCGGGTCGTTGCCCGCCACGTATTTCCGGCACAGCTCCGCAGGTCTGTCCGTGATGGGATGAGGCGTGAAGGTAATCCGCATGTTCGGGATTCCCTTCTTGTAAGCGATGGTCGTGACAAGTTCCTGGAATCTGCGAGTGATCATCGGTACGGACGGGACTCCCATTCTCTCCAAAGTCACTGCATGGCCGACGACCGCCGGCGCGCAGCTGCTTCAATGGCCTACCAGAACAATCGATCCCGCAGCCTTCTCTTTGACCTCCTTCCACAGGTTTGGATCATCATCCATGTACATCCCGAACTTCTCGCGCAATACCCATGTCGTCTTCGGGTATTTTGCCTGAAGCGCGGAGTGAAGCTCAGTGACGAATGGCTTCGTCATGGCGTATTTGGTATCCACGATGTACACAGTCTTGCCGTCAAGCGTGGGCTGCCGCGGCGCCATCGGAATCTTGCGAATCTCAGGCTGAACACCGCGAGGATTCATAACTACTATCTTCCCTTCGTCGGCCGCCCATCCTGAGAATGAGGCGAACGACGCGATCAGAATGGCAATCATCATGCCAATCGTCCTAATTTTCACAACACCACCTCCTGTGGTAAAACATTTCAGTTTGGCCCCCTCAACTCTGACAAACGAACTTTACTCTCCGTCCGGGATCTTCATACTCCCGGAACCTCAGTAAAAATCGACCGTGTCTATTATGCGATATCACATCTCGTATAGGCGGACAGTGTAGGTCGAATTCAACGACAGGGTCAAGGAAAAGTTGTTTGCGGTTTTCTCGAGTATGTGGATGGAAACAGCGCGAGTGACCGCGACGCGCCGGGCATGATTGCAAGGGCGCGTCGCGTTGTATGGGGCTTATCCTGCGTATTCCTTCACGGGCGGGCAGAGGCAAACGAGGTTTCGATCTCCATAGGCGCTGTCGATGCGGCCGACGGAAGGCCAGAACTTATGCGTCCGCGTCCATGGCGCGGGGAATGCGGCCTCTTCTCTGGAATAGGGATGCCTCCACTCCTCGACCAGTAACGCTTCAATCGTGTGAGGAGCATTCTTGAGCAGATTATCGACCGGATCGGCTTTACCCAGTTCTATCGCCGAAATTTCGCTGCGTATGGAAATCATCGCCTCACAAAACCGGTCGAGTTCCTCCAGAGACTCGCTTTCGGTCGGCTCGATCATCATTGTACCGGGCACCGGGAAAGACACGGTTGGAGCATGGAACCCGTAATCCATGAGGCGCTTGGCCACGTCTTCCACCTCGATGCCGGCCGTTTTCTTCAGGTTCCGCAGATCAAGGACGCATTCGTGCGCCACAAATCCATGGGAGCCCCTGAAAAGGACGGGATAGAACGGATCCAGCTGTTTTGCAATATAGTTTGCGTTGATGATGGCATAGCAGGTCGCTTCTCTCAGTCCTTGTGATCCCATCAGTCGTATATACGCCCATGAAATCGGCAGTATACTCGGGCTTCCCCATGGGGCTGAAGATACAGGGCCTACGCTTTCGCCGGTTCCAATCGAGACTACCGGATGACCCGGCAGAAACGGCGCCAGGTGAGACGCGACCGCTATCGGACCGACCCCGGGCCCACCGCCGCCGTGCGGGATACAGAAGGTCTTGTGCAGATTCAGATGGCATACATCGGCCCCTGCTTCCGCGGGCCGGCAGATCCCGACCTGCGCATTCATGTTCGCGCCGTCCATGTAAACCTGTCCTCCATGTTCATGCACGATCCCGCAGATTTCCCTGATCGCCTCTTCAAACACCCCATGGGTTGACGGGTAAGTCACCATCAGTGCTGCAAGCCTGTCTCTATGTTGTTCGGCTTTCTCCCTCAGGTCGGTCACGTCTATGTTGCCGTTTTCGTCGCATCGGACGACCACGACTTTGAACCCGGCCATCACCGAACTCGCCGGGTTTGTCCCATGTGCCGATTCAGGGATAAGGCAGATGTTGCGGTGTCCCTGCCCCTTCGATTCGTGATACTTGCGGATCACCAGCAGTCCCGAATACTCTCCCTGCGATCCGGCGTTCGGCTGCAGGGAAACGGCCGGCAGTCCGGTGATCTCGCCAAGCCACGCCTGCAGCTGGCGGAATATCTGCTGGTATCCTTCGACCTGTTCCACGGGAGCGAATGGATGAATACGGGCAAAGCCCGGCCACGAGACCGGCATCATCTCCACGGTCGCGTTGAGTTTCATAGTGCACGACCCGAGAGGAATCATCGAAGTGTTGAGAGCCAGGTCTTTTGACTCCAGACGATGCAGGTAGCGCAGGAATTCCGTTTCCGAGTGATAGCTGTTGAAGACGGGGTGAGAAAGGTAGGGGCTCTTGCGCGCAAGCGGAGCAGGCAACTGCGCCGCGGAGACCTTTTCAATCAGTCTCCCGACATCGAACGGCTGTGCCGCTCCGGCAAACACCAGAAGCAGATCTTCGACATCGCCGGCCGTCGTGGTCTCGTTGAGGCTTATCCCCACCGAATCCGAATCGATGCGGCGCAGATTGATTCCGCGTTTCCGGGCGGCTTCAATTACCTTTCCCGCTCCCGACGCTCCCGTCTCTACCCGCAGGGTGTCAAAGCAGGGATCCGGACCGGCGTCGAATCCGGCTTGATTGAGACCCTCGCGGAGCGCAGAAGCAAGGAGATGAATCCGTTTTGCTATGTTTCTGAGACCTTCAGGCCCATGATAAACGGCGTACATGCCCGACATCACGGCAAGCAGCACCTGCGCGGTGCAGATGTTGCTGGTGGCTTTGTCGCGCCGTATATGCTGCTCGCGGGTCTGAAGAGCAAGCCGGAGCGCAGGCTTGCCGAGAGAATCCTTTGACAGTCCGACGATGCGGCCCGGCATCTGCCTTCTGTACTCTGCACGTGTTGAGAAAAAGCCTGCATGAGGCCCCCCATACCCGAGCGGCACTCCGAATCGCTGGGAATTCCCCACGGCAATGTCGGCGCCGAATTCTCCGGGAGCGCGCAGCAGAGTCAGCGAGAGAAGATCTGCCGCGACTGTGACCAGTGCGTTGTTCTGGTGTGCGCGCTCGATAAACTCCGAGTAGTCATATATGCGGCCGTCGCTTGCCGGATACTGCACCAGGGCGCCGAAGACCGGTTGAGCGAAGTCGAATGTCTCGTGATTTCCGATGATGAGGTCGATCCCGCGCGCCCGTGCTCTTGTTTCCACCACTGCAATTGTTTGCGGATGGCAGTTCTCGGACACGAAGTAGTTCCCTGCCCCGGTCTTGCACAGCCCGAAGCTCATGCTCATGGCTTCGGCGGCGGCCGTCCCTTCATCGAGAAGAGATGCATTTGCAATCTCCAGGCCTGTGAGATCGGCGATCATGGTCTGGAAATTGAGGAGCGCTTCCAGCCTGCCCTGTGATATTTCCGCCTGATACGGCGTGTAGGCGGTATACCACCCGGGATTCTCCAGGATGTTCCGCTGAATGACAGGGGGAACAATACAGTCGTGATACCCCATGCCTATGAAAGAGCGAAAAATCCGGTTCCTGCCGGCAAGCTCCCTGAGTTCGGCCAAAATTGCATTTTCAGTGCTCCCGTCACCTATGTCCGGCGGCTGCTGCAGCCTGATCGAAACCGGGACGGTCTTTTCCATCAGCTCGTCCATCCCGCTCAGACCGAGAACCTCCAGCATTCTCCGGCCGTCCAGCGGCCGAGGCCCTATGTGCCGCCGGACAAATGAATATGAATCTGGGAGTACCGGGTCAGTTCTTCTGGTAGATGCCATTGGTTCCTATCCTGTATTGATGTAGAGGGTAAACTGTAGAGTGTAACTCCGGGACGGGAAGACTCTCAATAGCGGTCAGGACCTGCACGACCGCCCGCCGCGGTTATCCAGCAGAAAACCGGGTCATGGGCTTCTTCTGCGGGACGCCTTCGGCTGCGCAGCTCCGCAAGGGAATCACTCATTATCTGGAAGACGTCTTCCATGAGCCGGTGCTTTTCTCCCCTGGCATAGCCCGACAGATCTATGGGCGCCCCGATCCTGATCCTGATCGTTACTCCGGGAGTCACCTGCAGCGTTCCCGGAACTATGACACGGCTGCTGCCGTCGAGTGTTATCGGAACCAGCGGCACACCGGTGCGCAGCGCAAGGGCAAACGCACCGCTGCGGAATTCCCCCAGTTCCCCCGTTCGACTCCGGGTCCCTTCCGGAAAAGCGATTGCGCTCACCCCGCCGCGAATCTCCTCCGCGGCCTGTATGATTGTCTTTGCCGCTTCCCTGGGATTTTCACGGTCTATCGGGATGTAGCCGGAGCGACGCATGTGCCATCCCATGAACGGAATCCGGAAGAGCGACTTCTTCGCAATCCAGCGAAACTGAATCGGAAGGAATGCCGCGAGCGAAAGGATATCGTGCAGTCCGCTGTGATTTGCCACGAGTATCTGGGGACGGGTGCGATCGATGTTTTCGATGCCTTCAATCTCGACGCGGGCCCGGCTCAGCCACAGGTTGTCCTTCGACCACCTGCGCATGCAGTAATGCTGCAGCTTTCCCGTGCCCGAGACCAGGCTCCCGAGTATCGAGACAGTTCCCCAAAACACCGTGCTCACTGCGCATCCGGTCCAGCACCAGGTCGTGAAAATTCCGGCTCTCAGTCTTTTCATCCGGAAGAATGTACATAAAAAGGGTTCCCGGTTTCCAGTTCAGAGTTCCGGCTCTTGGTTGAAAATCAGTGGAAGGGTATTGCAGATGATTTGAAAAAGAGTTCCAGTTTTCCCCGGAGAGCCGGCACCCGTTGTCCCGATCCCGGCTCTCTTGCGGCGGTATCTGGTTCTTAATGCTCGATTTTGAATCCCGCTTTGAGCACGACTTGAAATTCCGCAACCTTGTCGTCCTTCAGGTTACCCCGCTGCTCAACCACTTCAAACCAGTCAATGTGACGAACGGTCTTGGCGGCTTCGGCAAGCGCCGATTTGACTGCTTCCGAAAAGCTTACGGGCGAAGTCCCGACAAGTTCGATCTTCTTGTATGTTCCAGGCATCGGTCGAACCTCCTTTACTTAGGATCTAGCATAGAAACCCGGGCTTTTCGAGGTCTGGTCGGAAATATTTCACGGAGCGGCCTGACGCTTGCGCTCTTCCGCCTCCTGCAACCAGCCGCGGCGCAGCTTGTCCTGCGGCACGCTGGACATGTACGGCTTGATGTCGAGTACAGGAGTTCCGTCAAGCATGTCGACTCCATGCAGATACAGAGTTGCGCCTTCACGCCGCACCAGCTCGACCACCGTCAGTCCTATGCTATTCGGCCTGCGGGGAGAACGTGTCGCGAAGACTCCGTGGGGACGGTCGTCAGCAGGCGTGACCCCTATAAGCTCGCAGTCCTCATCCTTCGACTGGTGGAAAACCCAAACGACAAACAAATGCGAGAAGCCCTCGATATCCTGGAGTCCGGCTGCAAACTCCGGCAGCACTTCCAGGCGCCCGTCCATCGTATGGGTCGCCCCGAGTCCCTTGGGTATCTGGCCGGTATCTGTATAGGAACTGCGGATGTATCCTATTGCCTGCATTCTGAATTCTTCCATATCTCCTCCGGGCATCGATGCACTATTATTAGACTATTATGACACCCGATGTTGCAGATGCGCGGGAAAGAATTCAAATCATCGCCCACAGGGGAGCATCAGGCGACGCTCCGGAAAGCACGCTGGAGGCATATCGTCTCGCCCTCGCACTGCAGGCCGACTTCATCGAGATGGATGCCCACAGGCTGAAAGACGGGACAATCGTGATCATTCATGACTCCGACGTCGCCCGTACGACAGATCGCAGGGGAAAACTCTCCCGTTTCACGCTGTCTGAGCTGAAAACGCTGGATGCAGGGAGCTGGTTCAACAAGTCGTTCCCGGAGAAGGCCCGACCCGAGTACGAGGGACTCAGGATCCCTACTCTCGACGAAGTTATCGATATCGTCGCAGGAAGCGACACGGGTTTTTACATTGAAATCAAGGAGCCCGAGCACTACCCGCCCGATTTTGAGTCGCTGCTCCTTTCCATTATCCACAACAGGCGGATCAGAGAACGGACGACCGTCTTTTCGTTCAGCGCGCGTTCAATAATGAAAATCAAGGCGCTCGATCCGGGAATGAGAACGGCCCTCCTGGTGTCCGGCAGACGCATCGATCCGATCGCCTCTGCGATCCGCGTAAACGCCGAAGAGCTCTCGCTCAGGCACGACCTGGTTACTCGCGCGCTCGTCAGCGCAGCGCGCGAAAACGAGCTTGCGATCTCGGCATGGACGGTGGACAAAAAGCCCGACATGCAACAGATCATACAACTCGGCGTGGACCGCGTTGTCACCAATTATCCCGGACGGCTCAGACAGCTGCTCAATTCCCGTGTGTCAGCTGCTCGGCGGTCGTGAACCGCGGTTCGATATCAACAGGAATTCCGTCGAGCCGGGCAAGAGCTTTCTGCACTTCCGGGCGAACAACCGCCAGCCGGGAAAGAAGCTCGCCGGCTTCGTCATAGCTCCCCTCGGCCTCGAGTGTCAGGAGTTCTCTGGTGAGCGCCTCGACCCCTTCCCCGATTTTCCCGCGGTCAACTGAAAATGTGCCGTCCCTCTCCATCCTGAGAGCGCCGTAATCGAGCAGGAAGTTAAGCTGCAGCGCCATCCCGCGCCCATGAGCTTCATTGATCCCGAAGCGCATCGAACGGAAAGCGGACGCAAGATACGTTACATACATACTCTCCTGCAGTTCCTTGGCGAGAACACCCTTGTCGACCAGGTACTGGAGCGCAAAGAGCCCCGAGATATCGGCCTTGGCTTCTTCTATCGCACTATAATTTCCCCCGAGCTCCTGTCTGACAGTGCTGGCGCGTCCCTCACGCACGATATCGTGCGGCCCCAGCCCGTGCATCAATTCATGCATCACTATGTGGGTGAAGAAGGCATCGAAGGAGACGTATGATTGATCGGCCGCCGACAGCACCCTGCGTGAAATCGGGAGCAGAACAATTCTGAATTTCGCCTCCTGCACGTTCTTCAGCATGACCCGTTTGGCACCTTTTTCCCGTATGACGCGCTCGTCGTTCGGCAGATTGAAGGCGGCGGTCTGAACTCCCCGGTTGGCGTCACCGGCGGCAAATATCTCGTTTACGACCCGGATGGGTGCCATCGATCCGATTTTCGGATTCCTGTACTTCGGATCGACGGGCAGATTGTTCTCTATTTCCTGAAGACAGGAACCGAGTTTCGAAAGCTTCGCAGTCTCAGGGTCATCGCGCACGGTGATAAATGCCTCGAACGCAGCCTTGGCGTTGAACCACTCGTCTTCGTACACCTCATAGGGGCCGATTGTCGGTTCAACACTCGAATCGAGCTCCATCCATGCAAGATCGCTGTCGTAGTAATCGTTGTTCAAAAAAGCATCGGCGCGTTTTATGAGATAGGCTTTCAGGGTAGGCTGCGCCGTCAGGGAAGCGGCCTCCCTCAGCAGGGCCGCCGCTTCTGCAAGTTCTCCCTGGTATTCGAGACTATACGGAACGGTCAGGAATCTGCCCGGCGACGTCCTTTCGTGGCGGATAGTGGTAAAGAACCCCATCGCCCTGGAACGTTCGGATGCGTTCAACGTGTTGAGCCACGCTTCGATTTCCTTCTTGTCAATTCCGGCCGGATAGAAGTTGGCTCCCGCAGGCTTCTCCGGAGTTCCCGGAATGAAGGGAAGGTCATTATCCAGGCGCGACCAGGGTCCTTTGTTAAGCAGGAAATAGTGCAGCCGCGCTTTCCCGACAGGAGAATCACTCTGCCGCACCAGATCCAGCAGCATCGTTTCATTGCCTGCCCACACCTGGCGCAGGAAGATCGCGTCCATTATCCTTGCCGCCTTCACAAGGCGGGCCAGCGCCTCGCGTTCCTGCACAGGGAGATGCGAGATGTCGGCCGAGATCTCAACCGGAGCAAACCGTTCCGCCATTTTTCGGATTTCTGCCGCATCGGGCATTCTCACCTCCTGTGATTGCAGCGGGATTACAGTCAGAACGAGAAGGAACAGTGCCGTTCGAACTTTCATGATCTTCAGAATACCGCACTTTTCAATCAGGATCGCGGCAGATTGCGTCTTTTGCTGAGTCGCAGCTATGCAATTTGTTGAATTGGCTTTTGGTATTCTCTATTATTCCAGATTTCAGCTCATGGGTGAACGTGTCTGCAGAAGCAACCAAAACTGTAACTCCACCAAAGTCCAGGGCGACCGCCGAAAGCATGGCGACCCGCCAGCGTGAAATTTCCATCTCTGAATTCTTCAGCAAGAATCGTCATCTCTTAGGATTCGATAACCCTCAGAAGGCGCTCCTGACGGCCGTGAAAGAAGCCGTCGACAACTCTCTGGACGCCTGTGAGGATGCCGGGATCCTGCCCACGCTTAAGATCGAAATCCGTCAGCTGGAGGACGACCGCTTCCGCATCGCGGTCGAAGACAACGGCCCCGGCATCGTGAAATCCCAGATACCGAAAATCTTCGGCAAGCTTTTATATGGGTCGAAGTTTCACACTCTTAAACAGGCGCGCGGCCAGCAGGGCATCGGGATTTCGGCCGCCGGCATGTACGGGCTGCTCACGACGGGCAAGTCCATTGCTGTCACATCCCGCACAGGAGCAGGGAAACCGGCGCATTACTACGAGATCCAGATCGACACCCGGAAGAATGCGCCGCAGATCATTACGGACAAGGTCGTAGATTGGGAGGCGGAACATGGAACGCGGGTCGAGATCGAGCTGATCGGGACCTACAAGAAAGGACGCCACTCGGTCGATGACTATGTGCGCCAGACAGCGATAGCCAATCCGCATTGCGAGATTTTCTACACCCCGCCGGATGCTGCTGAACCATTTCATCTGCAGCGGGGATCCGAAATGCTCCCTGCGGAACCGAAAGAGATCAAGCCGCATCCTTACGGCGTCGAGCTCGGCGTTCTTATCAGGATGATGAAGGAGAGTTCTTCGCGTCAGCTCAGCGCCGCACTTCAAAAGGACTTCTCGAGGGTGAGCAGTCGCGTGGCCGCCGAGATCTGCCATGCCGCCGGGCTCAGGCCAAGCGCCAATCCGCACACTATCGTAGTGCATGAGGCTGAACAGCTGTTCAAGGCAATCAACAGTGTCAAAATCATGAGCCCGACGACCAACTGTCTTTCTCCGATCGGAGAAGAACAGATTCTGTCGGGACTGAAAAAAGAAATCGATGCTTCTTTCTACACCGCCATAACGCGTGCGCCTGCCGTCTACCGGGGGAATCCTTTCCAGGTGGAAGTCGGTCTCGCGTACGGCGGCAGCCTCAAGAGCGAAGAGCTCATCGATCTGTTGCGTTTTGCCAACCGCGTGCCGCTGCAGTATCAGCAGTCCGGTTGCGCCATGACCAAAGCCGTTCTGGGAATTGACTGGCGCAATTACGGACTGTCTCAATCCAAAGGAGCACTCCCGACAGGTCCCGTGGTCCTTTTCGTCCATATCGCGTCGGTCTGGGTGCCCTTCACTTCGGAAAGCAAGGAAGCGGTAGCCGCCTATCCGGATATCATGCGTGAACTGAGGCTGGCATTGCAGGAATGCGGCCGCAAACTCTCGATGCACGTCCGGGCGCACAGAAGAGCGGTCGACGAGCAGAAGAAGCGGTCTTACATAGAGAAATACATACCGCACATCGGCATCGCGCTTCGAGAGATTCTCGGATTGAGCGACCAAGCCGAGAAGGATCTCGTGGTGACGCTCAAGGACGTACTCGAGCGTAGCCGCTCACGCGAACAGTTCACGGACTGAGTCCGGCGCAGTGGTGTACCATTCTCAGAGAACACAGGGTTTGCACATGCCAAAGAAGACGGATTCCAGAAAGACGGCACAGAAAGCCGTGAAAAGCGTCCTGAGCGCAATCCAGGATTCGGCAAAGGATATTCACGGCAAAATCATGGCGCGGAAAAAGCCGACCATGAAGCTCCCGGTGCGATCGCTCTCGAATGTGCGCTATCAACCTCAGCGCGGCTTCTTTGAAATGGCGGGCCAGAAGAAAGAAAGGACGCTTACGGTCAATACGGTCAAGACGTTCGCCCAAACGCTCCGCATGGTCGCACTTTCGAAAGAGCTGATCGAGAACGACGATATCGCGACCAAGAGGGAGGCATACTACGTATCAAAGAACTGGGAAGATGCACGTTTCAGCGAACAGCCGGAGTCCGACACCGTGATGGATGACGTCGAAGCGTATTTCGGCGTCAACCGCGAACAGCTTGGCTTCATCCCGGAAGAAAAGGGAGGAGACGTCGCCGGGCGCCTCGTTGTAATAGACCACGACCGCGACACCGGCAGGACTCTCAGAATCGACTGCACCAAGTTCGGTTCGGGCGCATACAGTGTCCCCATTTCGGTCGAGCAGCTGCAGTTTGAGACCAACGCCGGTTTTGTCCTGGTCATCGAAACCGCCGGCATGTTCCAGAGGCTGGTGAAGCACAACTACTGGAAAAAGGCCAACTGCATCCTGATAAGCATGGGAGGAGTCCCAACACGCGCATGCCGACGCTTCATACGGCGTCTGGCCGACGCGAAGAAAATCCCCGTCTATGTTTTTGTCGATGGGGATCCGTACGGAATCACCAACATCTATCGCACCCTGAAAGTCGGGTCAGGAAACGCCGCGCATCTCAACGAGTTCTTCTGCGTTCCCCAGGCAAGATTTCTCGGAATCACTCCGGGAGACATCGTCGATTACAAGCTTCCCACGCACCCGCTGAAAGACGTCGATATCAAACGCGCCAAAGACGCAATCAAGAACGATCCCTTCATCCGCCACCACAAGGAGTGGGTCAAAGCGATGGAGCATCTGCTGGAAATGGGAGTTCGTGCGGAACAGCAGGCGCTCGCCAAGCACGGCCTCAATTACGTAATCGACACGTATCTACCCGAAAAGCTTGCCCACCCCGAGCGCTTTCTTCCCTGACGGGATGCAGTAGATCAGATTTCGACATCCTTCGGGCCACGCAACTAAAGTTGCAGCGCCTTCTCGGAACGTCATAGTAGAATACCGCATGACTGTTCGATCGTTGCCGACACTGCTGATGATCTACACAACCACGTTGGGAATTGGCGACCATGAAAAGAAGAAGAGTGCTCTCGCTTTTGCGCGCCTTTGCGATGCTTACCGTAATCATTATCACGTTGATCACTGAAGCCGGATTCACGGCGGCTACGTCTCAGCCGAAGTTGCGCAACGTCGCGTTCAGGAGGGCGGCCTGGCATTCCAGCGCCGCCAACTACGACAATACCGGCCAATTGGTCACGGACGGCATCATCGGTGTGCTTTCGAACGAGGTCATTGATTACACCGGCACATCTGTATCCAATCCCACCTACGGGCAGATGGTTCCCGGAATTGTGAACAGCGAATGGATCAGCGCATCCGGCGGCGAAGAATGGGTGTATCTGGATTTCGGCGGTAACACATCGCTGCAGAACGTCAGGGTGTATTGGGGCGCGAATTACGCCACCGCTTACGAAATTCAAATTTCCAATGACGCCCGGACATGGAAGACGGTCGCACGCGCAGCGGGTGCATCCGATTCGGTGACCGATACGACGGTTGATGTCCCGGAATGCAGGTATCTGCGGATACTCTGCATGACCTCCTCGGGCCCCAACTACATCATCCGCGAAATCGAAGCCATGGGCGACAACGAGGTGAAGTACGCGCTTGCCCCACAGCCCGCCCCGGAATCCGACGGCTCTCTAAGGCTGACGGGCGGCAATTGGAGAATTCAGCGCGCCTCGCTGGTGAATGCCGACGGTACGGTTCTTTCATGGGCCGGATATGACGATTCCGATTGGCTGCCGGCCACGGTGCCGGGCACGGCCTTCGTATCCTACCTCAACGCAGGCGCTGTTCCACACCCGTACTATGACGATTGGCAGTTCCAGGCATCCGACATCTTCTTCACCGCTAATTTCTGGTACCGCAACTCTTTCGATATCCCGGAATCGCAGCAGGGGGAAAGAGTCTATTTGAACTTTGACGCCATCAACTGGAAAGCGGACGTGTGGTTCAACGGGCAGCTTCTGCGGAACAATCTGTCCGGCTACACCAATTCCATCGAGGGAGCTTTCATCAGGGCGAAATTCGACGTTTCCGCGCTTGTGAATTACGGCGGCCGTAATTACCTTGCGGTTCTGATCCACAGAAACAAGACGCCGGGACTCGTCACGACGCAGGGATTGGCTGAAGGTCCTCTTCCCAATGGCGGCGAACTCGGGCAGGATAATCCGACAATTCATGCTGCGGTGGGCTGGGATTGGCTGCCGACGATCCGCGGCCGGGACATCGGCATTTACAACGATGTGACGGTAACCTTCGGAGGCACCCTTCAGCTGGAAGACGCCTGGATGGAGACTGACCTCGACATTAAGGAAACGTCGGCCAACATCTCCGCAAAGAATCTCGCCCTCGGGAAAACCGTAAAAGGTCTGGGAACGCAGGGTCCCGCTGGCCTCGCATATGTCAACGACAACGATGAGAACAGCCAGTGGATCGCCGAGGATATCGACGGCGCCGGCTTTACGGTGGACCTCGGGGATGTAACGGCTATCAAGAGCCTGCAGCTTGTTTGGGGGACCGAAGCCGGCGGAGCCGCTGCAGCGGCCGAAGACAGGCATCCGGCAAAATTCAAGGTGCAGGTTTCCGACGACGGCCTCGTCTGGCGGAACTTCGATTCCTATGCAGGCGGCGAAGTGG
>JAAYAM010000194.1 GCA_012719355.1 Acidobacteriota bacterium
GCCAGGCGGTCCTGCAGGAGTGCATAATCGACCGCCCTCGGCTGAATACCCGATTTCACTGCCAGCGCAGCGGCCGTTCCGGCCGCCTGGCCGAAAGCTATGCAGTGCGGAATCAGATTGAAGTATTCGTTGAACTGATACTCCGAGGAAAACGCCCTGCACGCGACGAGCAGACCATCGACGCCGCGCGGCACGAGTGAGCGGAATGGGATGCAGACATTGGGGTGTTTAGCGGAGATCTCCCCTTTGTCATTGTTTGCAAACACCGCGATGGTGTCTTCAAAGACTTCGTCCGAAACGATGTCCTTTTCCGTGCATACGTATTCCCCCACAACCCGCCGTCCACCCTGGATGCCGAGTTGCGGCGAGCTGTGAACGATATAGCTGTTCTCGAAGCCGGGGATGCGGGTCCGGTAGAACTGATAGGAAAGAAGCATTTTCTTCCGGCCTTCCAGCTCGACCCTGTTGATTTCATCGATATCGGCCTGGTTACTGCTGGGGAAGAACGGGTGGTACCAGACGACCCCGTCGTGATATTTCACAAGATCCTTCAGATAAAGTGAAGCGCCACCCTGGCGCTGCAGCTCGCGCATCAGTTCTGAGTATTCGTCCGGACGCTCCGCTCTGAACTGTTCGACTTTCTGCATGTCGACATTGCCGATCCAGAAGGGAAAGGCAAACGCGGCTATTCTCAATCCGGGAACCATCCTCTCGTCACACTCGGCTCCGGCGTCAGCGAGGAGATCGCCGTCACCGGTGCAGTCGATGACGATTTTCGCCAGTATGGCCTGCCTTCCGGACTTGTTTTCAATGAAAACTCCTTTGACCGTATTGCCGTCGACGATCGGGCGTGTTCCCCAGGAGTGCAGATACAGCTTTACCCCTGCTTCCTCCATCATCGTATTCAGCTCGCACTTCAGGATCTCGGGATCGAAGAGCACCGTGTAGAGAACCCGCTTGCGGTCAGTATTCAGATCGTGGCGTATATAGAACCACGCCAGGTTGGCATCGGTGTAGTACTTGACGAGCTTCTCGTCGTCTGATCCCCAATCCTCTTTCTTCGGATAGTGTGCCGCGCCTTTGGCATCCAGCCTGTCTACCAGCTCCTGCGAAATGCCGGCTATCTGTTGTTCTCCGCTGTTATTACTCAGATTGGGGATTATTGTGACCAGGCCGCCTGTGGCCATGCCGCCAAGGTGTCCATAGCGTTCGACGAGCACTGTGTCTGCTCCGCTCCGGGCTGCGCTGAGTGCCGCGCCTATCCCTCCCGGACCTCCGCCTACCACTACCACATCAGCTTCCCGGCACACCTCGATATTGCGGGCCGGTTCCACAATTGTTCTTCCACCTGGTCTGGTTTTCATGATTGCAGCCACTCCGTGTTGTGTGACCGTCGTCACGCGATACTACAATAGTCGTGGAAGATGAAAAAGCAAGAAGTCCGAAAAGAGGCAGCAGGTCGCTATCCGCGCTCCTGTATCTCCTCTATCACGCCCTTCATGCCTTCGGTGATGTGAGCCGCGTTGGCCTCATCGGTGTCGATGTGCATTGCGAGGCTGAAGTTCGGGCTCACCCGTACAAGGACGTCGCCGAACACGAGTTCGCGGTCGCCCTCAATCCGCACCCGCACTACGTACCTGTCGCGCACCCCGTAGTTGAGTGCGTCCAGCGGCGACATATGGATATGTCGCATGGCGCAGATGACGCCATGGTCGAGGACAACTTTGCCTGCAGGTCCGACAAGGGTAATGCCCGGCGTATTCCTGATATCTCCCGATTCGCGGATTGGCGGATGAATGCCGAGTTTGAACTGCTCGGTCATCGATATTTCGATCTGGGTTTCCTTGCGTGCGGGGCCGAGCACCCGGACCCGTTCAATGCTCCCTTTGGGGCCGACAAGCGTGAGCTGTTCTTTGCACGCGAACTGCCCCGGTTGCGACAGCTCGCCTGCCGGAGTGAGCTTGTGCCCTTTGCCGAAAAGCGCTTCGACGTGTTCGTGACTCAGGTGGACATGGTGCGCGGAGACTTCGATCGGAATCGGTTCCTTCATGCTCGTTGCGAACACCGTCGCTATTTGTTCTTTCCTAAGGGCGCGCAGGGTTTCGCGGGCGATCATCCGCTCCTCGTCGGTAGCAATGACGAGAACCCTGATGCGGGAGCCGTCGCGTGATATGTCGCAAGGTCCGGCCGAGAGATTGACGTGGCGGTTCTTCTCTTCATCGATCTCTATGCCCATGTAGCCGAGTCCCTGGCAGCAGTAGTTGCGCACACTCGCGCTCCCCTGGCCGATGCCGCCGGTGAAAATCACCGTATCGAGCCCCTGCATTGCGGCGGCGTACGCACCTATGGTCTTGCGGACCTGGTATCCGAAGCATTTCAATGCAAGGAGTGCGCGATGGTTCCCCTGCTCGGCCGCGGCTTCTATGGCGCGCATATCGGAAGAGATGCCCGAGAGTCCGAGCAGTCCGCTCTCTTTATTGATGAGCCGCTCGCAGTCGGCGGCCGAGTATCCTTCGACGTTCTGCAAATGCATCAGGATTCCCGGATCGATATCGCCGGAGCGCGTACCCATGATGAGGCCGGCGGTAGGAGTGAGTCCCATCGTGGTATCGATGGAGCGGCCATGGTCTATGGCGCACATGGAGGCGCCGTTTCCCAGGTGGCAGCTGATGATTTCGAGGCTGTTGAACGGCTGCTTCAGAAACTGCGCCGCCCGCAGCGCGACATAGCTGTGCGAAGTGCCGTGAAAGCCGTACTTGCGGATGTGTTTCTTCTCGTAAAGCTCGTAAGGAAGCCCATAGAGGTAGGCGTAGGGAGGAAGTGTATGGTGAAAGGCAGTATCGAATACGGC
>JAAYAM010000195.1 GCA_012719355.1 Acidobacteriota bacterium
CCGTTACCACCGAAGCCTGCCCGTCCACGATCCTGATTGCCTTGACAGGGCAGGACCGTACGCAGGTATAGCAGCGTCGGCAGTTCTGTTTGATTGTCTCGATTGCGGCAAACATAGGACGCTTCCTTTCCGACGCTAGCGCGTATCGCGGCAGTGATACTGCCGGTGGAGCAACCTGTGACTCTCCTTGCTTCCAGGAGTTACCAACAGCTCCTCATACAACCGGACCACTGCCGGATTTTCGTGTGAGGCGTGCAGTCTCGCCCGCTTGTCGGCATCGTGGATTTTCACACGGCGGGCTTGCAGCGCTCGTTCCGAAACCGTGCGCGGCTGGCCACCGCCGCCGATACAGCCCCCCGGACAACTCATGACTTCCACGAAATCCAGGGCAGTCTTTCCGGCTTCGACCTGATCAAGGAGTGATTGCGCCGCACCAAGCCCGCTGACAATTCCGCAGTGAAGCTCGCGTCCGCCGATTGTGACGCTGAATGTACGCAACCTCTCATCGCTGCGCAGAGGAGAGAGAACAGTCGGGCTGAACTGGCCCGAATCGCCGACCATATGAGCCGCAGTCCTGAGCGCTGCCTCAAGCACTCCGCCGCTTCCCCCGAACAGCCGACCCGCTCCGCTCGCTTCGGCGAACGGTTCGTCGAGGCTGGCTTGTATCGGAGAATCGGCTGAGAGCGTGATGCCGAAATTTTCCAGTAGCCGGGTGAGCTCGCGGGTGGTAAGGACTGCGTCGAGATCACCGATTTCGACCGCTTCATGCTTCTTGACCGTGCAGGGCATTATTGCCACCGAAAAGATTCGGAGGGAGGCATTCTCCGGACGCATCTTGATCAGTGTCGCCGCCATCTGCTGTGGCGTCTTGCAGGTCGACAGATTAGGAATGAATTCCGGTCTGTGGAGTTCGACGAACCGCACCCAGGCCGGCGAGCAGGCCGCTGCCGCGGACATGGCAGGCCGTGCCGCGGCAGATTTCGATGACATGCTCACCCAGTGGGACGAGCCGGAACTGGTTGTAGAAAGTGGCGACGCGAATCCCGGCGATCGCCTCGCCCGTGATGTACCCGTACTCTTTTTGGGTCGCTTGAAGCAGCGGAATCAGACTTGCTGGTGACAACTCGCCCTGTGCTTCAATCAATTCTGCTATCGTCTGCATACAAATCCTCCTGCCGAAACGAAATCAGGCCAGCACCCTTTCAACCACTTCACCTATGTGTGCAAGTGAGGCATGTTTCTTGATCTCCTCCACCGCAGGCCAGTCCCGGCCCATGACGAATTCAAAGGAGCTGGATTTTTCCTTCAGGTGATCGGTCCAGCCGGAAAGGATCACGATCGGAATATCCCAGTAAGTCTTGTCGTTTTTCAGTTTGTAGGCCAGGTTGAACCCGTCGGCGTCGTTCTCCATCATGATGTCGAGCAGAATGAGATCCGGCCGGCTCGCTGGATTTCATCCATTCCTTCGGCACCGCTGTGAGCCGTCCGGACTGCATAGCCACGTGCCTCGAAGTACGCCTTCACCGCATTGGTAAGGTCTCTGTCGTCGTCGATAACCAGGATGTCCTTCGTTGTCATAATCCACTCCTTCTGAGGACCGGCGGCAGCTGCCGGTCAGTTACTCTGTACACTGTGAACCAATACACAGAAACACGCAAAAAATTTTTGTCACATGGTCGTTCGTCCCTTCTCGTAACCGTAGGCGGGCTTGGCCGGCCTGTTCTTTGCCAGGAAGGAGAGTTTTTCGAGCTTCGCCGATATGTCTTCCATTTCAATGTGGATTCCAGGCGGCACGTCTATAATCGCCGGCACGAAGCTCAGGATCGACTTTACGCCGGCGGCCGCAAGACGGTCGACCACCCCCTGAATCCCCTGCGGGCGGCAGGCGAGAATGGCGATCTCTACCGGCTGGTCGCGCAGCACCGTCTCCGCTTCCCTGATATCGAAACAGCGTCGTCCGGCAATGACACGGCCAATCTTTGCCGGATCATTGTCAAAGACCACCCTCAGCGAGAATCCGCGCTCTTCGAATCCCCGGTAAGAGAGCAGTGTGCGTCCCAGATTCCCCACCCCGACAAGTGCAACCGGCTGAATGTTTGACGTGCCAAGTAGTTCAGACAGGGTCGTGATAAGGCGTTGGACGTTGTATCCACGGGAGATATTGCCGAACGACCCGAAGGCGGACAGATCGCGCCGGAGCTGAGCGGGGGTTACGTCGACGTACTCGGCAAGCTGGTGCGAATACACATACTGGATCCCTTTGGCATGCAGATCCTCCAGGACGCGCCGATACGTCGAGAGCCGCTCGATCGTCTGCAGTGCAACCGGTTTCCCTCCGAATTGTGCGCGATCGAGTTGCTTTTGGATCGACTTCATTCGTTCCAATCTCCTTACGACTGCTATTGTGTACACAGTCACAAACCGTGTCAACAAAGTAAGTCTTTCAATTTTTTTCTCACCGCGTCATATTTGAAACCTTCACGCCTGCTTCCCTATCGTAATAATGCTAATCGATGAAGGGAGAATATGATGAGGCTCCTCAAAATCTGCTGTATAGTGATGTTGCTTCTGCTGCCGGCAGACGCGCAGAGCCGGGATAAGCGCCTTATCCTCAAAGATGGATCCTATGAGACGATCACTGAATACAGCATCCAGGGGGATCGGGTGCGCTACTTCAGTTCGGAACGTAACAGCTGGGAAGAACTCCCTTCTTCGATGATCGACTGGGAAGCGACCGACAAGTATGCGCAGCAGGCTTTGCGGCAGGCCGCACAGCGCAGGGAAAAGGCTTTGCAGCACGCGAGGGCGACGCGAGCTGAAGAGGAAGCGCGCGCCCCAGTGCTGACCGCCGGGGTTCAGCTGCCATCTTCAGGTGGGACGTTTCTCCTGGATACGTTCCAGGACATTCCCGTTCTGATCCGTATGGCACAGAACGGAGCAGATCTGAAGAAGAACACCGGAAGCAACATCTTAAGGGGGGTTATCAATCCCATAGCCGGTCCACGCCAGACCGTTGAATTGGAAGGGCTTCATGCGGAGGTGCAGTCCCGCAGTCTCTCCCCTTCGATCTACTTCTCGGTCGATCCGGCTGATCCCGAAGCGGAGTACAACTCTACAAACGCCGCAGACCATCTACGGATTGTGCGGTGCGAGGAAAAGAAGGGAAATCGCGTGGTTCTGACCGTTGACATCGCCATTTACGGAAAGGTGCGGAACCGGATGGAAGGCATCGAAGTCGACGTGGAGCCGGTTTCGGATTACTGGGTGAAGATCACTCCCAGACAGGAGCTCGCACCGGGAGAATATGCGCTGGTCGAAATCGATGCAAACGGAGCGGCCAACCAGTTTGTTTGGGATTTCGGTGTCAATCCGGATGCTCCTCCCAATCCCTCCGCTGTCCGTCCCGATGAAGAGAGACAGGAGCCGGTGCTCATTCAAAAACCGAAGAAGAAATCCTGATGCGAAAGGGGACTGCGGTGGATAGCGGGGCCGAGATAAGTCCAGAAGAGGTCCGGTTTGACTTTGTGAGGGCTTCAGGACCAGGCGGCCAGAACGTCAACAAGGTGGCAACCGCCGTCCAGCTTCGCTTCAATGCCCGTAACTCCAGGTCGATCAGTCCGGAAGTTGCTGAACGCCTCATACGGCTGGCAGGAAAACGGGCAAACTCATCGGGCGAGATAATCATCGAAGCCAAACGTTATCGCACCCAGCAGCGCAACAGAGAAGACGCCATGGATAGGCTTCTCCGACTGATCAGGCAGGCGAGCGTCTCTCCCACCCCGAGGCGAAGGTCCCGCCCGACTCTGGCGTCAAAACTCAAACGGATGCAGGAGAAGAAACGACGCTCGGAAATCAAGAAGGCCAGAAGCCGGACATCAACGGATGAATGAAGGATTCAAAGGAGATGGGTGCGCTACGCCGGCAGGTACTTTTCGAATCGATTCTGCTTATCGACCAGTATGATCGTAGGTTCCAGTGGTTCTGAGGTGAGCTCGAATCCCATTATGATCACTTCTTCACCGGGTCGAATCAGGAGGGCTGCTGCTCCGTTCATGCGGATCTCTCCCGAGCCGCGTTCACCCGCAATCACATATGTTTCGAGCCGTGCTCCTGTCGTGTTGCTCACGACAAGGACTTTTTCTCCGTGCCAGAACCCAACCTTTTCGACCAAATTACGATCGATCGTGATGCTGCCGATGTAATTGACGTTGGCTTCCGTAACCGTTGCCTTATGAATTTTTGACCGCAGTACCCAGCGCATAAGCCTCATCCAGGGAATCATCATTCAACCCGTTCCACAGGATACAATCCAATGAACCGGTCCACACTCATACCTGAGGCAAAAAATGATAAACTCTTTCAGGAGATCGCGCAATGGAAACCAAGGCTTCAGGAAAAGATATCATTGTCGCCGTTCTCGACAACATGCGTCAGTCGGGCGAGCCGCTGCTTTACAGAACGCTGGTTCCGAGTTACTTCGATGTATACCTTCACCGAAGCGATTACGAGAGGCTGTCGGGCATTTTCAGCATGATACGCGACGAGTGCGTCAAAGCGCTGGATCAGGAGTTGGCAGCCCTCAACAGGAAGGGGCTGACGGTGCTGTCAGGGCTGGCGTCAAAGCCCCCGTACGTAAACGCCGAGAAGAACTGGTCAGTCAAGTTTCACATCGATGAAGACAACGAACTGGCTCCCGGAGAAATTTTGATAGACTCGCGTCTCGTGCTCCCCGCGGCAATTGAATACGGGGTGGGAACCAGAACCCAGAGATCGGAGACGCTTCGCTCGGACGGTGAGACCGGGAAGTTCAGCAAATCTCAGGAGCTGAAAGAAGAAAAACAGGCGGTTCTCGCCAGGCTGTCGTACAAGGACAGCGAAGGAAACGTGTGCGGATACGAGATGACAGCGCCAGAGATCTCCGTCGGACGTGGAGGTAGAAATGAGTTTTGCGATCTTGAGTTGGACGGTCCAGCCGACATCTCGCGCCGGCATTTCTATCTCCGGCAGGACCCGCAGACGGGAGAATTCTTCATCCAGGACGTAAGCAGGTTTGGCACTTCCGTCGGCGGAACGAAGCTTCCTCCGAAGGAGTGGGTGCGGCTTCCATCCAAGACTACTCTTGTGCTGGCGGATGCGGTGACAATGGAGTTTGAACAGCTATGACATTTCTCTACTGGGCGCGCTATGGGTTTCTTTTATTGATGGCGCTGGCGGTTGTGCTTTTGGCATATGCCCATTTGAAAAACCTCCGTTTGAGATAACCACCGTGCAGAAGACTGAAAACGCTGTTGTTTGGACCGCCTGGGGCGAAACCGATCGCGGAAGAAAGCGAGACAATAACGAGGACCGTCTACTGTTCGAGGCTGATCGCGGCATCTTCGGCGTCGTGGACGGGATGGGTGGGGAGGCTGCCGGTGAAGTGGCCGCGCAGCAGGCCGTCGATTTCATCAGAGCGAGACTGAGCCAGGGCACCGGAACGGTCGCCCGGAGGCTGAGGGAAGCGATAGCCGGCGCAAACAACGAGATCTTCTCTCTCTCGGAACAAAATCCCGAATGGCGCGGGATGGCATGCGTTCTCACGATAGCCGTGATCGAAGATGGGGTTCTGCATGTCGGACACGTCGGGGATTCACGCCTTTACGCGATCCGAAACGGCGAGATACGAAAGATCACCTCGGATCATTCTCCTGTGGGACAGAAGGAGGATGCAGGAGAACTGACGGAATCCGAGGCGATGACGCACCCCCGACGCAACGAAGTCTTCCGCGATGTCGGATCGCAGCCCCATAAACCGGACGACGCCGATTTCATCCAGTATCTGCAGGTGCCTTTCGCTCGCGATGCCGCGTTCCTTCTATGTTCAGACGGGCTTAGCGACATGCTTTCGTCAAGGGAAATCATGGAGGTCGTTGCCGATGGTGCCGGCAATCCGCGGGAGAGTGCGAGTCGTCTGATCGAACAGGCGAACAGCGCCGGAGGTGCGGATAACATATCCGTCATCGTGATCGAGGGAGACGCATTCGCGTTGTCTGCGAGAAAGAAGAGGGTCCCTTTGCCGTCTTCTCGTCTGGCCGGGCGTTGGGCTTTCCTGATGTACGGCCTTGTTCTCGGAGTTTTCGCGGGTTATCTGTGGCAGCGCTCGCTCGGTGGCGGAACTGAACCGCCGTCGGAACCTTTAATCCGGAAGCCTGTCGTGCTGAAAGTCGATCCGGAGAGCCACTATCCGACAATAGCGAGCGCGCTTGCAGTAGCCCTTCCAGGCGACCGCATCGAACTCGCAGACGGCCGGTATGAAGAGTTCATCAGACTTAAGGAAGGGATAGAAATCGCCGCCCGTACTCCCGGCAGAGCCATACTGCGGGTGGCCCGCGCGTTCCCGGACGTGGAAGCGGCGATATCGGGGTATGGAATCAGTGGGGCGAGGATTTCAGGAATCATGATAGATGCAGAACCGGCCGCTGGATTACCGTTCGGGATAAGAATTCATGATTCTGATGTGGAAATCTCCAATGTTGAGATTTCCGGGGCTGTGAATGGAGGCATTCTGTTCGACGGCAAATCGACCGGCTACGTGGGGGCGAGTTACATTCACCAGAATGCAGGTCCGGGACTGGTGATCTCCGGGTCTTCGAGACTGTGTGTCACCGGCAATCTGCTGTATGCCAACGGGAGAACGGGCATCCGGAAACTTCCCGGCATGTACATTACCGGCGATTCGGAACCGGAGGTGAAGCGCAACGTCTTTTCCGGAAACGGCGCTGAACCGATACGGATTCAGCGGCCCGAGCTCAGCGACAGGATGAATGACAATCTTTTTCTGAACTCTGCAACACGGAAACCGGTTTTGGTAGAGAAGAGTGCACGTTAGAGAGCGAAATTGAGGGGTCTCAGCCGGGAAATATGAAGAGCCTGATTCAGACTGTTGGCGATTACCAGATCATCGAGAAACTGGGCCGGGGAGGAATGGCAGACGTCTATCTTGCGGTTAACCGCAAGAATGGCCGGCGCATAGCTCTGAAACTCGTGGAACGTGGAGAAGTTCCAGATGTGCAGGAAGTGATGACGGCTGAAAGGCTCGGAGCACAACTTCAGCAGAGAATAGGGCGCACCGATCCCAGGGTTCCGCAGATCCATGCATTCGGCGACATGGACGGCTACTTTTTCATCGAGATGGAATTCGTAGAAGGGACGGACCTGTCTGTACTGATAGGGAACGGTCTGAGCCCGGAAGAGGCGGCCAGAATCGCGTCCGAAGTGTGCAGCATTCTTTGCACCACACACACGATGTCGCTCACCATAGATGGGCGCGAGTTGTGCGGTATCGTCCATGGTGACATAAAGCCGAAGAATATCCGGATAGAGAGCGGCGGCCGAGTACGGGTGCTCGATTTTGGAATCGCAAAGGGATTGTCGATCACCCGCAGGCTGACAAGCAGTGTGTTTGCGAGCATCGCGTATTCGTCGCCGGAGAGGCTTGAAACGGGTTCCATCGATGCAATGTCGGATCTATGGGCTGTGGGCGTTGTCCTCTACGAAATGGTCGAGGCACGGCTCCCCTATGACGCTCCCAGCACAGAGCGGTTAGAAAAGATCATCAGGGCGAGAACCGCACCGCGTCCTTTGCGGAAGTCCTGTCCGATAGCATTGCAGGAAATCATTCATAAGGCATTGGAAGCGTCGCCGAAGAACCGGTATCGTGTTGCTGCCCAGATGGAGTCGGATCTGCGGGCATTTCTGGCCGGCAGAGAAACAATTGCATCCCGGGAAAAGGAGCAGACCAGAAGGACGATCTCCCCAGTTGAAACCCAACGTACGATTGATGCGCCTCGGCCAGCGGTGTGGAAATTCCGAGTTCCGTTCTTGCCCGCCCTCAGGAATCTTCGCCTTCCCGGTGCAAGGAAAATGCTTCTCGTCGGCAGTCTGGTTTTTCTCGCCGTCGCCTGTGTCTGGGAAGGTGCTGTGGACAGAACCGCTGTCCGACTGAAACCGGATATTCTGTCGGGCCGCGTGGATCCGGACACGGCATGGAGCAGGTACGAAGAAATCAAAAGCCGGAGTCCGCTGGGGATTGCACCATACATAGTGCGCGCTCCGCTGCAGGAGCTGCTTCAGCGGAGTTGTGAGCGGATCGTCAATGAATACCGCAGCAGTGACAGTTCCCGGATAAGGGAGCGGCACTGGATGCAGTGCCGGCGGTACATGACCCGCTCAGTGCGGCTTGATCCCTCGGACCGGAAATCGGCAGCTATGCTCGAATACGCCAACGGCCACATCCTCCGGATCAATCGGAAGAACCTCGATGCAATAGCGGCTTTTCAGAATGCAGCCTCGTTGCAGCCGAAGTGGCCTGATCCTTATCTTGGGATGGCCCGCACGTATGTCTATAATCTCGAGGACATGGATCGGGGTACCCAAGCTCTGGATCGTGCAGAGGAACTGGGATACAGATTTGGCAGGAGAGAGATGGCAATGATGGCCGAGGCCCACAAGACACGAGGGGTTAAGGCCCTGGAAAATGCTGATGTCGTTCAGGGGAGTGACCAGGAAGAAGAGTTTCTGAAGAAGGCAAAACGGGAGTTCGATGATGCTCTTGAAATCTACCTTGAGATATCTCCCTGGGGAAACAGCTCAAGCCAGGCCGCCGCTGTTCAGGACCTGCTGGCCGAGGCGGAACAGAGGTTGAACGAGATCAGAACGCCGAATCCTATTCTCCCGTGGAACTGGTTCAGGTAAGGGACTGCAGGTTTTGAGATGAGCATAACTCGCAGCACTGCTGCAAGCCGGGGACGTTTTGAAACAAGGACCGGGCGAAAGCTGGAACTGCGGCTGCTGGCTGCCGTCTCGGCGGTTGTACTTGCCGGGATCGGGCTGCTAGTCATGGCTCAGACCCAGACATGGAAAGAGGCTCCGGTCCGGCCCCTGAACCTCAGCAGCGCAATATCGCCTGCGGAGTTGGAGCGCGTTCTTAATCTCTTTGAACACCCCGGAGACAGGAAATTCGCTGCCCAAAAGATTGTGGCGTATCTGAGGAATCATCACCCGGAGAGTGTCGGCGACCTGAGGGTGGTGAGAATCTCGCTTCAAGATGTCGCCCGGACTCCAGACCTCAAGTCTTTTGCGCAGCGGGCCGGAGCATTCCGTGAGCGCGGATCGGACTACTCGTTCCCCCTTCTGACGTCGGCGCAAATGGCGCAACTGCGTCCTTTCGTTTCCATCCGTACCTCGGGGCACTACTATCAGCTGCTTATCGTCCATGCAGCCTTATTCTTCCTGGCGTTCTTCGTGCTGCATGCCGTATGGCAGACACGGCGTTCTGCCGGCGATCAGTGTCTTCTCCCCATCGCCCTGTTTTTGAGCGGATCCGGTTTTCTCATGATGATCAGGTTGCGCGATCCTTTGCGCGACGCCCTTCTGTTCGGCGATTTTTCGATTGGCGTCATCATCGGATGCATGGTGGCCTTCCTCACCAGTCTTCCTGATTATGAGAGGTCCCCTTTAAGGCGGCTGGCATACGTTCCGCTTCTGCTCAGCTTTGGCTTGTCCGTAATTCTGATTCTATTCGGATCGGGTCCCGGGCTCAGCGATGCACGGATCAACCTGAAGCTTGGGCCGATTCAGTTCCAGCCGGTAGAACTGATAAAGCTGCTGCTGATTTTCTTTCTGGCCGCTTTCTTTGCCGATCGCTGGGAGTTTCTGCGGAGGCTGCGCCAGTCGCCGAGGACACTTCCTGGGCCGCTGCGCAGTATTCAGCTCCCGATGCTGCGCTACAGCGCTCCGCTTCTGATCGCAATAGCGATTGCGATCTCTTTCTTCTTCCTTGAGAAGGACCTGGGCCCCGCTCTCATCGTGTCCGTTCTTTTCCTTTTCCTGTATGCCGTCGCGCGTTCGAAGCCCACCGGAGCCGTGGCTGCATGCATCGCCCTTGTGGCTGCCGTGGGGATCGGGTACGGACTGAATGTCCCTCGCACAGTCACAGACCGCCTGTCAATGTGGCTGTCGCCATGGGACAACTTTGTCCTCTCCGGCGGCGATCATCTTGCTCAATCGCTTTGGAGCTTTTCCGCCGGCGGCCTGTCAGGCTCCGGACTCGGAATGGGTGATCCTGCCTCCGTTCCTGCAGCTCATACGGATCTCGTTCTCGCAGCCATAGGTGAAGAACTTGGTTTCGTCGGTCTGTTGTGCGTCGGGGTCGCGTATGTTCTCTTAATCCATCGGGCTTTCCGGATTTCAGTTTCGAGCCGCGGAGCATATTCAGTTTTCCTCGGCACTGCCGCCGCACTCGTCATCGCACTCCAGGTGATCTTCATTGCCGCCGGAATCCTCGGGGTTCTTCCGCTGTCGGGAGTGGTAACTCCGTTCCTCAACTACGGAAAATCCTCGGCTGTCTCGAATTTTGCTCTTCTCGGAATTCTGGCGTCACTGTCGAGGGATTCGATGGGAAACGTGGGCGAATCCTTCGCACGACAGCTGCGTTGGGTAAAAAGAATTCTGGCGGCAGCGGCCCTCGTAATTTTTGTGCAGGCCGCCCGGGTCCAGGTGTTCCAGGGTGATTTCTTTCTGGGACGTGGCGCGCTCGTAACACAGGCTGACGGCCACCGGCGCTACACTTACAGTCCGCGCGTGCTCGAAGCCGCACAGAGCATCCCGAGGGGAACTATTTATGACCGCAATGGAATACCGTTGGCATCGGATTCAGCGGAGCTGCTCCGCTCGTATCGCGCACATTATGCCAGGATGGGAGTCGATCTGGAGGATGTACTTCGTCGTGGCGGAAGTAGATTCTATCCGTTCGGCGCCCTGACATTCCATCTGCTGGGTGATGCACGCAGCCGTCTCAACTGGGGCGCCTCCAACAGTTCTTATGTGGAGAGAGAGCTGAACTCTGTTCTGCAGGGATATGACAGTCGTGATGTCGTTGCCCGCGTAAAGGATCGTCCGAACGGGCCCGAGCATCTCGCGCTGCGGCGGGACCTGAGAGAGCTTGTTCCGCTGGTGCGATACAGGTACAGGCCGGACAAGAAGGCTGTCCGTGACATCCTTGATCGAAACCGCGACGTCCATATCTCGGTCGACATCCGGCTTCAGGCCAAGGTCGCCGCCATCATGGATCAACGCATAACTGCTTCGGGAACAAAGCATGGGGCGGCGGTCGTACTCGATCCGGAGACGGGCGACCTGCTCGCCTCGGTAAGCCATCCATGGAGAGATGTTGCCAGGGCGCAAGAGATTATTGGACGTTCAGAAACGATACCGGACAACAGGCAGTTGATCGAGAGCCTCCTTGACAGGGCAAGGTTCGGATTGTATCCACCGGGATCTTCATTCAAACTCGTGACTTCGATTGCGGCATATGCTTCGCGCCCTGATGCGCACGAAGTCAGGTATGAATGCAGGCGTCTGCCGGACGGCCGCGTCGGCAATTATGTGAGAGGCTGGGGAAGGCCAATTCGCGACGACATCCTGGACCGGCATCCGCACGGGAGCGTGGACATGGAACGGGGATTAGTCCTGTCGTGCAATGCCTATTTTGCGCAGCTTGGGAAATTCGCCGTCGGGGCACAGCGGTTGCTGGATGCCGCCGCCCGTTTCGGTATCCGGGTCGCAGTCCCGAATACGGTGAAGCAGCTTAACGATGCTCTCCCGCAGGCGTCATACGGCCAGGGGCAGGTTGTTGCCTCGCCGCTTCAGATGGCGCGTGTTGCCGCAGCAATAGGCAATGGCGGGAGCATTCTGCCAGTGAGAATCGACCTCCGATCAGCGGTGCCTGCTCCGGATTCCTGCCTTACATCTCAACAGGCCGCAATTCTGTCAAGGCATCTGCGGCGGGCGGTGACAGAAGGAACCGGAACAGCCGCCGCAGGATCGTCCGTTCCAGTTGCCGGAAAGACAGGCACGGCTGAAGTGCGCAATCAACCGGCACATGCATGGTTTGTGGGATTCGCGCCGTACGGTTCACTGAAGAAGATAGCGTTCGCGATCCTGATGGAAAACGCGCGCTATGGCGGACGTGCGGCCGCGCCCGCCGCAGCCGAAATCGCTGATGCTGCCGCAGCCCTTGGGCTGTTTCGGCAGAGCAGAGCAGGAGCTGGTGATGGGATTCTGGAATAAGCTTTTGAAAACCGAACAGAGCATCCGCCGACGTATCGAGAATGCATTCGGCTACGGCACGGCAGATACGCCCCTGGAGCTTCGCCGGGAAATCATTGAACAGATTGAATCCAGGATAGCCATAGACGCAGCCGGAAACCTGTTCCCGTATGCGACAGTCACGATTCAGCTGTATCCCCGGACGGAAGCCCAGCGTGATGTGTTCGAAACGGCGTTCCTGCGCGATGCGTCGTTGAAGGAGGAGGTGATTGAAAAGCTGAAGGAGTCTGATGCGAACTATCCCGAAAATCTGGAGATTACCGTTGATGTGAAACATCCTGCCACCGCACCGGAGTCGTCGGCTCCTTTCCAGATCACTTTTGTGAAACCGGAGCCGCCGCGAGAGCGCGAGGTGCCCGAAGTGAAGCTGATCATTACCAAGGGGGCGGCCGACCATCCTGTGTACCTCATGAAGAAAGAGCGTATCCTGATAGGCCGGCTGGCCGAGGTGCTGGATCGTGAGGGCCGGATGGTGCGGCGCAACGATGTGGCGTTTCTGGATAATCGGGATGAAATCAACTCCACTGTCGGACGTGCGCATGCCAGAATCTGGTATGACTTTGAAAAACCGGAATTTCGGATTGTGGATGAGGTCAGCCGCTACGGTACACAGATCCTGCGGGGCGGAAGGTCCTTGGAAGTTCCCGGCGGGAATCCTCGGGGCATCCGTCTCTGTTCGGGCGACGATATCTATCTTGGTCAGGCCTGTATAAGATTTGAACAGGTGATGTAGACGAGTGCATTATTTTTTGTGAAACAGATCCGGCCTACGACAGTATTAATAAGTGTCCCTCGAATTTGCGCCCATATCGGAGGGGCAGAAATCCTGGATCATCCGGGCACTGCCCCTCACTCTCACGAAATCCTTAGTTATCCCGGTCGCTAAACACCCTGAAAATGCAACAACTTGAAGCGAGACTCATCTTTATATTATATGCGCAACATTTTCAGGAAGGTTGGTATGCGACTAAGTATCAAAACGCTTCTGTGGGTTCCGTTCGCGGTTTTGCTGATCGGACTGCCCCTGAGGGCCGAATCTGAACCGCCGAAGGAGTACGGTGCGACCGCCCTGGGCTCCAGGGTGGCGCAACTGATAGCGGACCGCGATCGCGACTGGGGACGCTGGGACCGTGACCGCGATTGGGACCGCCGCGGGTGGCGCCGTGACCGCGACTGGGATGATCGTCGGGACCGACACCGCAGGTACCGCAACTACGACAGGAGATACTACTATCCCGACTACTACAGGTATCAGTACAGGTACCAGTATCCATATCGCTACAACTACAGGTATTATCCAAATCCCTATGGCCGCTACTATCCGTACAATTACAACTACAACTCTTATTATCCTCAGGGCGGTTTCGGCATTCTCGGAGGACTCCTGCGGCTCTTCTAATTAAACCAGGAATCGGGACAGGCATCGAGGTCTCGGCACTTCGTGCTTGTCCCTTTTCCTTCTTCAACCGGCTGTACCAGGCGGGAGGAATAATTCCCCAAGGGCGGTCTTCAACCCAGGAACGGGTTTTTGCACACGCCGGGCCGGGGCGGCTAAGTACCCGGTTCGCAATCTGTTGGCAACTCACGTATAATATGGAACTGATCTTGCTAGGACGAACCTGCCTGGACGAAGATTCGGGCCCGAGAGCGCGTTTGTCGGTTGTATGCGGTGCGCCCGAGGCAGCGAGATCAGCGTTCTTGCTGCCGCTTTTCCCCCTATCACCATCTGCCGGGCCGTTTTGATTCCAGGATCAGACTACGTCCTTTCAACCAAGTGAAAGGAACAGTATATCGGAGGGTTTGATGAAGAAGAAGGAGAAGGATCTTGCCAGAGAGCTGATGTTGAAAAGGCTGCTGGATGATAAGAAGAAGGAACTTCTCCGGCGGCTGTATCAGGATGCGGTGTTCGAAAAACTGGGGAGGAATTACAAGACAGAGTTCGAGAGAGGTATGGACACCGCGGATTGGTCGGTTGTCGATGGAATCCAGTCCCTGGGGTTGAAACTTGTGGACATTCGCCAGGATGAACTTATCAAGATGAACGAAGCCCAACGCAAGCTGGAAGAAGGAAGTTACGGAATCTGTGAGGAGTGCGGAGAGGAGATAGGCGAGCAGCGGTTGCGTGCCATGGTGTACGCAATTCACTGCCTGCAATGCGCCACCGAGAACGAGCAGCGTCGCAAGCAGGGGATCTGAACCGCACCAGGATTCAGCACGCAAAAAACAGCCACAAGATCGACGAACTTGTGGCTGTTTTTGTGTGGTGCAGCGCTTCTCGAGTTTATCCCGGGAGAGTCCCCGAAACTGACACATTCCAGAAAGGGACCATGTTAAGGGCCCGGTAGGTGCGCTCAATGGATTCGCGTGTCCCCCAGTCGCTCCAGCGTACGTCTCCGATTTCAAACGCGATCAGGTGCTGAGGTATTTGGGTCAGGACCCTGGTGGACAGATTCCAGGAATCGACGTCCTGGTAAAGCAATTCTCCTTTTTCAGGGTGCTCTTTCAATTCAGCCAGCTTCTCGACCTCCTCCGGAACCAGATCGCAAAGCAGTTCCAGCATGCGTGAGAGCCTGAACACCATGACAAACGTATTCCACAATCCGCCCCTGGCAATGATGTCACTGGCGCCCAACAGGCTGGGCTTTTCCATGAACGTCTCCACATGATAGGCCTTTTCAAAAGCATCCAGCGGATTTGCAGGGAGGATGTAGCCATACCCGGTTTCGGGACGATCCGGAGCAATGCCCAGAATGGCTATCTTCTCCGGCATGTGAGATATGGTGTTTACCGCGCGCAGGACGTGCGCAATAAAGGCGCGGTCGTCATCTACGTAGTGATCGGTTGGAAATACCGCCACAATAGAATCCGCCGAGTGCGTCCGCAAAAGATTCAACAGGGCGAAAACCATTCCCGGTCCGGTATCCCTGTTCTGAGGCTGCACGAAAATGTTGGATTCCTGGACCATCCGCAGCTGTTCCCGGGCCACCGCGAGATGATCCTGGTTTACCACGACACTGATACGCTCCTGAGGCGCGAACAGGCAGGCTCTTGAAAACGTAGCCTCCAACAACGAACAGCCGTGCAATAAACGGCAGTACTGCTTTGGAATCGGAATCCCCGCGATCTGACGTGTCAGCTCCTGCAAGCGCATCCCGTCTCCTCCCGCCAGCAACAGTGCCACTCGGTTGACCGGGGTGTCGGTTGATGGGTGCGTAGAGTTCTCATGCCTTATGATGCGCGGAACCAATTTCAACATCACTACAAATCCTTTCGAAGGCTAAGTTAAAGTTAATATGACTACACCGATACCCTTCGATTCAATGCGCAATACTACGTAATTCTTCGTTGGTGAAACTGCTCAGCACCCGGCTCGGTTGCCCGGCACCCTCTACTGTCGGTGGAGGGGCCGGCTACGTCGGCAGGCACATGAGCGCAATTGACAAAGGTCCCCAACGGTTCGTATAGTGATTTGCAACTACTCCCCGGGCGGGTTCCTGCTCAAAAAAGGAAGTGACTTCCGTGAAATTGATCGTCGCAATAATCCGGCCTCATAGACTTCAGGAAGTAAAGGAAGCTCTTTCCGATACAGGGGTGGCCGGCCTGACTGTTACGGATGTTCGAGGTGCCGGCAGGCAGAAGGGCCAGGTGGAGCGCTATCGTGGTTCCGAGTACAGCATAGATCTTCTTGCCAAATCCAAAATCGAAGTGGCTGTCGCAGATGAGCAGTGTGAGACAACCGTGGAAGCGATCCGCAAGGCAGCTCATACCGGCGAGATCGGTGATGGAAAAGTCTTCATCCTGCCTCTTGAGGATTCAATGAGAATCCGGACAGGTGAGAGGGGCGAAGACTCACTTTGAAAGAACCAGGCCAAGACAAAGGCGGCTAGGGTGGACCGTCCGGCAGCATCCCTTTACGCCAGGCGGATCCGAGGAGATCGATGCCGCGGGAGTAGTTCTGCACGCCGTCCTGAATCCCCTGAACCTTCAGATATCTGTCATAGAGCAGAAAGGTCAGTTTTCCGAACCAATCGATTCGGTACCGGTGATACACATCTCGGGCTTCTTCGAGATCCCGCTTCGCCTGCGGGGGTAATACTTCAAATGCAGCTTTGAACTCATCTCCCTTGAGGCGTCCGATCAGGTCCATATATGCGCTCAGAGCGCAGGCATAGCGGGCAAACCTGTCATCAGCCAGCAGTCCCGCCACATGGCCGATAAACGTCGCCTCGTCCTCCGCGCAGAAACCTGCTATGTGGCCCAGTTCGTGCGCGGCCGTAGAAACGAACGTCGCATCGGGCAAAGCGCTGTCGACCAGCGGTTCGAGAGTGAACGGGACGCATATGCCCGATGTGCCGCTCAAAAGCAGGGTTCCGCGCGGTACTGCTTTGACCTGCGCCGGAAGTGAAATCGGGCTGCCGTCCCACTCTTCTACGGTCCGACGCATCGCCGCCGACACGGCCGCGATGGCGTTTCCGGAATCACGACGGCCCGCCGGCGTCTCATTCAGGACAACGGTTTCGAGAAGGTACTCCCTAAAGCTCGCTTCTTCGGTTGTCCAGTCAGCCCCGTCTCCGAGGCCGAGCCGATCTGCTGCCGGAATTCGCTGGTATCCTGCGCCCCAGAAAACGAGGAACCACCCCAGCAGAAACGGAAGTGCCAGGTAGGTGTTCCTGATCAGCCGCAGGAAGGTCGATCCGCGACGAGTGAGATTGTCGGATTTGCTGAAGGCGACTCTGTATCTGATCCAGCGGATGAGAACTGCGGTCGCAGCTGCGGAAATGAGACCAAGAGCCGCAGGAAACTGAAGAGATTGGGTCACTGGCGTGGTCAGGCTGAGCACCCATCGGTACCAACCGCGGCTGAAGAGGGTCTCGATTGCAGCCTCGGGGGGAGGGAAGAAAAGAAAGACGGTGCAGAGCACCCAAAGCAACGTCGCAATCTGAAATTTTACTGACTTGATCATGTTCACAGGCAACGGTAATGATAGTGAAACACGGCCCTCTCGCCAAGTCCGCTGCGTCACGTGAGAGAAGACCGAGGAAGGATTGGCATCGGGGCGAGCTGCGGTGGTATGATGCTCGGTTTGCAGATGGTGACAGGATATGTCTGATGTGGTTGCCGACTACGGGGTCGTTCTCTTCTATACAAGTTCAGCCGCGATCCGGGCCGAGAAGATACTGCTCAAAGACGGAATCCCGGTTAAGCTGATCCCTACTCCTAGAGAGCTTTCAAGCGACTGCGGAGTGGCGCTGCGGTTTTCATGGTGCCACGAAATGAGGGCACGCGAACTGCTTGCATCGGCGTGCGTCGAGATAGCATCAATCCATATGATGAACTGATCTCTTCGGACGCTTCAAATTCGCCAAGACCACCGGGCGGTCAGGAGCCTTGGCCGGCCTGCAGATCAGAGAAAAGGGGACAGCGCACGGTCGAGTGCGCCCAGTGAATAGGTAATGGCCACACCATAATTGGTGATCGGCACGCCCGCTTCCCGGCAGCGCCATATGCGGGAAATGACCTCCCGGCGGTTCAGCATGCAGGAGCCGCAATGAATGACGAGCCGATATGGGCTTAAGTCTTTGGGAAAATCGTGCCCCTGCATGTGCACAAACTCCGGTTCG
Source organism: Acidobacteriota bacterium (assembly GCA_012719355.1). GTDB lineage: Bacteria > Acidobacteriota > UBA6911 > UBA6911 > UBA6911 > UBA6911. The sequence continues at coordinate 17,769 of JAAYAM010000195.1, forward strand.
ACCCCTGTATAATTGCGCACCCAGCGAGGGATCTTCACCCGGCCGATATCTTCGCCTATCGGGTGATGGGTGCACGCCTCAAGGACGAGAACCCGGTCTCCCGCCTTAAGCCCATCGATCGCTCTGACTCCGTTTACGAATTCCCTCAGGTCGCCTCTGAGCCGTGCAAAGAGGATTGAGAAGGATGTCAACGGCACGTCCTCAGGCGTATCTTCGGCGACTTTTCTGAATGCCTGAGAGTCCGTGACGACGAGTGCCGGAGGGCACTTCAGCCGATCGAGAGCCTTGCTCAACTCGCGTTCCTTCACGACCATGCAGTAGGAATCATGATCGAGCACGTCGCGTATTGACTGCACCTGGGGCAGAATCAAGCGCCCGCGTGGCGCCTCCAGATCGATCGGGACCACCATGACGACCAGTTCCCCTGGAGGGACGAGATCGCCGACGACAGGGGGCGAGTCGATGAATCCCTCCGGTGCGGCGCGGATAAGGGCTTCCCGCAGGTCCGGAATTCCCAGCCCGTTGTTTGCCGCAGCGTGCACTATCTGTACCTTGCGCTTCCGCAGGTCAGAAAGGAGGTCGGGATGGGGCCTGGATAGATCGTCTTTGTTGAACACGACGATGACGGGGATTTTGCGGGCGGAGAGTTCTGAGAGGATCCCTTCTTCAAATTCGCCCCAGTGTCCCTCTGCAGCGACGAGTATGCCGAGATCGGTCCGTTCGAAAACCTGTCTCGTTCGTTCCGCACGCATCTCACCGAGCGCGCCTACATCATCAATGCCTGCCGTGTCGATGAACAGGACGGGACCGAGCGGCAGAAGTTCCATCGGCTTTTCCACCGGATCTGTTGTAGTACCCGGCGTATCGGAGACAATTGAGACCTGCTGCCGCGTCAGTGCGTTGAGAAGGGACGATTTGCCCACGTTGCGACGTCCGAACAGACCTATATGCAGCCTCATTCCTTTCGGTGTTTCTTTCACACTTCCTTCTCCACAGTGCCTTGGCCGCGCCAACGACTAAAAGTAAAGATCGCGGTCGTCGGTTTCGTCGATTCTCTGCAGCCTTTTCTTCAGTTCAGCCTTAACCGGCCCTTCTTCGAGTTTGGCCAGTTCCTCCTGGATCCGTTGTTTGCCGGCAAGGCGCGTTTCTTCTGAGGCGTAATCGACGAGGTATTCATTCAGAGTCGTGAGTGCATTAGGCGTACAGTAGCGTTTAATGAAACCCGGGATGGCGAACTCCATGAAGTGTTCGCCGGTTCGTCCCAAGCGGTAGCATGCCGTGCAGAAACTCGGGACATATCCGTCATTGAGCAATTCACGCATAACCGTATCAAGGGGACGTGTGTCGCCGAGTTCAAACTGCTCACGATCGAGGATTTGGTCGCCTTTCTCCGTATAGCCGCCGATGTCGATCCTGCTTCCGGCATCTATCTGGGAGACCCCGAAACTCATCAGTTCACGACGAAGCGAGGCGTTCTCCCTGGCGGTGAGGATGAGGCCGGTGTAGGGCACCGCGAGCCGCAGAATCGCGATAACGCGCTTGAAATCATCATCGCTCACTGAACCGAGGCCGGGGAATTCAGTGCCGCAGGCGGGCCTGAGACGCGGGAAGCTGATCGTATGGGGACCGACGCCGTATCTTTCGCGGAGATGGACGGCATGGGCTACCAGCCCGAGCACTTCAAAGCGCCAGTCGTACAATCCGAAGAGTACACCGATTCCGACGTCATCGCAGCCTCCTTCCATTGCACGGCTCAGACCGTCGAGGCGGTAGAGGTAATTTCCCTTGCGGGAATGCGGCGAATGTACCCGCCGGTACGTTTCATGGTGATAGGTTTCCTGAAAAATCTGGTAGGTGCCGATCCCTGCGGATTTTACGATACGGTATCCTTCGATATCCATCGGCGCCGCATTGATGTTGACGCGGCGGATCTCGCCGTGCCCCTGGCGGACGCTGTAGACGATACGCGCCTGTTCGGCGATGAACTCCGCATCGTAGCGCGGGTGTTCTCCGAAAACGAGGATCGACCGTTTGTGGCCTGCCGTTTCCATCGCCAGCACCTGCTGACGCAATTCCGCTTCGGTCAGGGTGCGGCGCAGTGCCACCACGTTGCTTCGCCGGAATCCGCAGTACGAACAGTCGTTTACGCAATCATTGCCGATGTAGAGCGGTGCAAAGAGCACGATACGGTTGCCGTAAACGGTCTCTTTCAGTGTTCTGGCTGCCCCGAATATCTCCCCGAGCAGTTCCGGTTCGTCGGAACGGAGGAGAATCGCCGTTTCCTCGACGCTGAGCGGCTGCTTGGCGAGACTTTTGGCTACGATGTCTCTGACTGCGGCGCGGTCAGAGACGGGGCCGGTGAGAAGATGCGTCAGATACGCGTCATCGATGAAGTCAACGGCGCCCCGGCTTGTTTCCATTTTCGGCAATCCTGCCATACTAAACCTCTCTTTTTCCCGGACTAGTGTTCAGACAATCATGCAGCGTCACAGTGAACGTGCTGCCCGCATCCGGCTGGCTTTCTACGCTTATGCTCCCACGATATAAGGTTACCAGTTTCTTCAATGTAGACAGTCCCAGTCCGCTTCCAAGAATGTGACGCGTCTTTTCGTTGCGTATTCGCGTGAAATCGTTGAACAGGCGCTGGCATTCCTCCTGGGTCATGCCGATTCCGGTGTCGTCGACCTGAATGCGAACATCGTCTCCGGATACGTCTGCCGTCACTGTCACTTTTCCGTTGTCGCGGTTGTATTTGACCGCATTCGAAACGAGATTGTTGAAGATCATCTCGATTTCCGTGCGGTCGCCTTCCAGGACTAGATCGGCAGGGACTCGCAGGTCAATCCTGATACCTCGCCGCTCGGCTTCGGCCTTCATGTTTTCGACCGACTGCCGTGCTGCTTCCGCAACGTTGACCGAAACGATATTCCTCTGTCTCTGCCCTGACTCTATTGCGGTCAGATCGAGCAGATCGGAGATGAGTTTTCGCATGCCCTCGATCCGGATCAGGCACCGGTCGAGCATCCGGTCGTAGTTCTCGAGATTCTCGCCGGCTGAGCGCTCCCTTATCATCTGCAGGTATCCTTCGATCGCTGCAATGGGTGCTTTCATCTCATGCGCCAGCACAGAGGTGAACTGAAAGCGCACCTGACGTTTCTCGTCTGCAAGCCTGCGCGCCTGGCGCTGAAGGATGAGGTGGCGCGCGGCCTTTCGCACCGCTCCCCGAAGTTCTTCCGGGGTGAACGGTTTCGCCAGAAAATCGTAAGCCCCACGGCGCGTCGCCGTGACGGCCGTATCCAGCGAGGCGTAAGCGGTAATCATGATAGTCAGTAGATCCAGTGAACGCTTCCCAAGGCTGTCGAGAATGTCGAGCCCGGTCATATCCGGCAGTTTGTGATCCAGAAGCAATATGTCGGTATGACCGGATTCGAGCATCTCCTCCAGTTCCTTGCCTGTTGCTGCGGTCCTGATCTCAAACCGGACGTCTCCATTGACGTCCGGCAGACTCAGGGTTACATCGCGAAGAGCGCGTTCTGCCCCCCGCCGCATTCCGTATTCATCATCCACGATGAGGATGTTAAGAGTTTCCACTTTTAGCCTTTCGCCGTCTGAGACTTCCTGGTCAAGAGTGCTTCTGCCTCATCCGCGAGAACCCGCGGATTGACCGGCTTTTCGAGGAACTTGCTCACCGGGAGCCAGGTTTCGTCGGGCTCGAACGTGTATCCGAGCTGCATCTCCTTTCGGATTCCGGTCAGCATGATCATAGGCATCTCCGGCGACATCTCGTGCAGCCGGCGCGCGAGTTCGAAACCCACCGTCTTGTCTTCCATCATCACGTCGACAATGGCCAGATCGATTGGACCGGCTTTGGCGACTTCTGTCGCCTCGGCTGCGGAAAAGGCTACCTGAACCTCGTGTCCGCGCTGTGTGAGCACGGATTTGTTCATCTCAATCAGATCCTGATCGTCGTCAATCAGTAGTATTTTGGACATATGCTCTCCTGTATGGTCTATTCATCCAGGGCTTTCCTTGGAAGTTTGACCGTGAATGTAGTTCCGGTTCTACCTGCCGCCGGATCATTGTTCGATACAACTGTGATGTCACCTCTGTGCATCTTGACGATTCCGTATGTAACAGCCAGACCGAGCCCGGTTCCTTTCCCGATCTGTTTGGTGGTAAAGAATGGTTCAAAGATTTTTCCCAGATTCTCTTTCGAGATTCCCCTCCCGGTATCCCTGATCGAAAACCAAACCTGGTTCGCGTCCCCTTCAATCGCGATGGAAATCGTCCCCCCTTCAGGCATGGCGTCGCAGGCATTGCTGAAGAGGTTTGCGATCACCTGGTTGATCTGGTCCGGATCAAGGTCCGTTCTCGGATTTTCGATCCTGGGTTGAATGTCAATCGTGACTCCTGCTGGGAAGGGGTAGGATTTGACTGCATGTTGTATCAGCGAGCAGATGTCTACGTTCCGAAACACTGCCTTGTTCTGGCGTGCGAAGTGCAGCAGCCGGACCACGATCTTCTTACAGCGGTCTGCCTGCTCGACAATCATATCGAGATCCTCACGCCACTCGGGGAATTTCTCCGCCTGCTCTAGAAGTATGTGCGAGTGCATAAGAACGATCCCGAGAGGGTTGTTGACTTCGTGCGCCACACCTGCCGCAAGCTGGCCCATGCTGGCGAGACGTTCCGAGTGCATCAGCGCCTCCTGGGTACTTATGAGCTGCTGATGCGAAAGCGCAAGTTCTTCGTTGGTTTCGCGCAGCTTCTCGATCGTGTAGGGCAGGCACATCTCGGTTTCTGCCAGCCTGCGGTGAATCGCGATTGCATGCTGAACGCAGGAATCGTAACCGCAGGCGCCGCAATTGAGCTCGTCCTCCGGCTTGTGCTTTCCCATCCGGGCGAGAATAGAAGTGATCTCTTCGCTCGAAGGCTGTGGGACGCGCTGGTCAAAACCCCGAAAACTGCGCGACAGATCCACGTCTGAGAAACCCGCGATGTCCCGTTCCCACTGCTCTTTCCGGAACGTGGTCCAGTGTTGGCGCACATAGCGGCTGACAAGGCTGCGGCGTCGGAACAACGTAGCTTCCGTCGTCATGCCGGCGCCCATTATGCATCCGTTGCAGCAGAGGATTTCAAGCAGGCGCGCATCGAGGCTGTTTGAGTCTGCGGCCTGGATCGCCTCGACGAAATTGGTACGGCCGTCGGTTGCGATCACCTCGCCGTCCATCAGGTCTTCCTCGATCCGTGCCGCCTGCAGCAACCCTCTGCTGATGGGGAACAGTCCTCCAGGGCCGCTCCAGGGCGGATCGAAATCCGAGGGAATGGTCGTCTCGGGCCGGATGTCTGCTTCACTGAGCATCCGACGCAATTCTGAGAAGGTGAGAACGGCTGCTACCTCTCCGTTCAGGTCATCACTGGCGGCTTCTCCTTTTTTCGCAATACAGGGGCCGATAAAAACGATCCTTATATCGGGGCCGTACAGGATGCGGAGCACGCGCGCTGCAGCGACCATAGGGGAGACCACCGGAGCGAGGCGCGGAACAAGATCGGGGTAGTACCGCTCGACATACCCGACCAGGGCAGGGCAGGTCGTCGCGATATAGCTGCAATTGCCGTTTTCATCTAGTAGGGAGTGGTAGCGGCGCGCGACGAGGTCGGCCGCAAAGCCGACCTCGTGCACATAGCTGAAGCCCAGTTCTTTGATCATCCCCACCACACTCTCGTAGCCGCATTCTGCAAACTCGGCGGGGAAACTGGGGGCGATGAGGGCGGCGGTGGGTCCCCTCTCCTGGAGGAGGCGGGCCACCTCGCGTGTGCCGTCAAGTACCTTTTTCGCTCCCTGACTGCACACGCGCGCGCAGTTGCCACATCCTATGCATCGTTCCGGAATTACGCGGGCTTGGCCATCGGAGATCCCGATCGCTTTTGCCGGGCATTCACGCACACATGTGTAACATACCCGGCACCGCTCCTTTATCGTCTGCACAAAACAGGCAACCTGCATATGAGCCCTCCGGCTGCATCACAACCACAAACTCCGCTAAACGTGACCAAGGCGAAATCCCGATTCACGGCGATTGTGGCTGTCTTCGTTGCCGCCGCGGGATTGCTCAGGAGTGACTTGAACCGTTCTCAGGTTCCTCCTGCAGCATACGCCGCACTTCAGCTTTCAACTGTTCCGGCCGGACAGGCTTATCCAGGATCTTATCCACTTTCGTCCAGGACTGCGCTTCCGGGAGCTGGGTCGCAAACGAAACTCCCGTTGCCCCCGTCACGGCAGTGAGCATGATCACCGGAGTATCCGGGTACAGCTTCTTGATCTGGTAGCTGAGTATAAAGCCGGAATCTTTTTCTTCCATCATTAAGTCGAGAATGGCCAAATCTGCTTTGGTCTTGAGGATGGCTTCCTCTGCTGCCGCATGACTGTCGGCAGATACCACCTGATAACCTGCGTTCTCCAGTATCGTGGTGAGTTGTTCGAGGAGATCGAGATCGTCGTCCACTACCAATATTGTCTTCTTTTTCACTTGGTTAAGCTCCCTTGCTCATTTCACGCGTACGACCGGCCGGCCGCCGGCGGGATCCAGTCAGAGGCGATGGATACGATCCACCACCGAACCGGCTTCAATTCGTGGCCGGCCGATCGAACTTCTCTATCCCACAACCACTACAGAACCTCCCTGCGGTTGTAATGGGTATGGAGCAGGTTGTGACTCATTTCGCCGAGCGGCTTGCCGAGGAACTCGTCATACAGCCGCGCTACCCACGAATTCTTGTGACTGACACGCAGTTGTTCGTTCTGGTCAATCTTGTACAGCGCTTGCATGCGGGATCGGGCCGCGTTGACGTTTCCGCCGATCGGCTGGCCGCCGCCGTTGATGCATCCGCCAGGGCAGGTCATCACTTCGATGAACTGGATGTCCTTCCGTCCCGCCTGAATCTCATCAAGGAGTTTGCGGGCATTTCCGAGTCCCGATACGACAGCCGCGCCGACTTCAAGATCTCCTATTTTGGTCCGGATCTCCTTCGCGCCCTTCATGCCACGCAGGGGCTGAATCTCCAGCTTGGTCAATTCCTCTCCGGTGAGAAGGTAGTGGGCCGTTCGGACTGCTGCTTCCATAACTCCGCCGCTGGCACCGAAGATCTTGCCGGCCGAGGAGCGTTCGCCGAACGGAGTATCCGCCGATTCGGGAGGCAGGACCATCAAATCGACACCGAAGGTGCGCAGCAGCTGTCCCAGTTCCCGTGTCGTAAGGACGTAGTCCACGTCGGGGATATGGTTCGGCGCCATCTCGGGCCGGCCGCATTCGAACTTCTTGGCCGTGCACGGCATGATGGAAACGCTGACGATCTTGGCTGGATCAAGCGACTCGCGTTTTGCGAAGTAGCTCTTTATGACAGCGCCCATCATCTGCTGCGGGCTCTTGCACGTCGACAGATTCGGAATGAAATCCGGATAGAACTGCTCGACGAATTTGATCCATCCCGGAGAGCAGCTCGTAAACATCGGGAGAGCTCCGCCCTGCTGGATCCTCTGCGCGAGTTCGGAAGCTTCTTCCATGATCGTCAGATCGGCGGTGAACGAGGTGTCGAATACTCGTTTGAAGCCGAGACGCCTGAGCGCCGCGACCATCTTGCCGTCGACATCCTGACCCGGTTCGATCCCGAATTCCTCCGCGAGACTCACCGAAACCGCGGGTGCGTGCTGCACAACCACCGTCTTGTCCGGATCGGAGAGGGCCGCGATGACTTCATCCAGATAAGAGCGCTCGGTGAGGGCACCCGTGGGGCAGTTGACTATGCACTGGCCGCAGTTGATGCAGCTTGATACATTGAGCCCCTGGTCAAAGGCGGTGCCGATGTATGCCTTGCATCCGCGGTTCACGAAATCAATCGCCCCGACCGCCTGGATTTCTTCACAGACGCGGACGCAGCGTCCGCACAGGATGCACTTGTCGGGATCTCTTACGATTGGGCCGGCGACATCACGCTCTGCCTCGTTCCGTTTGCCGCGATAGAGCCGCTGCCTGATCCCGAGCGCCTGGGACAGATTCTGCAGATCGCATTTCCCGCTCCGGGCGCAGTAGAGACAGTCATCCGGGTGATTACTGAGAAGCAATTCAACAATTGTCCTGCGTGCATCCAGCACTTTCGGACTTCTGGTGAGGATCTTCATGCCGGGCGCTACCGGGTATGAACACGCTGTGACAAAGTTGGGCGCTCCTTCCAGTTCCACGACACACATCCTGCAGGCGCCGCTCGGCAGTAATCCTTCCAGATGACACAGGGTGGGTACGTGAATCCCTTCCCTTTTCAGAGCCGAAAGGATAGTTTCTCCTTCCTTGGCTTCAATGGTCCGACCATCAACTTTCATTTCGATCATGTGTCATCACCTCGATTGCGGTTGTGTGAAGTCCAGATCACAGCGCGCACAACGCCGCGCTTCCGTCAGGACCTGCTGTTCGGTCGGGCACAACTCGACCTCTTTGAAACATGCTTTCCGCTGTGCGACCGGAAGCAGCGGTGCCTCGATCCGGATCGTTTCTCCGCTTTCTTCTTCGGCTCCAGCCACAGGTTCGACGTAGACTGAAGGGAGCTTGACTTTCGACAGAAGCTTCATCACTTTGCCCGTTACGTAGTGGTCGATCATGACTGCTGCCTTCTTACCGGCGGCAATCGACTCAATGACGGTGTTCGGTCCGGTCACGACATCGCCTCCCGCAAATACTCCTTCGCGGCTGGTCAGGAAGGATTCGGGATTGACCGTGATCCCTCCCCACGACGCGCGGCCGATTCCATCCGTTCCGACATTCTCGGGCTCTTCGCTGATGGCAACGATCAGGGTGTCGAGCGGGACGTCGTACTCAGATCCCTTCACCGCAACCGGACGGCGACGGCCGGAAGCGTCCGGGGTGCCGAGTGTATTGCGGATGAGCCGAATGCCTGTGAGCCGCCCGTTTTCGCTGTGAACCGCTACCGGTGCGACCAGTTCCTGGATCACGACACCTTCTTCGAGGCCGGCTTCGATCTCTTCTTTGTATGCCGGCATGCTGTCCTGCGTGCGTCTGTAGAAGATTGTGACACTTTCCACTCCGGGCTGCCTGATTGCGACGCGTGCCGCGTCCAAGGCGGAGTTTCCGCCTCCCACGACCCCAATGCGCCCTTTCGCGAGCGGTTGGTTTTCGAGGTTGTGTGCCTTCAGGAACCTGATGCCCGGCATCACTCCCTCGACGTCTTCACCAGGAACCTCGAGCTTCTTGCTTGCATGGGATCCGGTTGCGATGAATA
>JAAYAM010000196.1 GCA_012719355.1 Acidobacteriota bacterium
ATGTACAGTTCCGAAAAAAGGCATGACAGAGCGATTCAGCTCCTAGATCAGGCCATTGCGCGCAATCCAAAACAGCCGAAGCTGCACGAGACTCTCGCGCAGGTCCACCTCAGCCGCAATGACCTTGCACGGGCCGAAGAGGAATACAAGAAAGCCGCCGCGATAGATCCGAAGAACAGCGAGCACCGGGTGGCCCTGGCCGGGTTCTATGTAAACACAGGGCAACAGGACAAGAGCATCGCGACACTGCAGGCGATACTGAAAGACGATCCGTCCAACGCCCATGTGAGGCTTCAACTCGCCGAAGTTTTTCTGAACCGCAAGGAATTCGACCGTGCTTCTGCGGCGGTCGACGAGGTTCTGAAAGCGAATGCGAAGAATGCGGATGCCCTTGTGATGCGAGGGCGCGTCCTGATGGCCGGAAAGAAAACCGGCGAGGCCATCGGGGTTTTGCAGAATGCAGTTGCTGCAGACCCCTCGTCGCAGGCGGCGCGGTATTTTCTCGGACTGGCCTGTCTCGAATCGGGAGACAGGAAGCGTGCCGAGCAGGAATGGACCGAGGCTGCCACCAGGGGAGGGCGCTTTGCACAGGTCTACTCTGCCCTGGGGAAACTGAAGCTGGAAATGGGGGATCCAGATGCGGCTATCCGGTACGCGCAGCAGGCGCTTAACATCAACCAGAGAATGGTTGATTCGCGCCTAGTCATAGGTGCAGCTTATGGCAACAAGAGGGATTACTCCCGCGCCGCAGCCGAACTGGAGACATATGTAAAGCTCCGCCCCAACGATGCGGCGGGTTTGTACCAGCTTGGACTGGCATACCTGGGGCAGCAGAAGATCGCCCAGGCGGAGGGGAGCTTTGAAAAGGCTCTGGCGGCGAACCCGAAACACATTCAGGCACTGAATGCCCTTGCAGGCATCTCGGTGGATCAGAAGAATCCGGGGAAGGCGATCCAGCGGGTGAATGCTCAGATAACCCGTGCCGGCGATCTTCCGGCCTTCCATGCATTGCTGGGAAGGATTTATTTAAGCCAGAACGATCTTGCCAGAGCCGAATCGGAATACCAGAAGGCTGTTTCGCTCGATCCGAAGGATGATGCGCAGCGGCTCGCCCTGGCCGAGTTCTATGGGGCTGCCGGAAAGCCGGATCGAACGATGGCTGTGCTGCAGGAACTCGTTCAGAAGAACCCGGGCAATGCAGGCCACAAGAAGCGGCTGGCGCTGGCATATCTGAATCAGAGGACCTATGACAAATCATTGCAGCAGGTTGAGGAGGTCTTAAAGGCCGATTCCAAAGACAATGAGGCAAAAGTAATAAAGGCGCGTATCCTGATGGCTCAGAACCGGGCGGGGGATGCGGCTGTGGAGCTCCAGGCCGTTGTCAACTCGGACCACAATTCCGCCCAGGCGCGCTATCTGCTCGGAATGGCATATCTGCAGGACAAGAAGGGACCGCAGGCTGAGTCTGCATGGAACGAAGCGGTGCGGATCAATCCCCGGTTCATTGCTGCATATGCCGCATTGATTCAATACAAACTGGATAACAGCGATCCTGATGGTGCCATCCGTTATGGACGTGATGCCGTCAAAGCGGATCCGAATTCGGCCGACGCTCATTTCATGCTGGGAACGGCTTACCTTGCCAAGAAGTACTACAGGGAGGCGGTTGCGGAATTCGAGACTCTTCTGAAGAGCAATCCAGGACATGCCGGAGGTCTTTACCGACTTGGAATGGCCTATGCGGCGCAGGGGAATGCGGCCAGGGCGGAAGGTGCGTTCGAATCGGCACTGAAAAGCAATCCTGCTGATACCGCCCCTCTCGCGGCGCTGGCGGACCTGTACCTGGGACGGAAGCAGCCTGAAAGGGCGATCAGCAGAATCAACAGCCAGATTCAGAAGTATCCGGAATCGGCTGCTCTGCACGAGTTGCTTGGACGGGCATACGCGACTCAGAAGAACTACGGGAAGGCTGAAGAGGCATTTCAGAAGGCGATTTCGCTCGACAAGAACCGCGCTTCAGCCTATGCCAGTCTGGCTCAACTCTTCGTTGTGCAGAAATCCTATGACAAGGCCATCGTTCAGCTGGACAGGATTCTGAAGGAGAATCCGAAATCCGCACAGCCTCACGTTATGCTGGCACTTGTCTATGAGGCAAAGAAAGACACCAACAAGGCCCGGCATCACTACAGTGAGGCTCTGAAGATAGATTCGGGGCTGGTGGTGGCCGCCAATAATCTTGCGTGGCTGCTTGGGGAAACAGGCGGGAATCTTGATGAAGCTCTCCGCCTGGCTCAGACCGCGAGAGAGAAGATGCCGGATTCCGCAGGCATTGCGGACACTCTGGGCTGGATCTATTACAAGCGCGGCGCCTACCGTTCGGCGATCGACATTTTCGAGGAGTGCGTCAGGAAGGAACCGGAAAATGCGACGTTCCATTATCATCTTGGTATGAGCTGCTACAAGGCGGGTGACAGACGCAGAGCGAAACAGGCGCTCGATCGGGCCCTGGAACTGGATCCTGATATGCCCCAGGCGGCGGAAATCAAAAAGCTGGATCTGTAATTATTTCCGGATTGTATTGATAGGAAAAGAGAAAAGCCGGGGGACATCCCCCGGCTTTTCTCTTTTGGTCGCGCCTTCCTCAAGATCGTCGTCGGATTCTCTTACATCCGGGATCAGTGGATGTGTCACGCTAATACATGCTTTTTCAACGACTTACATGCCAGAGTCTGCGGGCGGGTGTCGATTCGCTTTACAAAGGACCATGAAAAGGAGATTACTGACCTGCAGCATGGCCGACAGATCGTGGATCTAATTACTTGAATTTAAACGAGATAAGATATTGTCTCAAAGTTGGTACAGAGTTTGCTTTGTAAGAGACCGGGGTCAGTAAAATCCTTGTTGAAAAAAGGAGTTAGGATGAAACACATGAAGATCGCTGGAATCACACTTTCGCTGATTTTGCTGTTGGTCGGTGCAGGATACGCCACCACCATCAACCCAATTGGCGGTGGGAATGGAAGTGAAGACAGCCTGCAGGAGATCCTGGATGCTAGAACAATGGGTCCTGTTGCGGGTACGAGCAGTATAGATGCTGCAGGGGATGTCAACGACGCATTGGTATATGATCAATACTGGAACATAACTGCCTCCGGAGGATCTATTTCCACATTTGTCATTGAGATTACCGACTACTCTAATAGAAATACGTTTGGGATTTACGATGCCGCCGATCCCACCAAAATGGTCGAGATTTTCAATGGAGCGGCCGGCAGCGGGAAACAGGCAACCATATCGATATTCGCAGACGGCAGCGTGCATAAGAATCACGGTGACGACCCGATCGCCTATTTCGACGGGAGTACCTTCGGGTACTATCTTATGGCGGGTGATGGTCACATCTATTATTCCGACACGAGCCTGAATGCCGACGGATTCGATCATCTGGTCGCGTTCCAGGGAAAAGACATCGATTATTTCAAAATAAACGATATGTATAACAGCGCTCTCTGGACCGACAATGAATTCATCCTTGCGTGGGAAGACTTCTACGGCGGCGGCGACTACGACTACAATGATATGGTGGTTATGGTCGAGTCAGTGACTCCGGTGCCGGAACCGTCCAGCCTGGTGCTGTTGGGCTGTGGGTTGATGGGATTGGGAGCCTACGGCTACAGAAGGATCAGAAAGTAAGATCTTCATTCTCATCATAATCGAAAAGGGCGGTCATCTCAGATGATCGCCCTTTTTTTATATGGGGTAGTCCAGTCCCCCCGTGACCCGCCCCCGGGACGCCCAATCGTGATACGTGAATCGAATTGTTCGGCCGTCCCTCCGGGACTTGATTTTGTTCTTTGTTCCTATGGAATCCCGGCACTCACGTGCCGGGCTATTCTCATTCCGTCCCTATGGGACGGTCTTGATGGACATGAGTGACACAAATGTTACGTGACACTAGTATGGAAGGCTTTCCACGATGGGATGACCGGGGGATTGGTGCACGGAGTATTACCGGGGTGTAGGAACAAAGAACCACGATCTGCGTCCCGCTAGGGACGACCGAAATGCAGCCTGGCTCCTAG
>JAAYAM010000197.1 GCA_012719355.1 Acidobacteriota bacterium
GCATACGCCGCGCGACAAAGCCCCCGACACCTGGGACCTTGAAGGACTCCGGGTCAGTGTCGGCAACCAGTTCGGTCTGGATATGACGCAACTCGGCATCGACCTCAAGGAAGCTTCTTTCTCAGAACTGGCGGACAAGCTCGAGGCGGCGGTGCGCGGAGCGTACGAGGACAAGGAAAAGCGTTTCGGACCCGAATACATGCGGTTTCAGGAACGCATGATAATGCTTCAGGTGCTCGACATGCAGTGGAAGGACCACCTTTGGTCTCTCGACCACCTGAAGGAAGGGATCGGGTTGCGCGGGTACGGACAGCGGGATCCTCTGATCGAGTACAAGAAGGAAAGCTTCAACATGTTCGAAAGTCTCCGGGCAAGGATGGAAGAGGAGACCATCAGGTATCTTTATCTGTTCGAACCGATAAGCAGAGAAGAACAGGATGCCCGCCAGAGGGAACGCGAAGAGGCTCGCCGCAAGGCGCAGCGGGAACAGAATCTGGTCTACAGCGCCGGGGAGTCCGGACCTGTAGCGCCGGCCAGACGCGAAGTGGCGAAGGTCGGCAGGAATGATCCGTGTCCCTGCGGCAGCGGCAAAAAGTTCAAGAAATGCCACGGGGCTTAGTTAATCTGCCCGCTTGCGCAGGAGCTTTTGCTAATATTTCAGATTACCATTTGTTTGCCGGGCGACCTGTCGGCGCCTCTGCAGAAACTCAACATTTTCTTCTGAACCGGGGATTGTATGGTTAGAGAAGGCAGTATCAGAGAAACCCTTACATTTGACGATGTTCTGCTGGAGCCCGCGAAGAGCGATCTGCTTCCGTCGGAGGTCGAAATCACCACACATCTGACCAGGAATATTCCGCTGAATATTCCTCTTGTAAGCGCGGCGATGGATACGGTCACCGATTCGAGAATGGCCATAGCCATGGCACAGCAGGGCGGCATGGGGATCATTCACAAGAATATGACGATTGAGGCACAGGCCGACGAAATCGACAGGGTGAAGAGGTCCGAAAGCGGAATGATCGTCAACCCGATCACGATGTCTCCAGACCAGAAAATCCATGAAGCCATGGAGGTGATGAAACGCTACAAGATCTCCGGCCTTCCCATCGTTTCCAATGACAAACTGGTAGGGATTCTTACAAACCGGGATCTCAGGTTTGAAACCCGCCTCAACATCAAGATTTCGGAACTGATGACCAAGGAAAACCTCATTACCGTCCCAGTGGGGACTACACTCGAGGAAGCAGAAAGCATCCTTCATCGTCACAGGGTGGAAAAGCTTCCGGTAGTCGACAGGCAGGGGAGGCTCAAGGGGCTGATCACCGTCAAGGACATCCAGAAGAAGATCGCCTATCCCAACGCGTGCAAGGACGGCCTGGGACGACTCCGGGTGGGAGCGGCAATCGGAGCCACGGGCGATTTTCTGGACCGCGCGGCCGCTCTGGGGAAAGCCGGCGTGGACGTGCTGGTGATCGACACGGCACACGGCCATTCGAGCAGGGTTATCGATGCAGTCCGGCAGGTCAAACAGAAGTTCCCCGACATCGACCTCATCGCGGGAAACGTTGCGACGGAAGAAGGAACCCTGGCGCTGATCAAAGCAGGAGTCGATGCGGTCAAGGTAGGAATGGGTCCTGGATCGATCTGCACAACAAGAGTCGTCAGCGGGGCCGGGGTGCCCCAGATAACCGCGATAATGGACTGCTCGAAAGTCGCTCACCGCTCCGGAATCCCAATCATAGCCGACGGCGGAATCAAGTTTTCGGGAGACATTTCCAAAGCTCTGGCGGCAGGAGGCGACTCGGTCATGATAGGCTCGCTTTTCGCCGGAACAGATGAGAGCCCGGGAGAGACCGTGCTCTATCAGAACCGCAGCTACAAAGTCTATCGGGGCATGGGTTCACTGGAAGCCATGAAAGCAGGGAGCCGCGACCGCTATGGGCAGGAGGGAGCATTTTTCGAGGGGAAACTCGTTCCGGAGGGCATTGAAGGAATGGTCCCTTACAAGGGGAGCGTAGAGATCATGATCCCGCAGCTGACGGGTGGCCTCCGGGCCGGTATGGGGTATTGCGGATGCCGGAACATACAGGAACTGCAGACGCGCTCGCGCTTCCTCCGCATCACTCCCTTCGGCCTGAAAGAAAGCCATGTGCACGACGTGCTGGTCACGAAAGAGGCTCCAAATTATCGTACCGAGCTATAGAGCGGTCGGCGGTCGGCAGGCCGTAACTTATTGTCTGCAGCCGGCCGCCGATTGTCGCTTCGACGTATTGGAACCCGACAGCCCTTGCTTCTCCCCTGCACCTGTACTCTCATTGTTCTCCTCGACACGACCGCCGAACGGATTTTTTTTAGACTTTCCTGTCCGGGACGATATCTATAGCGATGACCGCCTTAACCGGGGAACCTGTCGATGATGGAAACCGAGAAGGCAGTCAGAAGATACCTTGAAGGAGACGAAGAAGCCTTCAACCGGATTGTCAGCCGATGGGAAAGAAAGGTATACAGCCTCGCATGGCGCATGGTGGGCAATCACGAGGACGCACAGGACATTGTGCAGGATACGTTCCTGTCGGTCTTCCGGTCGCTCAAGGGGTTGCGTGATCCGGGGACATTCCCGACATGGCTGTACCAGATTACGCTCAATCACTGTCGATCACGATGGAAGGCCCGCAACCCGGATGTTTCTTTGAGCGATGGGGAGGCGGTACTGCAGGGCGTCTCCGGAGCGGCAACCGACGGCAGAAGTGATTCGGTCGAAACGATGGACATCATCCGCAAGGCGCTGGCAAATCTGAGCGAGGACCACAGGACCGCAATCGTGCTGAAAGAGTATCTTGGATTGAGCCTGGAAGAGATCGCTGACGTAATGGAGTGCCCGCTTTCGACGGCAAAGTCGCGCCTGTACCACGGATTGATGACCGTGCAGCGGAACCTGAAGCGGCTGGGCCTGAAAGCGGAAGGTTGACCGGCCGGTTCTTGTAGGATCTAGTATATATAGCGTTTAGAATAGCAATAATGTCAGCGGTGCCTGCGTGTACCGAGGCCCCGGCTGACGGAAGCCATGCCCTGAAAAAGGAACTCAGTCATGCGTTGCGATGAGGTGCAGGAACATATCGTAGGATTGCTGTACAACGAAGGAAGCGTTCCGCCCGAAGCGGTGGAGCACATCCATGCCTGTCCGGATTGCCGGGGGGAGCTCGAGAACCTGAGGCAGACCAGGAATCATCTTCAGCTATGGAAGGAAGAGCAGCCCGGTGCAAGGGTGCTGATTTTCAACCGGGAAAGATCTCGTGGCAGCAGCGGCCTGCGAAAGCATCTTCGCTATGCGGCGGTGGCGGCAATGGCGCTGATCTGCCTGCTCGCATTTGCCAACACCCGGATCACATGGAACAAGGACGGCTTTTCGTTCAGCACTCACCTGTTCAGCCGTCCTGCCGAAACCGAGAGAAACTACTATACGAAGGCGGAATTGCGAGACATCATGAAACGTGCCCTCGATGATACGGAGTTTCGTATCAACGAAACCAACTACCTGATGATTCAGAGAATGATCGAGACGGTGGAACAGGACCGGTGGGCCGACCTGAATTTCGTTCGCAGCAGCGCCGTCCGGAATCAAAACGTCAACTGATATTCTGAGGTCTTCAGCAGCAATGGACAGTGGTCAGGATCGAATCAGGTATTCTGTGAAACGCCGCAGCGGCATTATTTCCGCCGTCTGCATGGCCCTGCTTATGTTTTCCGCAGGCCATGCGGATGCGGCGCAGAAACAGGACGGGAAACTTGACTATGCTCTTGCGCAAAAAGACATGCTCAAGTTCGAGATGAATCTGAACAACCTGATAAGTTCAGTCTTCAGTTCGAACCCGTTTGCCGTGGTCCAGAAGGCCAAAGGCGCCTATCTGCCGGGGTACGGAGCCAGTATTTCGTTTCTGATCAACATACATCGCGCCGTAATCAATTCTCCTTTCGGCGAAATCCGTACCAGGGATCTCTCGCCGGAACTGAAGAAGCGTCGCATCGAGGAACTGAAGGAAAAACTGATCAGGCTGCTTCAGGACAGCGGACAGGAGTTCCGGCAGCTGAGCAGGAACGACTGTGTCACCATAGTCGCCCACGTCGAGGACCGCAACTTTCCCGGCGAACCAAATTCAAACCGGATAATCGTACTGAGCGTCCTGAAAAAGGATCTGGATGAATTCGGCCGAAAGGCCGATCGGTTCAACGAATTCAAGCAGAGGATGAAAATCGTTGAGTATTAAAGTCGAAGATCTAAAGAGAAAGAAGCCTATCGGACAGGTCTTCCTGGAACGCGGACTTATCGATGAGGAAGAACTGCGCACCGCATTGAATCTTCAGCCGGAGTCGAAGGAGAAGCTGGGCAAGCTTCTCGTCGATCTCGGGTATGTCTCCGAGCGTGACTGCCTGGCGGTACTTTCCGAGCACCTGAAGATTCCTGCGCTCACCGCTTCGGATTACCCGAAGGTCCCGGTAATCGACAACGTCCTCACGTTTCGTTTCATGAAGCAGTGCAAATTTGTTCCGGTCGCGCTCGAGAACAATGTGCTGACGCTTGCGATGGCCGATCCCACCGACAGCGCCACGCTCGATTCCATCCGGCAGACTACGGGATATCAGCTGCGGCCGATGCTGGGCGCCGAAAGCGAAATAATGGACCTCCTTGAGAAGTTCTACGGGTCGGCGGCCAGCACTCTGGGTAGGATCATCGAAGGGATTGATGATGAAAACATCGAGAACCTTTCCGATGAGATCGAAGACATCGAGCAGCTGAAGGATCTTGCGTCGGAAGCTCCCGTGATCAGGCTGGTCAATCTTCTTATTTCCAAGGCCATAGAGAGCCGTGCGAGCGACATCCATATCGAACCGTTCGAAAAGGATCTCAAGGTAAGGTACAGGATCGACGGCATTCTGCACGATGTGGAGTCGCCTCCCAAGAAGCTGAAGTCGGCTTTGATCAGCAGGGTGAAGATCATGTCCAAGCTCAATATCGCGGAGCGCAGGCTCCCGCAGGACGGAAGGATCAAGCTGAAAGTCCTGGGCAAAGACATAGACCTGCGCGTCTCCACGCTTCCGACGCTCTACGGCGAAAGCGTCGTGATGAGGATCCTCGACAAGAGCAACACCAGTCTCTACGACATCCGCAACCTTGGATTCCCCGAAGACTCGCTCGGCGAATTCGAATCTTTGATTCACCGTCCGCATGGAATTCTGCTGGTGACGGGCCCTACGGGCAGCGGCAAGACCACCACCCTGTACAGCGCCCTGAGTGCAATCAATCTTCCCGACAAGAAGATCATCACGATCGAAGATCCTATCGAATACCAGATTGACGGAGTAAACCAGATCCACGTCAACCCTCAGATAGGGCTCACGTTCGCCGCGGGCCTGCGGCACATCGTCAGGCAGGATCCGGACGTCATCATGATTGGTGAGATACGCGACCTGGAGACGGCGGAGATCGCAATACGAGCGGCCCTCACCGGCCACCTGGTCTTCTCGACGTTGCATACCAACGATGCCCCCAGTGCCATCACACGGCTGATAGATATGGGCGCGCAGGATTACCTGATAGCCTCTTCCCTGCTGGGAGTCTTGGCCCAGAGGCTGGTCCGGGTCATCTGCCCTTCCTGCAAGACTGAAGTCTTTCCTGTCCCGGAAATGCTCGACGAGATCGGCTACAGAAGAGGCCCGTCGCGCAACGGCCGCGATCGCTTCTACGAAGGACGGGGCTGTGAAGCATGCAGCAACACGGGTTTCATCGGACGCATCGGAATCTACGAACTAATGACTATGAACGACGACCTCCGCAAGCTCACGATCGGCAAGGCGGACTCCAACCAGATTCGCAAGAAGGCGCTTGAAAACGGAATGCGCTCCCTGCGGGACGACGGCTGGCTGAAAGTGCGCCAGGGGATTTCCAGCATCGCGGAGGTGCTGCGCGTGACGCAGGAAGCGTGACCGCTCGCCGCCTGTAACAAAGTCCGGAGCCGTGTCCCGGCTCCCTATAGAGGAAACAGAAACCAGGAACGATATGCCATCCTACAACTACAGGGCAAGCACGATGGAAGGAAAGATCGTCGAGGGTATCATGGATGCCTCCGATGATGGGACCGTATCCCTCAAGCTGCAGGAGATGGGGCTGATTCCGGTCCGGATAGGGGCCGCTGCACGCCAGAATGTCTTTACCCGCGAGATAGAGCTACCCTGGGCGGGAAAACGAAAGAGAGTCCGGCGCAAGGATCTTCTCATCTTCACCCAGGAACTCCATACCCTTGTCAGATCGGGATTCCCGCTGGACCGGAGCCTCGCAATTCTGAGCCAGTTGGCAGAAAGCCCTGCCATGGCCGAAGTGATACAGGACATCCTGAACGAGGTGAAGGGGGGAAAATCTTTCTCGGAGGCGCTGGCAAAGTATCCAAATGTGTTTCCCAAAGTCTATGTCAGCATGGTAAAGGCGGGAGAGGCCGGTGGAGCACTCGAGGAGATACTGGGGCGGCTTTCTTCTTACCTCGTGTCGAGCCAGGAACTGCAGTCCTACATCATAGGAGCTATGATCTATCCTGCGCTCCTGTCCCTCGTAGGGCTGCTGAGCGTCACGATCCTCACGCTGTTCGTCGTACCGAAATTCATCTCGATCTTCCAGGATATGGGGGTGCCGCTGCCCCTGCCGATGGCGGTTCTACACGGCATCAGCATCTTCCTGACCGGCTACTGGTGGCTGGCCCTCGCCGCATTCTTCATCGTGGCGGCTTATCTGAGGACCTTCCGCAGAAGCTACGAAGGACGGCTGAAATGGGACCGGTGGAAGCTTCGTTTCCCGCTGCTCGGCCCGGTGCTGCAGAAGATTGAAGTGGCAAGATTCACGCGCTCGCTGGGAACGTTGATTCACGGCGGCGTGCCCCTTCTGCAGTCAATGGCCATTGTGCGTGACATTATCGGCAACCAGGGCATCGCCGCGGCCATCGAGCCGATCAGAAACGGGATCAAGAAAGGGGAAGGAATCGCCCAGCCGATGAAGCAGAGTGGAGTCTTCCCACCCCTCGCGTTGCATCTGATCGAAGTAGGTGAGGAATCGGGAAAACTCGACTCGATGCTGATCCAGGTTGCAGAGGTATACGACGGCGAGGTCAGAAACGGAATCAAGAACCTGATCGCCTTCTTCGAGCCGGCACTGATTCTGCTGATGGGGATCATCATCGGCACCATCGTTGTCTCGATGCTGATGGCAATCTTCAGCATCAACGATATCCCGCTGTAAAGGACGGCAACAGGATCAAGAGAAGGGGGTTTACAGATGAATTCAAATCTCGAGGGAAATAAATCAGAGAAAGGGTTTTCACTCATAGAACTCATTGTGGTTCTGGTGATCCTTGGCCTCCTTGCCACAGTTGTCGCGCCGCGGGTCTACGACAAGCTGATGAAGGGGAGAGAGGAGATAGCGAAAATCCAGATAAAGGAACTCGAAGGAGCTCTGCAGCTGTATGCCTTCGATATGGGGCGCTATCCCAATTCGGCCGAAGGACTGGAGGCCCTCGTGCGCAATGTCAGCAACAGCAGCGCATGGAACGGGCCCTATCTTTCCAAGAAAGAGTTGCCCCGGGATCCATGGGATGAACCCTACAAATACCGCTGCCCTGGGCTGCACGGCGATTTCGACCTCTTCTCCACAGGGCCTGACGGGGCGGATGGAGGAGATGACGACATCTGCAACTGGAAATGACCATGAAGAATTCCTGTGACCAGGGTTTTACCTTACTGGAACTCCTGATCGTCGTGCTCGTAATTACACTGGTCATGGCATTGTCATATCCATCCCTGTCGAAAGGTTCGGCCGCTCTCCATTTGCGCTCAGCTGGCAGAGACGCGTTGAACATTTTCCGCTATGCGCGTGAAAAGGCGGTCACGGAGCAGACCGGGATGAGAGTGGTTGTCGACGCGGAGAAGCGGCAGTTCCTTCTTACGAACGAACTCGGAGACGGTGACCGCACCTATTCGCTCCCCGATGGTGTCAGAATCGAGAGAATGACTTTCTCCGGAAAGGAAGTGACTGATAAACACATGGCACTTCGTTTTCTCCCTAACGGAAGCGCTGAGAAAGGGGAAGTGCTCCTGATTTCGTCGAACGGCGGGGCACTCCGGGTAATCACCGATCCGGTTACTGGTGGCGCGCGCATTAAACTGGGCACAGAAGAGGACGGCAGATGAACCTCGAGCAACCCGGAAAGAACAGCAATCCGGCTGAACAGCAGCAGGGCTTTACGCTGCTCGAAGTCCTGGTAGCCCTGACTGTCCTGGCACTTGGGGCGGCGCTGGTTTTGTCTCTCATTTCCGGGTCGCTCGGCAATATCCGGAAAGTGCAGCTGAAGTCCCGAACCATCGAACACGCGCAGACGGTAATGGAGACGGTGCTACTCGACAAATCAATTGAAGAACCGACGACCTTGACCGGAGATTTCGAAGACGGCACAAGATGGTCGGCCCGGATAGAGGATTATGAATTTCCCGAGTCCGATGAGCTGCAACTGCGGCCGTACGATCTGCCGCAGAACGTGCCGGCAAAACTCCTCAGCTATACGGTGGAAACCTTCGGTCCGGGCTCCGGCGCCCCCGACTATCGGCTGCAGACCCTGAAGCTGGTAAGGACGAATCCTCTGAGGTCGGCGCGATGATTCGAAAGAGACGGCAATCAGGTGAATCGGAGTCTGGATTTACGTTGCTCGAACTGGTCGTTGCGGTGACGCTGGTCGCCCTGATAGCGGTCGGGCTATGGGCGGTTCTGCAGGTCAGCATCCGATCGTGGTCGCGTGGAACTGAATACGTCGATGCGAATCAGCGGCACAGAAGCATCATGGATCTGGTCAGAAAGCAGATGGCTTCCACCTGCGCCCTTTATACGAGGGCAGAACCGCTGCAAGGAGAGGTTCCGTACCTTGTTTTCAGCGGCACCCAGACTAATCTCCGGTTCATCAGTCTGAACTCGCTGCGGTTCCATGAAAGCCCCGGTCTTACGGTGGTGTCGTATGAAATTGTGCAGGATTCCAATGGATCGTATGCGCTGGTGGAAAGGGAACATCCATATCTTGGCTACCTGCCCGACGAAATGAGTATGGAGGAATCGGAAGCAACCCCGGTATTTGCGGATCTGTCGAGCTGCCTGTTTGAATACTACGATTCCGGCGACGACCGGAACCCGGCACGCTGGGTCACGGAGTGGAACGGGCAGGATCTTGGCAGACTCCCGGCTGCAGTATCGTTGACCATGGTATCCAGGACTCCTACAGGAACCGACCTGAGCCGGAACATCGTGGTTCCCGTCAAAACCGAGAGTAATTTGCGAGCAAACATGTTGAATCCGTTCGACATGCGCGGCAGAGGCGGCAGAGGTGGAAGAGGCGCAAGAGGCGGAAGAGACGTAAGAAGAGGGAGGCAATGACGGCGCGCAGGCATCCCACGGCAGACGAAAGCGGCGTGATCCTGATAGCGCTCCTGTGGATCCTGGTTGCGCTCTGCATCATAGCGCTCAGTTTTGCGAAGGAAACGTTCGTGGAAGTGGCGGCGGCGCGGAATTCCCAGGCTCTGAAGGAATCGTATTTCATAGCCCGTGGCGGGATTGCCGCAACAGTTTACAGACTCATGGGAAAGCGCGCCATCCCTGCACGAAGGCAGGCGCAACTGCGCGAGGAACCGGATGCCCTGGATCTGGGAAGAGTCACCGGGTCCCTTGGCGGAGGTTTCTATACGGTCGACATTCAGGACGAATCCGGAAAGGTCAACATAAACGCCGTCTCGGATCTGCAGTTGCGGGCTTTGATTCAG
Organism: Acidobacteriota bacterium; assembly: GCA_012719355.1. Lineage (GTDB taxonomy): Bacteria > Acidobacteriota > UBA6911 > UBA6911 > UBA6911 > UBA6911. The sequence continues at coordinate 9,844 of JAAYAM010000197.1, forward strand.
GCGGCCGGAATCGAACAGCAGGATGTGGACATCATTGCCGATTCGATCCTGGACTGGCGCGATCCTGACAAAGCTCATCATCTCAATGGAGCGGAGGACGATTACTATCAGACTTTGGATCCTCCCTACTACGCAAAGAACGGGAGGTTCGATACAATCGAGGAACTGCTTCTCGTCAGAGGAGTGACGGCCGAGTATTTCTATGGGCGGCCCGAACGTGCGCCCGACGGTTCGGTGACGCACAGGTACGGGCTCTCCCGTTATCTCACCGTCTATTCGTCGAGAAACCAGGTAAACGTTAATCACGCGCCGTTGGCCGTACTGCTTTCAGTACCCGGGATGCCTCCCGAAGCAGCGCGGCTGATCTACGAACGACGGCTTTTAAAGCCGTTTGAATCGGTCGCTGAGATCACGCGCGATCTGCCCGTGAATCTCGGCACAACGACCACGCAGTTTCTCTCGGTCGACCAGACGGGAGTGTATGCACTTACGGTCTCAGCCGGAACACCGAATTCTAAGGCCGTCAGTGTTATCCGTACGGTAGTGAGTCTTGAAGCGGGAGCCAACACTCCATATCGAACACTGTATTGGAATGAGAATGTTCCAGACTATGAAGGCATGAAGCCATGATCTATTTAAAGACCAGCGTCGGAATCGAGTTGCGCGGCGAAGATATGCTGATCTCCAGCCTGCAAAGCAACCTTTCCGGCGGAGTTTTCACCCATTTCCTGCGCATCCCGGGATACCGTCTGAGGGAAAAAGCCGATCTGCAGAAAGAGATGGACTTCTTCTTCAAATCGAACGGCATCAGCAGGGAGAACATCGTGCTGGGAATTCCCCGCCAGGATGTCGTTCTGCGCTATCTGAATCTTCCCTCCGAAGTGGCTGATAATTTGAAACAGGTCGTTCACTATCAGGTGCAGTCATACGAGCCTGTCGAAGGAGAAAGGTATTACTACGATTACGTTAGGATCGACAAGGGTGAAGAAGACGACGGCAAAAAGCTCACGGTCCTGATCGCGATGGTAAGAAAGACTACGCTGGACGACCTTCTGGCTCTTCTGCGATCGGTCGGGATACGCCCCGTGACAGTCACCAGCAGTTCGATCGGGCTTGCAAACATCTTCCTGCACAACAGGAGGATCGTGGAGAACAAGACATTCGTCATCGGAGATTGCGGTGCCCTTTCGATGGAACTCCTGGTGCTGCGCGACGGGTTGCTGGTCTATTCCCGAGAGGTTGCCAGGGAAAAAGAGGTCGAGTGGAAGGACCTGCTGCTGCACGAGATCGACGAAGCGTTGTCGGCCATAAGGCTCGATCAGGAAGCCACGCTGGAAAAAATCGTTCTTGCAGGCGAATCATCAGACGCGGTCCGTGATGAAATGATGACCGTGACGACCGATTGCGAACTCGTGAAAAGCTACATGGACGTCGACGTGCCAAGCGTGAACCTGTCGAGAATCCAGGAAGCCGCCGCGTCGCTCGGGCTTGCCTTTACGGGGCTGGTCCGGCGCCCCTCGATGAAGCTGAATCTTCTTCCTCCCGAACACAGGATTCACCAGAGCAGGTGGGGGTACGTTCCGGCCGCCGTACTTGGCACGGCAGTTGTACTTCTGCTCTGTGGGCTCGCGTTTCACAACATCGCCCAGGACAGAAGGCTGGCGGACCGGCTGGACCGCGAGATCCAGCAACTGACTCCTTCCGTAGAACGGGTCGAAAGCCTGAGGAACCAGACCGAGGAGATGGAAAAGAGGATCAGGGCGGTCGAAGCGCTTGTGAACAACACGGACGCCAATCTCGAAATACTCAGGGAGTTGACCACAATCCTTCCTTCGGATACGTTCTTGAACACGTATCAGTACAGGAATGGAACGATTCAACTGGCCGGGTTGAGCAATTCGGCTTCCGATTTGGTACCGAGGCTCGAGAACTCACCGTTGCTGAAGGACGTTGTCTTCAGAGGCGGCATCCTGAAAGATGTGCCGACGGGCAAAGAAAGATTCAACATCGAAGCAAAACTGGAGAGATAGCTCGTGAAGGTTACTTCAAGAGAAAGAAGATTCATTCTTGTCGGCAGTCTCGTCGTTGTGGCGGTGCTGGCCGTCTACGCAACCACCGAGCTGCTGCCTGACGGCGATGACATTTCAATGCAGGTGGAACTCAAGAAGAAGATGCTCATCAGGTATCGCGAAACGCTTAACGGTGAGAATACTTACAAGACCCGCATCGAGCAGTACAGGAGGCAGCTCGAACAGCAGATGAACCGTCTCCTGCCCGGGAGCAACTCCAACCTGGCTGCCGCAGAGCTGCAGCGAATCGTGAAGGAATTTGCAGACCAGAGCGGAGTCGAAATCACCCAGAGGAATCCCCGGCCCGAGGAGAAGGTCCAGAACATGGAGTCGATCGTCAAGGTATCGGTGAGGATAGAAACCAGCTGCACTCCGGATAAGCTGGTCCAGTTTCTGACAACAGTCCAGAACTATGAGAAACTGCTGGTCATAGACGAGTTTCTCATCAGCAGCTTCAGGGTGAGCAGGAGATACGAAATCCGGCCCAGCATGACCATTTCAGGTTTTGTCAGCGTGCCGGAACCCCCGAAAACCATGGTTGAATCCGAAGCCCGGAGAACCAATCTCGAAGTATCGCGTAAGTTCGGCCGAGGTGCGGCCGTTGCGGGAAGAAGGGGAGCATGACAAAGAAATGGATAGCAATTAACCTGTTATTGCTGGCGCTGGCGGCTCTGCTCGGCTGGCAGCTTCGAAAGTCGGTCCTGCAGTTCAACCGGGAAAATGACCTTTCGAAGATCCAGCCCGCAGCATCGCTCAAGCAGAGAGCAGCACGGGAAAGGCCATCACCCGGAATGCAGCAGGCCGGGGCATATGATCCCACTGAATTCTCGATTATCGCTGAGAAGAACCTGTTTTCCGACACCAGAAGCATGGACCCTGATTCAGGAATTGTGCAGCCGGCGGATTCACTGCCGCTGGCGCAGAAACCTATTCTTGTGGGTATCACGATCACGGATAACCAGCGAACCGCTTCGATCATCGATCCCTCTTCGCAGGGCAGGGGCCGCCGAGCGCGGATCACGAGGGTCGGAGACGTTTACCAGGGATACACGATTACGGAAATCTCCGAGGAACAGATCGTGCTGGAGAACGGCAACCGCAGGGAAATCATACCGCTGCGTGAGGGGTCGAAACGCGCCCAGCAAGGGAAGACCGCGATTCTGGCGACGCGCGTGGTTCCTATCGGCGCAAGTAGTGCAGGTGCCGCAAACGCTCCGGTCGTCATCGGAGGAACCGTTCCTGCTGTGCCGGCCGGGAGAGCCCGGGAGGGTGCAGAAACGGCACCCGTCGATAGTTCCGGGAACTATATATACACGCGCGCAAGGCCACAGCCGGGAACACCGACGCCGGCTCAGCCGCCCCAGTCTGAACAGAACCAGCCTCCCACAGGATTCAGACCGCCACCGGCGCAGACGCAGCCGTCTGGAACGGATTCGCAGGGGAGACGTGTAATAAGAACACCTTTTGGCGACATTCTCCGACCTAATCGCTGAAACGGGTTCACCATTCATCTCCGGCGGGAGCACCCTCGCCGGCGAATAATTGTTCGCAGTAGCAGACCGGAAAGTGAAGCAATTTTGACCGGACGAAAGAACGTCTGGAGCAGGTCTCGCCGCAGTGCAGCGGCGGGCACCGTCTGAGAGAGGAAGCCAAATGGCCAAAAGCACCAATAAACCGTGGAGCGCCATCATCGTCATAATGACCGCTTTACTGATGTGCAGTCTATCTTCTGCGGCATGGACATTTCAGGAGCCGAAACCAGCGCCGACATCCGAAGCCGAGAGGAAGCAGGCTCTGGAACGTCTGACCAGGCAGTTGCAGGACAGGAGGCAGAATGCCGGGCAGGCACCTGAGCCTGTACCAGCAGAAACGCCCCAGCCACAGCCCCGTCCGGCTCCGGCTGCTCCGTCGGTTCCCGCACGTGTCAGCACCATGTCGGGAGGGAGCGGAAAGGTTCAGCTGAATTTCGAGGACGCGGATCTTGCCGATGTCATAAGCCAGATTTCCAGCACACTGGGGCTTACTCCTCTCATCATCGATCCCGAAGTCAAAGGGACTGTGCGCATGAACTCCGGCACGATATCGAGAGAGGACATTCTGCCGCTGTTCAATTTCCTGCTGAAGAACAACAATGCGGCGCTCATCAAACAGGGAGGTGTTTATCAGATCCTCCCAATCTCTTCCGCACTTAAGAAGGGCGTCGACATCATTGATCTCATGGAGGAAATCGATGGCGAGGAGTCGAAGGAAGCAACCGACCCGCCGGCTTCGGGATCATCGAAACAGCCTGCTTCGGTTTCGTCGATGCCGACTTCTATAACCGGCTCCGCCGTTCAGGCGCAGCTGCCCGCGAAAGGCGCTCTGGCACAGACATCCCCCGCGACCAGGGACGGCGTAAGAGACTCCCGTCTTGCCACCCACATCGTGCGGGTCGAATTCGTTCCGGTCAAAGACCTGATCGAGCCGATCAAGCTGTTCATGACCGACGGGGGAGTCATCATGCCGTATGAGCGCACGAACATGCTGATCCTGACCGACTACACGGACAATGCCGAAAGGATTCTCAAGATAATCCGCATGCTCGACAACAAGTACCTGGACGCCGAACTGGTGGACCTGGTTAAAATCGAGAACAATGCGTCTGCCGATGTCGCCGATGATCTCAAAAAGATCTTCGGAACGGGAGCCAAGGAATCCGCGACGGGCATATCGTTTATCTCGCTCGACCGCATGAATGCAATTTTTGTCATGGCCGGCTCCAAACGCGGCCTGCAGGAAATCAGAACGTGGATCAAGCGGCTGGATGCCTCGTCGGGGAGGAATATCCAGACATATGTCTACACTGTCGAGAATTCAACGGCATCCAATATCGCGATGATGCTCTCTGCGCTCTACGGAGGAGAGGATGCCTCCGGCGGGAGATCGACAGCCGGAGAGCAGGAACAGGGAGGAGCATTCGGCGGCAGAGGCACGCAGGGCAATCAGGATTCCGTTTTCGGGCGGGGCTCCAACCTGGGACGGACCAGTCAGTCGGGATTAGACTCGCTGATGGGTCAGGGCTATCCCGGAACTCAGGGATTCAATGCCGGCATGAGCGGGGGCTACATGGCGGGAAGCGCTTTCGGCGCCGGACGACAGCTGGGCCCGCAGCTCAATACCAACCGTACCGTAACCTCCCAGATATTGCGCGGAGGGTCCTTTACCGGACTGCAGGATACGGTCCGGCTGGTGGTGGATGACATCAACAACTCTATCGTTATCCAGGCGACTGCCGCCGATTACGAATACATCTCCGAAACCATCAAGAAGATGGACGTGCTTCCTCGGCAGGCTGTCATCGATGCGCGGATTTTTGAAGTCGACCTGACCGACAGCCTCACTTTCGGAGTCCGTGCGCTTCTCGAAGGGAGGACTGACGGTTCAGCAGGCGAGCATCTTACGACTGCCGGAGTCGATGCCGCAGACGCAGGAGCACTTACTGCCAGCACATTCGCCTTTGTCGGCAATTCGCGGCAGATCCTGATGGCTATCAGCGCGCTGCGCACCAAAACCAAGGTGCGGGTTCTCGAGGCTCCTTCAGTACTCGCGCTTGACGGCATGCCGGCTCACATTGTGGTCGGATCTGAAGTCCCATACCCCGGCACCAGCTATTTCGGGCAGATCGGAGGCGCAACCACCAGCGTCGGCTACCGTGACACCGGTATCTCTCTGATCGTGCTGCCGCGCATCTCAGCATCCGGCGCAGTGACCATGGAACTGGTGCAGGAGGTCAGCGCACCGGGAGTGAGCATCGATGTGGGAGACGGCATAAGAGCGCCAAGCTTCTCGAAAACAAGCGTAAGTACGACCCTGTCCGTCAAGGACGGCGAAACGGTGGCCATTGCCGGATTGATACGTGATTCCGACGATTTCTCGCGCGGAGGGGTTCCCTTCCTGTCCGACATCCCGCTCCTTGGAAATCTGTTCGGCGTTACGGACAGATCATCCAGGAGAAGCGAGCTCATCATCCTCATTACTCCCCATGTGCTCCGGACGCACGAGGCGCTGCAGCAGAAGACCCAGGAACTGAAGGACTCGCTGCGCAACGTCCGCAAGTACGCCGACGAAAAGGACAGAGAGCACATTGAAGATATGGAAGATGCCCGCAAGGACAGGTACAACCAGGAACTGAAGGACATGAAGAAGATCAAGACTCCGAAGAAAGACAAGAAGGACAAGAAATCGGAGCGGGAGCCCCAGCCGGCCGAAAAGCCGGAGTAGAATTTTTACATATGTCGGGCGTCCTGGGGACGCCCGACATACCTCGCCAGTCAGATCACCTAAGCTTCTTATACAGTAGATCTCGCCGCACCGGAGTGAATCCGCTTTCCTGAATGAACCTGCAAGCTTCTTCTTCAGTGGCAAGCCCATGACTCTTCAGAACGTTCTCTTCAATCACCACCGACGATATGTCATCCGCCCCGGCATACAGCGCAATTGAACCCGTCCCTCGCCCGAGCACGAGAATTGACGCCTCGATATGCGGAATATTGTCGAAAAAGAGTCTGCAGATGGCCAGCACCTTCAGATACTCGTGCGCCGGAACGTCCCGCACGGGGAATCTCTGCGTCTGCCTCTGAAAAGTCCACGGGATAAAGGCGAGAAATCCGTTAGTCCGGTCCTGGAGATCGCGCACTGTCCTCAGATGCTCGACAATTTCCCTGCGGTTCTCGCACGATCCAAAGACTATGTTGCCGCTGCCCGGGAGTCCTTCCTCGTGGCACGTCTCCATTACCTTAACCCAGTCGGCGACTGAACCCTTGCGAGGCGACAGGATGTTGCGCATCCGGTCGCTCAGGATTTCCGCCCCCGCTCCCGGAACGGAATCGACTCCGGCCCTTTTCAGTTCACGCACGACATCTCTCAGGGACCGGCCCGTCAAACGCTGCATCGCCAGGATTTCACAGGGAGAAAAGGCCCGAATGTGAATGCCGCGTCCGAAAACCTCCTTCACCCGCTGAACCACGTTAACGTAATAGTCAAACGGGATGTCGGGATTCACGCCCCCCTGCAGAAAGAGCTGATCTGCACCCATCAATTCCGCCGCCCGCATCTTTTCGATCACCTGCTCGGCCGAGAGAACAGTCCCCGAGGCCGATCCGGGGGATTCGTGGAAGCTGCAGAACGAGCAGTCGATGCTGCAAATATTCGTATAGTTGACGATCCGGAACATCGTGTAGGTGACCACGGCCGGGTCGTGCAGGCGGTTGCGGATCTTCCTGGCAGCTGAGACGACTTCAAGGAAGTCGCCCGAATTATAGAGCTCCAGCGCCTCATCAGCAGTAATGCGCTCGCCGTCCACTGATTTCTTCAGAATGTCTTCGGTCGCCATTGCCATGAGCAGAATTTACTACGTAATCGTCTCTCGGAACATGATTTCCTTGCCGTTGCACGAAGCGCTCCCCGCTATCGACTGACCGCCGCCGTTCTGTTACTGTTCTGAGAGGGTGGAGCATGCGTTCGATCTGGAAAGGGCATATACGTTTTTCGCTGGTGACCATACCGGTGCGCATATACAGCGCTATTGAGCCGGCTGAATCAATAAAGTTCAATCAGGTGCACCGGTCATGCAACGGTCCGGTCGGGTACGACAAAAGATGCAAGAAGTGCAACCAGGTGCTCGCAAACGAGGACATCGTAAAGGGATATCAGTACGAACCCGACCAGTACGTGATAATGGAAAAGGCCGATTTCGAGAAAGTCAGGCTTCCCAGTACGAAGATCATCGAAATCGAAGGATTCATCGACGGGTCGGAAATGGACCCGATGCTGTATGAAGCACCCTATTTCGTCGGGCCCGATGGGGCCGTTTCAGCAAAGACCTACGCGCTGTTTCGGCAGGCGCTGCGGGAAAGCGGGAAATTCGGCATGGGGAAGGTAGTGCTCCGAGAGAGAGAGGACGTGGTGGCCTTGTCGCCACATGACAGCGGCCTGGTCCTCTACAAGTTGCGCTATCCGAATGAAGTCCGTTCCATGGAAGCTGTTCCGGGGATCGACACGAAGGCGGAGATCAATTCAGAACAGTTGAAACTTGCCCGCAGCCTCCTCGACAGCATGACGAAACCCCTCGGAGAGATCGAAATGAAGGACAGGTATGCGGAGGCTCTCCGGGAGATAATCGAAGCCAGGATCAAAGGACAAGAGATCGTCTCCGTTGCGGAAGAACCAAAGCCTGTCGTAGACATCATGAAGGCTCTCAAACAGAGTATCGAACAGGCCAAATCGAAGCGGCAGCAGATGATCAAAGCCACCGGAAAACCGCCGGAGGAAGAAGCCAAGCCCAAGGGAAGAAAGCGGGCGTGAGGAGTTGACACCTGGTATAGAATCAGGAACCGGCAAATAGAGGGAGCCAGAAGCTCGCCGGAAGGCAAGGAGACTCCTATGAGCGTCGTTCAATTCCCTGAAGCAGCTCAGTCAAAAGGCCTTCAGCGGGTCCAGGCGACCTACACGGTTCGCGAAATAAGTCGGCAGTTCGGTTTGAGCGAGCACGCAATCCGTCGCTGGACGCGTGAGGGGGTAATTCAGTCGGTGGGCCAGTCGGCGGACGGAGAGTTACGCTACGATTTTCAGGCGCTCACCCAATTCAGGCGCGCACGTGAACTGAGAAATCTCGGCATGTCGATGCGGCAGATCGAGGCCGAGCTGAACGGCCAGCTCAACCTGTTCCCCGAAAAGGGCGGCCGGCTGATTCAGCTTCCGCTGCGGCTTACCCCGTTTGAAGAAGCACTGATTCTGCACGAGCGCGGCGACAAGCGCGCCGTCGAGATGTACGACAAAGCCATACAGGCCGGGGAATGCGTCGCCGACGCATACTGCAATCTCGGCATACTCGATTACGAACAGAACAGCATCCCGAGGGCGTTCGACCATTTCACAAAAGCGCTCAAGTACGACCCGAGGCATTTCGAAGCGCATTTCAATCTCGCGCACCTCTATTTCGAAGCCGGAGATTTCCGGCTCGCCCGCCTTCACTACGACATTTCCGCCGTCATCGAACCGAGTTCCGCGAATGTGCATTTCAATCTCGGACTGATTCATGCCATCAATGGCGATCTGATCCTGGCGATCGCGGCTCTGACGCGTGCTAAGGAATTTGCATCCGAAGAAGAACTGGCCCAGGTAGAAGAGCTGCTCGCAAGTCTTCAGAACGCCAGGAATAATGCGAAATCTGAGAACTTCACCATCGGAAAGTAAAAAGGCATGAACCGCGGTACGGAACTCCCTCAAACGATGCTCGCCATGGTGGTCGAGCAGCCCGGCCGGCCGCTTGTCCGTAGAGAGATCCCCGTTCCCTCCCCTGGTCCGGATCAGTTGCTCGTAAAGGTCAACGCCTGCGGGGTATGCCGCACCGATCTGCACGTCGCGGACGGCGAACTCCCGAAGCCAAAGCTTCCACTTGTTCCGGGGCACGAGATTGTCGGGACAGTGGTAAGGGTGGGGAGCCGGGTTGATGATTTCCGGCCGGGAGACCGGGTGGGGGTACCATGGCTTGGACATACCTGCGGGGAATGCCGTTTCTGCAGGACCGACAGGGAGAATCTCTGCGACCATCCCGCCTTCACGGGTTACACCCTCGACGGCGGCTATGCCGAGTACACGGCAGCCGATAGACGGTACTGCTTCCTGCTCCCTGAAGGATACAGCGATACCGCCGCCGCTCCCCTCCTCTGCGCAGGATTGATCGGATATCGTTCCTACAGGATGGCAGGAGAGAATATCGATCGCCTCGGCATCTATGGTTTCGGGGGCGCGGCCCACATCATTGCGCAGATCGCCGTATATCAGGGGAAAAAGGTGTACGGATTCACGCGCCCGGGAGACAGCGCGGCAAAGGACTTTGCACTCAGGCTGGGTGCGGTGTGGGCGGGGGATTCAACCGAGATGCCGCCGGAACCCCTGGATGCGTCAATTATCTTCGCTCCTGTCGGATCACTGGTGCCGCTTGCGCTTCGTGCAACCGCCAAGGGGGGAACCGTTATCTGCGGCGGCATCCATATGAGCGATATCCCGTCTTTCCCTTACAACATCCTATGGGAAGAACGGACGGTACGCTCGGTAGCCAACCTTACCCGCAGAGATGCCAGGGAATTACTCGAAATAGCGCCCAACGTCCCAGTCAGAACGGAAGTCGAGCTGTTTTCTTTGAGCGATGCAAACGAAGCCCTCTCACGTCTGCGCAGCGGCAGGATCCAGGGTGCGGCAGTCCTGATTGCAGAGAGTTGAGGCCGGGAAAGAGGCAGGTCGCGTTCGTTCAGACCACCATTTTTGCATGGAGATTCTATGACCGGCATACCGGTGTTGAATGTGGAAGCCGACTGCATAGCGCGCGGCTGGGAAAATTCGTTGATTGAACTGCACGCCAGGGGATGTGATATCCGCACCCAGTACGACAAGGCAGATGACCCTCCGAGCAAAGACTGCACCATGATCCTGACCATCAAAGAGCCGCTCAAGGAACCGATGCTCCACAAGGACTTCCCCGGTGGCCCTCTCGAGCTCCAGGAGTATGTCATGGAGGTCTGTGAAGGGATTAAAGATCACCTGGTCAGAGATCCTGAAGACCCGTCCGACACCAGATGGGAATATACCTACCACCAGCGCCTCTTCAGTTACACTTTGCCGGGAACCCGACCTTCCGATCAGATCGAGGCGATGTGCCGGAAGCTGGCTGAAGTGCCGTTCACAAGACGCGCCCAGGCCCTTACATGGAAGGTCTGGGAAGACAACGACTGCTATGATCCCCCCTGTCTTCAGAGCCTCTGGGCCAGGCTGACGGAAGCAGGCGACGACGAATGGGCGCTCAGCCTCAACGTGCGCTTCCGGTCCAACGACGCGTACAAGGCGGCCTTCATGAACATATTCGCGCTGGTGCATCTTCAGAAGAAGATGGCGGAGCGGATTTCCGACCTGTCCGGCAGGAGAATCAGAGTGGGACGGTACTGTCACATGGCGGACAGCTACCACATCTATGGCTCGAACTTTCGGGAATTCGAAACACGATTCCTCGGGGCGATCCGGAAGCGTACCTTCGAACAGCGGACGATGGAGTACGAATCAGTGCGCGAAATGATGGAAGAAGGGCGGCCGGCGATCCTGAAGAAAGCACGGGAGATGGGAAGATAGCACTTGTCGCCGTCAGGACCTTGGACATTGCATAAGCCTTTCATCAATACTATAAATTTGAAGTCCGGTTAGTCGTGCGGCAGAGAGGCGCACGAATCCCCCCGTAGTCAAATCCCTATTCTCAGGAGAAGATCCATGATGCCAATGGCTGTGGGAGCGTTCGTCGCCGCAATCGTTTTAACCGCACTGCCGGCAATGTCGCAGTCCGTCTGGAACATCGACCCGGCACACTCGGCGGCACAATTCCAGGTGAAACACCTGATGATCAGCACGGTGCGTGGAGAGTTCACCAGGCTCTCGGGAAAGGTGAGCTTCGACCCAAAGGACTTCTCTACAGTCAAGGCAGAGGCGGCGATCGAGACCGCTTCAATAAACACACGTGAGCCCAAGCGTGACGACCATCTCCGGAGCGAGGACTTCTTCCATGCCGCGAAGTACCCACAGATAACCTTCAAATCAAAGCGTGTCGAAGCAATACAAGGACGGAATTTCAAACTCGTCGGCGATCTCACGATGCGCGGAGTCACAAGGGAAATCACGCTTGACGTAGAGACAACCCCGATCGTGAAGGGAATGAGCGGCGAGCCACGCATCGGCGCGCATGCCACCGCAACCCTGAACCGGCAGGATTACGGCATCAAGTGGAACCGCGCGCTTGATGCAGGGGGTATGGTGGTTAGTAATGAAGTCCGGATAGTGCTTGATCTTGAACTCACACGTGCCGGCGACGGGGAATCCATGTAATCCGTGCAATCTGTGGCATGGATTGGATAAAATCCCATGCCATGCAGACAAAAGATCACATACTGGATTTTCGTGTTTACATGGAAGATACCGATGCGCAGGGGCTCGTGTATCACGCCAATTATCTTCGCTACTTTGAGCGCGGCAGGAGTGAACTCCTCGAATCGCTGTTCGGCATCCCGATGCAGGATGTCGCGCGGCCCGATCGCAGGCTGGTCGTCTACGAAGCACGCATCAAGTTCAGGCGGCCCGCCGCTCTCGGCGACAGGATTAAGGTACTCACTTCGATGATGGCTGCTTCCGATTACCGCCTCACCTTCCGGCAGCAGATACGGCGCAATGAAGAAGAGGATCCATTGGTAAGCGGTGAAGTCGATGTCGTGGCAATCGATGAGAATGGCTCATTGAAAGAGCTGCCGGACTATTTCCGTCGGGAGTAAGTCCCGCATGCGGCAACGACGGCAGAGACATCTGCTTCGTTGCCGCATCCCGAAAAAACGGCACGAACGGCTTAAGCGGCACGTGCCCAGCGGATCAGGGTGGCGAAATTGGGCGGCTTTCCGTACATGAGGAGCCCGATCCTGAAGACTTTTGCTGTAAACCACACCGCCGCATACGCCGTCAGGAACCCGACTCCTACTGAGAGCCACACCTGCCACAACGGCGGCGGGGTGTTACTGGCCATCCGAAGCAGCATGGCGAACGTGTTCAGAAACGGAGTGAAGCTCATCACCACCGCGAGCGTCGAATTCGGATCGCGCGAAATCGGCATCCAGAGGAACCACGGAATCATGAATACGATTGTAAGCGGCATCATTAATCCCTGAGCCTCTTTCATGTCACTCACCGCGGCGCCGACAGCCATCATCAGCGACCCCAAAATCAGATAGGTGATCACAAAGAACAGAAGCAGATAGAAAATCAGCGAGAAATCCAGAAGGCCGAGAACTGCAAACGAGGCGAGGAGAGCGATTCCCATCAGGATGTACAAAGCCATTCCGACCATACTTACAGCCATTTGGCCGAGAAGCTTGCCGGCCATCAGTTCCAACGGCGAGACCGCCGACAGCAGCACTTCGACGACCCTGCTCGATTTCTCCTCCACCATGGTCGTAAGCAACTGACCGCCGCCGCCGAGCACCGACATCAGCAGAAGGAATCCGAACACCGCCGGCATCATGATGTTCATCCCCTTTACGCTCTTACGCTGCTCTTGCGGAGTCACGATGACGGAGCGAGCGGTCGGTATGTTGTATATCGCACCAACCGTTGCCTGATCGAGCGCCTGGGCCTGGAAGCGCGCCATGATGATCGCCTCGCGCAAACCGCGCTGCACTTCATCCGTGGCCCGGTCATCGACATTGGGAGGGATATACATGTCAAAAGCTCCGTACTCCATATCCGCCCCCGCCTCGACGGCATTGGGATGCACAACGATCAGGGCCAGCCGCGGCATTGATTTGGGCTGCACGTAGAGCCATTTCTTCTCCTGCTCGACATCTGAATCGACCGGCCGCTCGATTATCGTAATCTCCGGGACGGGTCCCAGGGCCGAGGCGATGGCCCGGCCGGCGGAATTGCCTGCCGCCTGGCGCACCTGTTGCGGGGCTTTGGCCAGTGCACTGGCGGCCTGCTCCTCGCGTCTTGCCGCGATCCTGGCGGGATCGTAAGATTTTTTCAGTTCCGGCAGGACGCGGCCGCTCGGGTCAATCACGGCCACCTCGCCTTGGACCTTAAAATTCTTGAAATTGAAGAGGCGCGGTCCGATCAGCGCGAAAATCAGGATGAGGGCCGGCAAAAACAACAGGCCGATCACAAACGCGCGGGTGGCTACAGTAGCTATGAACTCACGTTTGGCTATCAGGAATATGTTCTTCATGCGCCCGCCTCCCCTGCACTCATGGATCCGAGGTTTGCTTCAAGCTTCATCTTGTCTTCAGCGCTGTCGCCTTCTTTTGAAACCAGGCGAATGAAGATGTCCTCGAGGCGTGGTCTGGACATCTCGAGCCGCGAAGGCTTTACCGTGTCAATGATCCTGTGCATAGCTTCAGCAGGATCGGTCCCTTCAGCCAGCTTGATTCTGCAGCCTGAACCGTTGGCGTCCACCCCCTCGATTCCGGGAAGAGCGGCAAGCGGCGTCAGATCGGCATTCGCATCCACCGGATCGAATTCTATGGCACGAGGATCATACTGGCTGCGCAGCGCGAGGAGCTTCTCATCCAGCACCTTCTTTCCCTGGTGGATCATGACAATGTGCTGGCAGATCTCCTCAGCCTGCGGCATCACATGGGTTGAGAACAGGATCGTAGCGCCGCGACGGTGTTCGTCCAGCACCAGTTCGCGCAGGCTGCGCGAACTCACCGGATCGAGGCCGCTGAAAGGCTCGTCGAGAATCAGAAGATCCGGCCTGTGAATGATTGCGGCAATGCACTGCACCTTCTGGAGCATTCCTTTCGAGAGTTCCTCGCACCGCATCCGTATCGTCCGGCCGAGATCGACGCGTTCCAGCGACTCCCTGATCCTCCGCTTCAGGTCCGGGCCTTCACAACCCTTGAGGGAGGCGATGTAGTGCAGAAAGGCACCGACACGCATCTTGCGGTAGACGCCGCGTTCCTCCGGCAGATAGCCAATGCGGTTCTTGGCTTCAAGGGCGGAGGAGTGACCGAGCACCGAAACCGTCCCCGAATCCGGGAAAAGGATGGACATTATGAGCCGTATGGTTGTGGTTTTGCCGGCCCCGTTCGGTCCTATGAAACCGTACAGGCCGCCCCGCGGAATCGAAAGGTCGAGGTCTTTCACTGCGGCGGTGCGGCCGAACGTCTTGGAGACATTCCTGAGTTCTATGGCGGCTTCCATTCTTACCTGCCTTTATGTGAGTGAAGTACTGATAAACGGCTCCGGCGATCTTACCGAAAGGCCGGCTCAAAATCGAGCGCAGACTCTCGGAAGGTCTTGACGAAACTACTCTGGAATACGATCGAAGGGCAACCTGAGTTTCGAAGAACCTCCCTCACACGGATGAGCCGATTTCAAAACAAGCCGGAAACTTGCTACAATTATAACAATGTGGCGAAAAGTGACAGCCTTCTCTCTGGTATGTTTCTTCGTAGCCCTTGGCCCTCTGGTACCCCAGGACTTCTCCGTTTCGGTGAATCTGATCAAGGTCCCGATTACCGTCTTCGATCCCGGCGGCAATCTCATCTCCACCCTTTCAAGAGAGCATTTCAGGATTTGGGAGGATCAGGCGCCCCAGGAGATCCGGAGTTTCGGCGTCGACATCAATCCGGTTTCGGCGGTCCTGGTGGTCGACACCAGCAAGAGCGGGAGGGAAGAGCAGAAGAAGATTCGGGAAGCTGCCGAACTGTTTGCCTCAGCGCTGGCTCCGGATGACAAAATCTCGCTCATCACGTTCGATGACGAGATCTACACCCTTCTGGACTGGACTTCGGACAAAAGGAAAGTGAAGAAGGCCCTGAGCAGAATAGAGACAGGACTGAGAACAGCACTTTACGACGCCGTGTATCTCGCGGCATCCGATCAGCTTAAGGGAGTCGAAGGGCGTAAGGCGATCATCCTCCTGACGGACTGCCTGGACAACCAGAGCCTCGCCAGCTTCAAAGATGTTGAAAAGGCGATCATGCAGTCGCAGGCTTCCTTATATGTAGTTTCCAAGACTGCTATGGTTCGGGAACAGGCAAAAACGGAACGGCGGGTTGTCATGCTGACTGATATCTACCGCAAGCTCTTCGGCACCGATGACGACTATGTCAACGAATTCTTCAACAAGAGAGAAAAAGAAATGACCGCCCTGGCGGAGAAGACAGGAGGCCGTTGCTTCTTTCCGGCGGATTACGACCATATCAAAGACTCGTATGCCGAAGTGGCCCATGAGCTGAGAAGCAAGTACTATCTGACCT
Organism: Acidobacteriota bacterium; assembly: GCA_012719355.1. Taxonomy (GTDB): domain Bacteria; phylum Acidobacteriota; class UBA6911; order UBA6911; family UBA6911; genus UBA6911. Next base: position 25,736 of record JAAYAM010000197.1, read on the forward strand.
ACATCTCCAATCAGGAACTTGAGCCGAATACCTATCACACCATTTCGGTCGAGTACCTGCTTCCCGCAAGCAAAGTCATTTACCGAAGAGGCTATTACCACCTTCCAAGTCCCTTTTACCGGACCCTCCGCTAAGCCCGCAGCTCCAAGACTCTTTTTCTTCCCGAATCAACCGCACGATTTGTTACAGTGTTTCCCTTCAAAAACTGGAGGGAGATCCGTGCTGTCTCGCTTTTTTTTCCTTTGGGAACAGAGCCTCTCGAGACGCGACACCAACAGGAAAGTTCGTGAGTTCGAGTGGGGCGTCGAATTTGTTCCGAATGGAATTCCACAGAAAGATCCAAGACTCTGTCTGCTCGAGTTCTCGCGACGTGCGCTGGCCGAAAGCGACGCATATCATTCCTATGAGAAGGTCCGGGACTGGAAGCTGCGTGGGAATCACCTGACGTTCACCAGCCCTCTCAGGACGAGGTATCCCAGGAACAACACCGTACACGGCCGTTACTTTCCGACCGATTCAGACGGGCGGGTTGTACTGGTGCTTCCTCAATGGAACTGCGATGCGCAGGGACACATGTCTCTGTGCCGCATGCTGAATCTTTTCGGGCTGTCGGCGTTGCGGCTCAGCCTTCCATATCACGACCTGCGGATGCCTGATGAGCTGGTAAGGGCTGATTACATGCTGTCGCCGAATCTCGGTCGGACGCTCCAGGCTGTGCGCCAGGCTGTCATTGATTGCAAAGCGGCGCTGGATTGGCTCGAAGGACAGGGATACAGGAAGTTCGCAATTCTCGGGACCAGCATCGGCTCGTGTGTGGCGCTGATCACGGCGGCGCACGACGAACGGCTGACGGTGCACGTACAGAACCATATCTCCTCATACTTCGCTGACGTGGTCTGGAGAGGGATATCCACACGGCATGTCAGGGTGGCACTCGAGGGAAGGATTACACTGGAGGATTTGCGGAAGATCTGGCTGCCGATAAGTCCCAAGCCGTACTTCAAGAAACTGAAGGGAACGAACAAGCAGGCCCTGCTGGTACATGCGCTGTACGATTACTCGTTCCCGCCGGACCTTTCGCAGGAGGTGGTGCGCGATTTCAGGGATCTCGGACTGCGGCATTCCACCTTCGCCCTTCGATGCGGACACTATACGTCCGGCGTCTTCCCTTTCAATGTCGTCCTCGGTTACGCAATGTGCAGGTATATCCGACAGACACTCTGAAACGCGTCTATTCGGGAGAAATGCCGTGAAGCAAATCGGTTTCGGGTGTCAAGTCCATGGGCTCGCTCACCGCCGCGAGATGGTATAGCTCTTTCAAACCGAAGCGGCGCATGGATTTTTCAAATCGCTCCATGAGTGGGGCCTGAGTGCGGTGCTGCCGGAACGCCTCTATTTTCCCCTCCAGGAACTGAGAGATATCTATGGTGGTGGTGCACGGCGGGGGCGAGACCGGGGGCCGGTCCGGGAGCACAAATGAAGCCGTGGAGTAGTACAGTTTCCGGGCGCGGTGCGGCTCCAGGCCCTCCGCGAGCTGTTCGGAATAGCGGTCTTTGCGGGCGGCCCAGTGAAAGGCCATGGTGGCGAAGATTGATGCCATGGCGTGATCCAGGTGTCCGGTTATGGCCCCTTCCGGACCCATTGTCAGGATTATATGCGGCTTTATCTTGCGTACTCTCCGGGTCAGGTCGGCAACCACCGTAAGGAGATTCACGCGGTCGAGCGCTCCATCCGGATACTTCAACATTTCGGATCCCGTAACCCGCAGCAGTCGGCAGGAGGCCTCGAATTCCGCGCGCCGGAGCATTCCGAGTTCTTCATCGGATTTCGCCGTCCCTCTGTTTGTGGCCGCCTGACCTTCGGTCAGGCAGATCACGTATGTCTCAGCGCCGCGCGAGTTATACAGGAGCAGACTGCCGCCGAATGCTCCTGCTTCATCATCAGGATGAGCGGTTACACCTAGTATGCGTATCATATCTGCAGGGTATCGTTTATGCACGAAGCGATCAAGATTTCGCCGGCAGGAAAAAATGATGCAGACATGCCGTTCATTTTTGTTCCATCGGTATCGCTTTGCGGGTACCCTGTCTGCACGGATTTTTGCAGCCGTTGCATTGAAGAGGTTCTTGATACATGAAAGATCATCGAATGGGCTTGTTCTCAGGGATGGGAATGGTCATCGCCAACATGATCGGCGCGGGGGTTTTCCTGAGCACCGGATATATGGCTCAGGATTTGACTCCTCAGCAGATTCTGCTGGCATGGGCGATCGGCGCCTTTCTGGCGCTTTCAGGAGCCAGGGCGTATGCCGCGATTGCCCAGCTCGTCCCTAAATCCGGCGGAGAATACCGCTATCTGTCCACTCTGATTCACCCTGCGTTGGGTTATCTTGCCGGCTGGGCTTCCCTGCTCCTCGGATTTTCAGCGCCTATCGCGATTGACGCTGTCGCCGCAGGCGCGTTTGCCAAAACCCTCTCCCCATCGTTAGATCCCAAGCTGTTCGGGGCGCTGGTCATAGTGCTGCTGACTGCAGTACATGCGGTCGGGCTGCGCTTCTCGGTGACGACCCAGAATCTTCTCGTGACGATCAAAATAGTGCTGGTTGTCGGGTTTGTGGCAGTCGGAATCGCGGGAGGACAGAATTCGTGGCCCCAGTGGCAGCCCCCCAGCCAGTCGGAAGGCTTCCCTCTTGGCCCCTTCATGCAGAACCTTTTCTACATAGCCTTCGCCTTCAGCGGCTGGAATGCGGCCGTGTACGCGGCCTCCGAATTCAAGGACCCCAAACGCCATGTCCCGCGCGCCATGCTCCTGGGATGCGCTATGGTTGGACTGCTTTACCTGTTCGTAAACTGGGTTTTTGTGGCAAATCTCACGCCCGAACAGTGCAAGGTTGTGTTTACTTATGAGACGGCACGAGTGACATTGGGACACCTTATTATGAAAGACCTTGTCGGTGATGTCGGAGCGGCTTGCATGTCGGTCCTGGCAATTATTGCATTTGTCTCGGCAATGAGCGCCATGACCTTTCTCGGACCGAGAGTCTATGCAGCCATGTCACGAGACGGATTCCTCCCCCGTATTCTGCAGGGGAAGCAGGGCAAGCCTCCTGTGTGGGCTGTTGTTCTCCAGGGCGGTATCGCGTTGTTTCTGGTTTTCGCCTATCAATTGCAGACGATCCTGAACAATGTCGGCGCCATCCTGACCCTTTTCTCGGCGTTGACGGTCTTTTCCCTGTTCTGGATACGCTTCAGACGAAAGGAATTCGGCACTCCAGCCTTCTCCGCCCTCATTGCCGCCCTGTGCTACCTGCTCCTGTCAGGAGTTATGCTCTATTTCGGCTTCAAACAGTCTGCCACACTCAACTTGTGGGTAGGGGCGAGTATCCTGACTGCCCTGATCGGCTACTTCATTACAAAAAGGAGAATCGATCTGCGAAACGGAAGAATTGCCGCCCAGAGCGGGAACTACGGCAGTTAGTTACGGAGTCCGACGTTGTCTGTACGCAACGTCGGTTGTAAGCCTTTCACCAGCATATTTGAACTTTATAGTACCTTAACCTATCATATACACTCGGTGGAGCCACCTCTCTCCTAGCGTCCTCCACCCTAACGGGAGGTGTGATGAGTACGTTTAATCCGAATCAACCCAAACCTGCTTCCAAGTCATTAATTCCCGACTCGTTAAAGACTGTACTGATTTTTGTCCTGCTGCTGATGGTCGGGTACCTGTTCATCGACGGGATCCGGACAAAGAGAGCAAATCAGGCCGAAATGGCAAAGATGGCCAGCCAGATCGAGAGTCTTGAAAGCTCCGACCAGCTCAGGGAAGCTGCTCTGACGAACCAGCTTTCAAGCCTGAAGAACGATCTGGAAGGAGCTCATAAGGCAGTCGGCAGCACGAAGGCCGAACTGAAGAAGACGGCACAGCAGATACAGGAGGAAGGCCGCCGAACCAGAAACGAACTGGCGGAAGCCCTCGCAAGCAAAGCAGATTCCTCGCAGGTGGAGGCACAGGTAATGGCCGCCAGGACCGAAGCCGAACGCAAGATCGTCCAGGTCACCGACGAAGTGGGAGGAGTTAAGACCGAGGTAGTAAGTGTAAAGAATGAGCTCGACAACACACGTCGCGATCTCGAGGGCACACAACGACAACTGCTGGACGTGCGCGACAGCCTCAGTGAGGCGGTGGCGAAAAACTCATCGGAACTGGCCCAGCTGCGCCTCAAGGGGGAACGTGACTATTTTGAATTCACTCTCCCAAAGAAGAAACAGCAGATCAAGGTCGAAGATATCCGGCTTGTCCTTACTAAGACCAACCCCAAAAAGGGAAAATTCAACATCAAGGTGCTGGTTGATGACAACCAGCTCGAAAAGAAGGACAAGTTGATAAATGAACCGATTCAGTTTCTGGTAGGCCAGAATCGTGTCAGGTACGAGATCGTCATCAACTGGGTCCAGAAGGACAAGGCGGGAGGCTATTTGAGCATTCCCAAAGACAGGACACTCTCAGCAGAGCGTTCCGCCATAGCCCCACAGTAATCTCTACGGCCGGGGTCCGGTTATGGCCGGGCCCCTTTTAAATCACGCACGGGCAAGATCGCGAACAAACAACAGGAACAGCTGTAAGTCCCTTAAGAGATTCACGATCACCTTGTCCGGTCTGATCAGGAGCATTGTCGGCCTGCAGCTCCGGTTCCAGAACGCCTCCAGATCCGCGCGTGAACAGGTAATCCGCTTCGCCATACGGAAGTTCACATTTCGAAAGGCAAGGGCCAGCCTCGAAGGGACGCGCAATTCCGGGGAATGGATCCGCGCCCGCACGTGTGCCAGCTGCAACTCAGCCGCCCGCAGATTGCGATTGACTTCATGCCGCAGGCGCTCGATTTCCGCAAGCAGCCGAACTTCCGCATCACTCCGTTTCCGCGTCTGCAGCCAGAGCTCTTCCATTTCCAGAGCGAGCGAGACCCAGCTTCTCATGAGGCGCCGCACTTCGCGAAAGCGCCGCGAATAATGTCTCAGGCGCGACTCGACGGCATATCCCGGCCGCCGGTCTCTGCGGTCCTTCAGCCGGAAGAAGCCGTGAATCATCGGATGACCTTCTTCGATCAAGGCTGAATTCTTGTACCAGATGAAGTTGCGGAAGATGTTCCAGTAGTTCTCGGGGTTAGCCTTGGCAAGAACATCCCTCATGTAGTCGAATGAATAGAAGTTCTTCCATGCCTCACGGTAAGCGTCCGAAAGCTCTCCCGGCTCGAAATTGGGATGTCGGACCGTTTCGTGGAATGAATCGTAACGGTTGAGGTCGGGATCCATGTGCGCGCCGGTTTTGACCATCCGCACATGATCCTGCGAACCGGGGATCGGAGTAAGCATGAAAAACGATGCCTGTTCGACTCCAAGTTCATTCTGCAGGCGCCGCACATCCTGTCGGATCGATTCGGGAGTATCGAAGGGAAAGCCGAAAATGTAGGCCACATGAGTCGCGATCTTTGCATTGTGCCAGGCGGCTATAAGATCCCGGTAATCTCGGACATGGTTCTGTGCCTTGCCGGCAGCCTTCAGGTTGTCCGGGTTGATGCTCTCCATTCCGATGAATACCTGCGTGCAGCCGGCCCGCGATGCCATGCTGACGAAATCAGGGATCTTGTGCGACTGGGTATCGACCTGAATCATGAACTGGATCGGGATCTTTTCATCTTCTCTCATCCGCGCGAGCATCTCAAAGATCTCCCGCCAGCACCGATTGCGGGCGAAATTGTCGTCGGTGAAGAAATAGAAGTAGATGCCGTGATCGCGATAGTTCTGTCGCAGCGTTCTCCCCAGGGATTCGGGAGACCGGACACGCATTTCCCTCCCCTGAACATTGATAATCGAGCAGAAGCTGCAGTTGAAAGGACAACCACGGCTGCAGTCGATGGTGCCGAAGTTCTTGGTCACGAAACGCTTCAGGTACTTCCTGTCGATCACCGGGATGGGCATGTCGGTGAGATCGGGTTTGCGGTCCATGAAATCGTACAGGGGCTTCAGACGGTCTTTTGATGCGTCAAGCAGGATCTCAGACCAGGTTTCCTCCACTTCCCCTTTTACCACTGAAACGCCCAGGTCGATCATTTCCTGTATTTCCGGCGTCGTGCCGCGCGACAGAGCCAGTGTACCGGTCACGTGAAATCCGCCGATCAGAACCTGAAGTCCTCCGGCACGAAATCTACGGGCAAGATCAGCTGCACGCGGAAACTGATTGGATTGGACACCCGCAAGGGCTACCACCGTCCTGCTATCGGGAAGTCGATTAGAACGGATGATCTTCTTTACCGGTATCTTCTGTACCGTGTCGTCGTAGAGCTGGACTTTAATCCTCATATCGCTGCCCAACAGTCCGCGTTCGGCTACATCACGCGTGAGACTTGACAGACAGGCGAGGGTATTGCTGGGAAGAACGCCGCGAAGATGCCTGATTACGTACCCTTCATCATCGTATTTCGAAGGCTTTATGAGAACAACATTCATTCGTTTCCGCTTGCGTACCGAATCTACTCTGATCATTCCTCAACCCCAATCCGTTTCAAGAAAAACGAAGGGATATTAGAACCTCAGAACAGAGGATTCAATTGCATGCGGAACCCTTTTACAGAGTTTTTACACATGCGGCACCGGAGATGGACGACTACCTACGATAGTCCTCGGCCACGCTCGTTCTCTTCCGGCCGGTGCTATTCATCTTCTATGTACAGGATATTCTCTTTGCGGAGAAAGTAGCGGGGACCTTCGCCGGTAATCCCGATACTGAAACAGTCGATATCGTAATACCTGACAAATCCTGTCAGACGCTCGCCGTCGTTCATCACCACCGTCACTTTCTTGCGGGAATCGACAAGTAATTTCAGATAGCTGCATTCGGACCCGGTTGTTTCCGGATTGACAGTTGCCGGAGGCGTATGCTTCCCGGGAGGCTTTCGGGTACGCTCCCCCTGTTTGGGTTTTCTCCTGAAACGCTTCTTCGAAAACGCCATTCCGATATTCCTTTGGCAATGCAAATATATGCTAACCCGTAATTTGGGGACAGTCGACATTTTTCGAGCGCCATATCGGCCATTTTCTCTCACTCCTCGGCGATTCCGTGAGATAGAATGTCGCCAATTTCAAGGAGACCCGCCAATGAAACGTCGAGACTTTCTGAAGACCTCAGCTGCCGGTGCGGCGCTGTCCATGCTGGGCCGCACGGTATCACCCGTATCGGCATCGTCCACTGAAACCACGAAGCTGGCACTGGTGAAAACCGAGAGCAGGGCCAACGGAATCGAAGCAGCCATGAGACTGCTGTCCTTCCCTTCGCCGCAAGGGAAAAAGGTACTTATAAAGCCCAACTTCAACACGGCGGACCCGGCGCCGGGATCCACTCACCCTGACACGCTGCGACAGCTCGTAAAGGAGATGAAAAGTCGCGGGGCGTCGCATATATCGATAGGCGACAGCTGCGGTCCCGGCAACACAAAAGAGGTCATGGCGAAACTGGGGGTCCCTGAACTCTCACAAGAGCTGGGATTCGAGATTGTGGACTTTGAGGAACTCCCCCCGGAGGGGTGGACACACTGCAATCCTCCGGGAAGCCACTGGAAGAACGGATTCGGCGTCGCGAAATGCGTGGCCGAGGCCGAGTATCTCCTCTGGACCTGCTGCCTGAAGACTCATCAATTCGGGGGCATTCACAGCATGGCACTTAAACTCGCCGTCGGAGTCACCAATAAAGACGTGCGCATGGAGATGCATCGAAGTCCGGATATCCGGCGGATGATCGCGGAGATCAACACCTCATTTCGACCGCAGCTTATCGTAATGGATGGCGTGGACATATTCGTCGACGGCGGCCCTATGACAGGAAAACGGGTCAAGGCCGGAGTGGTCATAGCCGGAACCGACCGGATTGCCGTCGACGCCGTGGGCCTGGCCGTTTTGAAACATCACGGATCCAACGATGCAATCATGTCCAGGAAAGTTTTCGAGCAGGAACAGATTGCGCGCGCAGTGGAACTCGGGCTGGGGGTCGGGACCGCCGGCCGGATTGAAATAGTCACGAACGATGACGAAAGCCGTGCTTATGCCGCCCGCCTGAAGGAGATACTCTCGCTCGGGTGACGCTGTCGGAGCGGTCTACTGACCGTCAAGAAAACGGTCGATGTTGGCGCGCAGGCGGGCGACGTCGGCCTCGCTCATCCACGGATTGGAGAGATGGCTGATGACATCGTCCTCGGTCAGTCCAAGCCGTATTCCCTCCTTGACCGCGAGGGCGTAACCTTCGATTTCGGTAGGCCTGTCGACGTAGTCGAGGCTGCTGTCCCAGAGGTCCTTACCTTCAGCAAGCTGCCGCAGGTGTGTCAACTCGTGCACCATGTCAAGATACAGGTCGACAGGATCGGCAGCACGGTAATACCCCTCGATCAGGATGATCGCAGGCTTCTTGACGTCGACCCACACATAGCCCTCACCCGGCCTGATCTGGACTCGCGCATCGTCGATCAGCCGACACAGCGGCATGGACGACGACTCGATCCGGCAGGCGATGGGGCTTTCTTCAAGCCTCGGCAGGAGCGTGCGGTAAGGGTGCAGGCCACATTCCAATGTCCTCACAACTCGGGCGTACTCCGGCAATTCGATCATCCTCATAAGCGCAATTGTGCCAGATTGTCCAGAAACGGACCAGACAGGAACAGGGTGCACAAAAAAAATCAAACTTTCCCGGGATGAATGGCGTCTAATAGGCGAGCTACCGAACTAAACGGCATCTGAAGACGTAATTCTGATTAGTCTGGCAATTCTGGCAGCCGCTTCAGCTGGACCAAAGGCTCCCGGCGTGCTTTGTGCATTTGCGAACTCCTGACTCTTATGGGCTTATCTGATGCTCCGACTACTGTTGCTTCTGTTCTTGAGCCTGGGACTGAGCGGCTGCGGCAGCGTATCCCAAATCGCGACTTCCGCAGAATCTGAAGGCAGGAACGCGACCGTCAAACGCGGCTCGTTTCGCCGCACAGTAAGGCTGACGGGCGCCACGAGTGCAGTCGAATCCTTCACCGTGCTCGTTCCGCGTTTGTCCGGACAGGCCTCCGGCATGTTGATCATTACCGGGATCGTCAAGAACGGGACGCGCGTCAAAGAAGGCGACGTCCTCGTCGAATTCGACCGGCAGAACCAGGAAAAGACCATTCTGGATCGCCAGGCGGAATATGACGGTCTCGTGCAGCAGATCCGAAAGAAGAAGGCGGATCAGGTTTCGGCGAGAATCGCTGACGAGACAGCGATCAAGAGCGCGGAGGTCGACCTGAAGACCGCATTTGTGGAAATGCGCAAGAACGATCTGATCCCGAAACACCAGGCGGAAATCAACAAGGCCAATCTCGCGGAAGCGGAAGCTCAGCTTACGCAGCTGAAAGAAACCTTCGCCCTGAAACGGCAGGCGGAAGCAGCAGACCTCAGAATACTCGAGATTCAGCGCGACCGCGCGCATCAGGCCCTGCTGCATGCGCAGAGCAACGTGGAAAAGATGACCGTCAGAGCGCCGATGGACGGTTTGGCCGTTCTTGTTCCGATAACAAAAGGATCCCGTTCAGTGGATCCACAGGAAGGGGACGAGGTCAGGCCGGGTGGAGGGCTCATGTTGGTCGTCGATCCTTCGGCCATGCAGGTGAAGGCGCGGATCAACCAGGTGGACGTCGCAAACATCAGAGTCGATCAGCCGGCCGAGATACGTCTCGACGCGTACCCTGATCTCGTTTTTCCCGGCACTGTTGAGATGATCAGCGCCATTGGAATCAGCGGTTCAAGCTCGAGGCAAATCCGCTATTTCTCCTCAACAATATCGGTGCAGGGACGAGACCCGAGGCTTCTTCCCGATCTGACCGCGGCGGTCGATATCATCGTGGAAAACCTCGACAACGTGCTGATCGTGCCGCGTGAGGCAATTATTGAACACAACGACCGGGCGGAAGTCGAGATCCTCCACAACAGCCGGTATGAACGCCGCCAGGTGAAAACCGGCCCAATGAACGATTGTGAGGTCGTGATCGAATCGGGACTGGATGAGGGAATGGTGGTATCCACCCGTGGCGATTCTCCGGACATTGCGATTTCAAACAGGGAGTGACGGCATGAACAACCATGCACGCCGAAGGATCGGTCGCCGTATATCGTTCTGGCTCGTCGTGTTGATGATTCTTGCGCTGAGCGGCGTGATTCTCTATGCACGCTGGGCTGGAACCGGACCGCCTGCAGTGCCCTCGACTGAAGTCCGGAGCGGAGACTTCATCGACTACATCGAACTGCGGGGAGAAATAACGGTCGGCTCTTCCACCATGATATCCGCCCCGTACAATGCCGGAGACCTCCAGATTCTCAGGTTGGTCCGTGACGGAACACAGGTCAGGGCAGGTGACGTCGTTGTTGAATTCGATCCCAGCACTCTCAGGCGCACCGCCGATCAGTCCCGTGCAGCCCTGAAGCAGGTGGAGGCCGAGGTCGCCCGGTTGAATGCACAGCAACGCCTGGCGGACGAGCAGGTTCTCACCGAAATCATGAGCGCCAGATTCGGACTTGAACGAGCACAACTGGATGCAAGCACTCGCGACGTAATTTCGGCAATCGAGAACGAGAAGAACCTTCTTGCAGTCGGGAAAGCTGAACAGAAGCTGAGGGAACTCGAGGCCAAGAGTGAAAGCCGACGCACCGCCACTGAGGCCGATATGGTAGGGATCATACGCCGGCGCGACAAAGCCAGGGCCGATCTCGAACAGGCGGAGCGCAACCTGGCTGCCCTTATCCTGACCTCACCGATGGACGGCATGATAACTCTCCTTCCGAACTCGCGCACCCGCACGAATATCCTGGGAGGCACGACACCGGTCTTCAAAGAAGGGGACAGAATCTGGGCAGGTGCCGCAATAGCGGAGATTCCCGATATGTCCACGATTCGGGCCGTTGCGCCGGTTTCTGAAGCGGAAAGAGGGCGCATAAGCGTGGGGCAACCCGTGACCCTGCACATCGAAGCTGTCCCTGACAAGGAACACAAGGGAGTGATAGGTGAAGTAAGCCCGCTCGCGAAAGCCGATTATACGACCTACCCGATCAGGAAGAGTTTCGACGTTGTCGTCACCCTCGACAACCCCGATGCCAGGCTCAGAGCAGGCATGACGGCTACGTTCCGGATCGAAATCGAGCGTCTGCCCGATTCAATCGTTGTTCCTCCCGCCGCCGTCTTTGAAAAAGGGGGACGACTGGTCGCCTACGTTCTGGAGGGGAACGCGTACAGGGAGCGGCCGGTGAGCCTTGCGCGGCGAGGCAGGAACCAGCTGATGCTATCCAGCGGACTGAAACCCGGAGACCGGATCGCTCTTCAGGATCCGACTTTGTCCGAACAGGAGAAGTGACACAATGCACAGACGACCATTCGCTGGAAGCGCGGCTTTGATATTGGCTGCGGCAATCACCGTCTCCTGCTCGCATCTGACAGGAATTGCGGGGTTGAAAAAGCTTGAGCCGGCGATCCCTGCTGCACAGGTCGTCCGCGGTGCGGTTGAGGCAAGGATCAGCCTGCTGGGAGAACTGCGCCCCGCCCGGATGTCGAGCATAATGGCTCCGCCGATCGCCGGAGGCGTTCTGCAGATCATTTATATTGCCAAGACGGGGACCCGGGTCAAGAAAGGTGACGTTGTCGTCCAGTTTGATCCGGCCGAACAGGAGTACAATCTCGAGCAGAGCAAGTCTCAGCTGGAAGAAGCCGAACAGCAGATAATCAAGCTTAAAGCCGACCAGGCGGTACGGGCGGCACAAGACAAGGTGGCGCTGCTGAAAGCCGAGTACAACCTCCGCCGGGCAGAATTGACAATAGAGGGTAACGATCTTCTCCCCCAGATCCAGGCACGCAAGAACCTCATCGATCGGGATGAGGCCAAACGCCGGCTCGAACAACTGCGGCGCGACATCAGTTCCAGGGCGGCTTCCGATGCGGCGGACCTTGCTGTTCAGAACGTTGCACGCGCCAAGGCCCTGATGGGAATGCAGCTGGCGCAGCAGAATATAGAAAACATGACGTGGAGAGCGACCACAGACGGAATTGTCGTTCGTGGTCAGAATATTGAAGCCCTGATGTCGGCCGGCAGCAGCAGCAGCGGGATAAGGATTTACAGCGGAATGGATATTCCCGAATTCCAGGAAGGCGACCAGGCATACCCCGGCCGGCTTATTGTCCAAATCCAGGATACCGGCGAACTCGAAATCGTTTCGAAGGTGACCGAGATCGATCGCGGCAATCTGGAACCGGGACAGCCGGTCGACATTGTGCTTGACTCGCGGCCCGGAAAAACGTTTCGCGGGCGTATAAAGTCGCTTGCGTCCTCCGCTCCGTCATCAACGATCGATTCGCTGGTCACTTCACTGGATGCCCTGTCCACCAGAAGTTTCGATGTGGTCTTCGAAATCGAAAACGATGCCGACGACCTGAATCTGGGTGGTACAGCCCAAGTTACGATCAAAGGGAAGAATATAACCGACGTCCTTTCGATACCGCGGCAGGCTTTGTCTCAGAAAGAAGGAAAGCCCGCTGTCTACCGCAAGAAAGGAAACGGATGGGAGGCACAAAACGTGCTCGTAAAATACCTTACCGAGAGCCGAGCCATAATCGACGGGCTGGAGGAAGGATCAGAAGTCGCACTGGTAAACCCTGATCTGCAGAAAAGCAGGTCTGCCGCCAACTCAGGCCCCCTCACCTCCATCCTCGGAGGGACCGACAGATGAGTGGAAGCGGCGGCAGGACCAGGTATGGTGCACGGCGACAGTTGTTGCCCGATCTCGAGCTTGCACTGCAGAACCTGAGCTCGCGCAAGTTGCGCTCGTTCCTGACCATGCTTGGCATGATCTTCGGTGTAGGGGCGGTCGTTTCGATGCTGTCGATCGGCGCCGGCGCCCAACAGCAGGTTCTTGCTTTCATCGAACAGCTCGGAGTGAAGAACCTGATCGTCGAGGCGAAGGAACTGACCACTTCGGAAGAACTGGTCCAGATCAGGAGGCTCTCGCCGGGCCTTTCATTCAAGGACCTCAGGGTGATCAATGCGAATGTCGGAGACGTACAGCTGTCGTCGGCACGAAAGCGATTCACCCCCACAAGCCTGCTTCCCAAACCGAGGCTGGATATGCCTGCAGTACACGGCGTCGGGCCGGACTACGAAGATATAGCCGGTCTGCGAGTGGTGGCAGGACGGTTTTTCAGCAGCGAAGACAATGAGCTGATGGCCCCTGTCTGTGTCTTGGGCGAGGGGGCGAAAGCAAATCTCTTCCCCCAGAGAGAAGCAGTAGGGGAAATGATCAAGATACACGAGCAGTGGATGCGTGTGATCGGCGTCCTGGGACCTCGGCTGAATGCACAGAACGACCTCTCCGGATTGAAGAAAGAAGATTTGAACAACCTGATCTACGTCCCGATCAACACAGTGATCTATCGTCTCGAAGACAACCGGAACCGGCTCGCGGACGAGATCGACGGACTCTACCTGCAGGTGGGCCGAAAGGCCGACGTCGGGATCGTCGCCGAAACCATCAGGGGCATCCTGGATACGTCGCACAGGAATGCCGCGGATTACAGCCTGATCATCCCTGCCGAGCTCCTTGCCGAGCAGAAACGGACGCAGCGCATTTTCGAGATGGTCATGGTGGCAATCGCATCGATATCGCTCCTGGTTGGAGGGATCGGCATCATGAACATCATGCTGGCGACTATCCTGGAGCGGACACACGAGATCGGAGTGCGCAGGGCCGTGGGAGCTCGCAAGCGGGATGTCCTGAGCCAATTCCTCGTGGAAGCAGTCCTGATTTCGTTTGTGGGAGGTTTACTGGGCGTCGGATGCGGGTTTGGACTCTCCCGCCTCGTCGCCCTCATGGCAGGATGGTCGACCATAGTAACGATGAATTCCATTCTGCTGGCGTTCCTGGTTTCCGTTTCGGTAGGGCTGGTATTCGGGATTTACCCCGCGGCAAAGGCCGCGCGGCTCGATCCGGTCGAAGCGCTGCGACACGAATGACCGCTACAGCCCGTAGAATCTGTTCGAATTCTCCCACACGATCTGCTCAACTAGGTCGTCGGGTTCATCCCGCACCGTCTTGAGGACATCCATGACGTGGCGTGTGAATGCCGGCTCGTTGACCGAATACCTGTCCCGCACGATCTGAGGCACAAGAAAAGGGGAATCCGTCTCGACGAGTATGCGGTCGAGCGGCAGGAGGCGCGCGGTCTCCCGCACCGGCAACGCATTCCTATACGTCAGAATTCCCGAAAATGAAAAGCAGACTTCCGAAGACCAGGAAAGCAGTTCCTGCGCGAATCGGTAATTTTCGCTGAAGCAGTGGATGACGGCCCGGCTGACGCCGGCCTGCCTCATGAGATCAATCATATCAGGTGCGTTGCGCGTGTGGATCACCAGCGGCAGGTCAAGCCTGATTGCGAGCGCCGCCTGCTCGCGGAAAAATGCTTTCTGGGTGCGGATCTGCCCGGATTCACGCCCGGGCGTCAGGTGATAGTAATCCAGGCCGGTCTCTCCTACCGCAACGATCTTGTCCCGGTTGGCGCCGATCAGGTTCTCTAATGCTTCGGCGATTTCACCGGCTGAATCCGGCGGAAGATCCTGGCAGCCGGTGGGATGCATCCCCGCAGTGCACCAGACGCCTTCCCCGCGACTTCTCGCCAGATCGAGCGCTTTACGGCTTGTTTCCAGATCAGTCCCGATCTGAACAGAACGCCGCACGTCGGCCTCCGTCATATTTCTGAACACCTCGTCCTGGCGGCGCTCAAGGCTGTCCCAGTAGGCATGGCAGTGAGTGTCAAAAATCATAGAGCCTATTGTAGATCAAAAACCTGAGAGATAGCCGACCGTTGCTGTGAAGGGAGCCAATACCATGCCCGGGCTATTTCCTGCGGCGGAGTCTTCTGACCAGGATCAACGCAACCAGTCCGCCACCCAGCAGGGTCCATGTGGCAGGCTCCGGCACAACTGTGGCCTCCGGCCTGATCACGAACAGGGGACGGTAGTAGTAAGGAAGCACCCGTGGGCGCTGGATCGGGACAAAAGGATCAATGGGAGGAATTTGCGAGATTTCCAAAGCTGTTTCCGGCAGCTCGAGTCCCGTCTCGGGGAGAGGGACGTCCGACAACTCGATCCCTGTCTCGGGCATGTCCAGCCTGGCAAGTACCGGAATATCGAAAGTCTCAAGCGCAGGCTCAAACTCGGAGACCGGAACCTGGGGCGTTGCAGAAACCCTGTTGCCACAACGGGTTCGAACTATCTCGTCGCCGTCGGTGATGATGCTTTCACCCTCTGGTATCGTTACCTTCTTCGATGTCCAGAAAACCTGGTCCTTTATTCGATAGGAAACGTGAACGTGCTTCGTTTCCTGCAGCTTGACAACTTTCGCCCGGTTCACTGCGAAATCGGCGAAATGGGATGCAACCACCTTGTCGTTGCTCATGCTGGAAATGAGCTCTTCACGATTATAGACCCCCCCCGGTATTACAGAGTAGGGATACACAACCCGCTCCAGCTTTGCAGGCTGAAATCTCGCGGCGCTATGGACGGCCCTGGGGACGGGTACCCTCGCAGTATAGCCGGAAGTGTCGCTGAGGTCCCGGACAAAGAAGAAAACGGCAACGCAAATTGCAGCCGCCGCCGCAAGGAGAATAATTCCCCGGTGTTTTCTGAAAAAGCTCCTTCGTCGAGCTACCCGTTTCCGCACGTACGCCATTACTCACTCGCACCTGTACCGCATCCAGCCAAACAGCTTCCCTTTAGTCTATCGGAAAATCCAGTCAAAGACTCCAGATATTTGTCACACGTTTGATACATCCGCCTAAGTATTCGCCGCTTGGCAGCCGATACAAAAGGTATCACCTGAGAGGGTCAAAATGATGGGCAGATTATCGGCCTGGATAGTACAGATGCTGCTGGTGGCATGTTTTCTGCCGGAATGCCGCCCGGAAAGCCCTCCGTCCATCGAGCAGCCGGGGTCCGGATCAACGCGATCGCTTGAAGATGAATTGCTGAGGCTGACTAACCTGCATCGGCGCTCGCGAGGCCTTGCGCCCCTGATTGTCGATGAGCACCTGACCGTCATCGCCCGGGAGCAATCGATGGGAATGGCCCGGCAGGGATTCATCAGCCACGATCTTCCGTCAGGCAGCCTTGATCACAGACTGGTCCAGGCCGGGTACCAGCATGTAACGGCAATAGAAAACGTGGCGCATTGCCGCACCCTGACCGGCGCACATAAATCGCTTCTGCAAAGCCCTCCGCATGAAAGGAATATCCTCGACGAGAACTCCACCAGGGTGGGAATAGGAATTGTGCGATCTCCGGCTGGGTCCGGAGGGGGACTGTATATAACCGAGATCTTTGCGAAACCGCGCGAACGTCACGAGCTTTCCGCGGTACAGGATATGTTCCTCGCCAAGGTGGAAGAAGACCCGGATCTTCCGGTATCGGCGCGCCCCGATCCGCTGCTCGAGGAGATCGCATCCGACTCGGTGCACTCCATCAACTTCCCGGTCGAAAGGGAGGAACTGAGGGACCTGCTTGCGGCGTCTGCCGGGAGGATGCGGAGAAACGGGAGAAGCGAGCTGTCGCGGCTCGACGTCAGCGTGCAACTCCTCGAGGATCCTGCGGGAGTGAAAGTTCCCCGCCAGATATGGGAGCAGGGCGCTTCGACATTCGGATCAGCGGTGCGGGAAGTCACTACACCCCGGAATCAGCGGGCGTTTCTTATCCTCACCCTCATAGGGTTCTCGAATTAGGCGAGCCGGCTCTACAGCTTTCCCTTCCCTTGCCTGATCACTTCGGGCTCATCTCCGGTAAAATCAATGATTGTAGAGAGTTCGATTCCACCCGGCCCGCTGTCAAGAAAGAGGTCCACCTGACGGTCGAACGCGGCGACGATCTCGTCAGGATCGGACAGGTAGTCATGGTTTGGAGGAGAGGCACTAGTGCTTATGACGGGCCCGCCGAACTCGGCAAGGAGCGCCTGGCAGACAGTGTTGTCCGGCACCCGAATCCCCACTGTTTTTCTCTTTTCCAGGAGGATCTTAGGTACCTGTTTGGATGCGTTGAGTATGAACGTGTACGGTCCGGGCAGCAGATGGCGCATCACCTTGTATGCCGGATTCGACACGTAAGCGTATTCGGAAATGCTTTTCAGGTCGGGACAGATGAAGCTAAGCAGCTTGCGCTTATCGTTCCCCTTGAGCGAGTAGATCCTCTCCACCGCATGCTTGTTGAACAGATCGCATCCGAGCCCGTACACCGAGTCGGTAGGATAAATCAACAGCCCTCCCTCCCTGAGAACATCGGCAGCAGCCTTCAGATGCCGCCCCTGAGGATTTCTTGGATGAATCTCCAGTCGTTTCATAGGAGATCAGTATAGCGTGACCGGTCCGTTCGCTTCAAAGCCAATACCCGTTTCGCCGATGATTATCCGGATACACTCTTGACCGGCGTTTTTGCCGCCTTTATAGTGGGTCTTTTTCCAAAAAGTGGAGGATTGTGATGTCCGGACCTCTTTCGGGTGTTCGTGTAGTAGAAATCACCATGTTTCAGCAGGGACCGGTCGCAGGAAGAAGCCTGGCAGACCTCGGCGCAGATGTCATCAAGGTCGAACCCAGGGAGGGCGACCCGGCACGCGGTTTCATGCGCGTGATCGGAGCGACGGTAGGGCTCAAGGGGAACAACTACTATTTCGAAAGCAACAATCGAAATAAGCGCAGCATCGCACTCAACCTGAAATCACCGCAGGGAAAAGAGGTTTTTCTGAAGCTGATCGACACAGCCGACGTGTTTCTTACAAACATGAGCATCGCTGCTCCGGCCAAGATCGGCATAGGCCCGGACGATCTGATGAAGCGGAATCCACGCCTCATTTACGCCCATTCGTCCGGCTGGGGGAGAAAAGGGCCGGATGCCGAAGACCTCTCTTTTGATTACACAGGCATAGCGCGTTCGGGCTTGATGATGTGCGCAGGCGAAAAGGGGAGCCCGCCGGCCCAGATGCTGCCGGGCATGGGAGACCAGGTCGGCGGCCTGATGCTGGCGTGGGCCGTGACCGCAGCTCTGTATGGCCGGGAAAAGACCGGCCGCGGACAGCTCGTCGACACCTCGCTGATGGGGAGCATTATCGCCCTGACGGGGCTCATTCTCGATGCCCCGGCAATGCTCAATCAGGAGTACCCGAGAGAGATCCGTTCCGAAGCAGGAAATCCCATGTACAATCACTACCGCTGCAGCGACGACAGATGGATTGCGGTCGCTCACCTGCAGCCTGAGCGCTACTGGCCCGCCTTCTGCAAGGCCATGGAGATACCGGAACTCGAGCATGATCCCAGATTCAACACGGTTGAAGCACGCGGCAAGAACTCGCCGGAACTGATCGCCATACTGGACGGGAAGTTCGCATCGAGACCGCGCGATCAGTGGATCCGCCGCCTGAACGAGCACGGCTGCATCTGCACTCCGGTGCAGTCGCTTACTGAAGTGACCCGCGACCCGCAGGCCTTCGCCAACAACTATATTATAGAAGTTGATCACCCCGAATGGGGCAGGTTACGACAAACCGGCTTCCCCTGGGACTTCAGCGAAACACCGGCCTCCTGGAGCAGACGGGCGCCTCACCTGGGCGAGCACACTGACGAGATAATGCTCGAACTGGGGTACAGCAAAGAGGAAATCGAACGGTTGAAGGAATAGCCTGCCTTCCCACGAAGGACACGGGGGCACCAGTCTCGTGTCCTTCGTGGACAGAAAGAGACTTACCCGATCACCGGTATGATCATGCCGCCGGAGGGCAGAATTGTCACATCAGCCTTCGGCATGTCGCTGGAGACCCGGTGGATCGCCTCGTCAATTGAAGCCGCGTAGCCGAAATTCATCAGCTCCACCTGCTCTTTCGTCAATCCTTCCGTAACATTAATAACGCGGTACTGTTCTGAAAGCTCCTTGAACGGCACCCCGAGCATAAAGAAGGATATGCCGAAAGGTTTGATGCTGTCGGGGATATCTCCCCTGAGCAGCCTCTGATGGTACTCGTTTGCGCTTTTTGCGGCCGCCATTTGCTCGACCAGAGACATCAGGGGGCCGGCATTTCTCTGGGCGGCCGCCCAGATGATGGTCCCGCCCGCTTTGACCGCAACCCTCGAATTCAGCAGGGATTTCGTGGCCTGAACTCCGATCTCCAGCGGCGCGGCGGACGTGATGACGATGTCTGCCTGCTTCGGGATCGCAACTTCGAATAAGGAAGAAGCGTGTTCTGCGGCTTTACGGTGCTCCTCGACCGGGTCTCCCGCATAGGCTGCAACCACCCGATCGGCCTCGTTCAGAAGAAAATCAAGCTTGAAAACCAATCCTCCCAGGCGTGCGATCTCGACGATCTCCTCATAAAAGAGATTCCCGTCCAGCACGCTGAGCTTGCAGCTCTTATTTCTAAGCCAGGTGTAATGATGCTCCCCGATGGTACGGTACGAGGAAACTCCGGGCATGAATATCTTGCATCCACCGCCGAACCCGGAATACGGATGAGGCATGCAGGTGCCGATTCCGATCACGATATCCGCCTCTGCGACAAACCGATTGGTTTCAACTACCGTCCCGCGGCTGGTTCGCCCGATAAAGACATTTTCGCTCGACTGAGAGTCGTGAATCTCAATGCGGCCGTGAAGGCGGCGAAGAACCTCTTTGCCGACTTTCTTCTCGAGCTGCTCCTGAGAGGGTTTGGGGTGGCTCCCGCGCGCACAGATGGCGGTAACACGTTCGTCCGGAACACCCGCCTTGTTGAGCCGGTTAAGAACAGCAGGAATGGCAAGATCGTTCGGCGTGACGCGCTGCATATCGTCAAAGAGCAGGGCCACCTTCATTCCGGGCAGGGCAAGCTTTTCGAGCGGGGGGCTGCCGATCGGATCATCCAGAGCGCGCTCTATCACGCCCGGGACATCTTCCGCGGCCGGGACTTTCGCACAATCCTGGCAGCTGAGCACATTCCAGCCGGATGGAATCTCAAAATCAACCCTTCTTCCGTCGTAATTCAGGTAATAGGTCATAGCACCACCGTTTCTCGAATACGGGGATTATATCCAAAGGGATGGCGTTCCCGGCACTACAATCTTTCTGCTTGACAGCTTTTGACAGGGCTAATATGGTTTCCCAACTGGCGGCAACCAGCTCCTCATGGTCGTGGGCGCAGGTGTCGGCTCCTTCGTATCAGGAGAAACGATGAAGTCTGGAATCACTGCAGTCATAGGCGCTGGCCCGGTGGGGGGCATCCTGAGTGCTCATCTCTCGTCCAGTGGCCATGACGTCATTGTTGTCGACTCCTGGAAAGAACATGCCAGCCGGATACGAACAGGCGGATTGCGCATCACCGGAAGGAATGAGCTGCTCGCGCGGCCGGTCCATGTGCTCGAATCGCCGGAAGAATTGAGCCGCTTTGAGCCCGATTTCGTATTCATCTGCACCAAGGCCTGTGATTCCGACGGAGTGCTGGACCGGCTCGACGACAGGACAAAGGCAAATGCCGTCTTTATCTCGGCGCAGAACGGGATAGACACTGAGCAGGTCATCGCCGGTCGGATCGGACGCAGACGAGTCCTGCGTGCGATCATCAACTACGGAGGCGTGCCGGCCGGGCCGGGAGAGATACGTCAGACGTTCTTCAATCCACCCAATTACCTGGGCTGGCTGGACGACAGCGCGGCCGAATCCTGCCGTGAGGCGGCCGAAATGGTCTCGCGCTCCGGCCTGGCAATGGAAACGACGCCGGAGATTCAAAAGCACGTCTGGAAGAAGGCGATACTCAACAGCTGTACCATGGCTCCCGCGGCCGTTACGGGAATGGACATGCAGGAACTCATCGACTTCCCTCCAACCAACCAGCTGGTCGAGCTTATGTTGAGCGAATCGATCGCGACAGCAGCGGCGTACGGCTTCCAATATGGTCCGGAATTTGTGGATATGGTAAGAGATTTCAACAAACGAGCAGGACCTCACCGGCCATCAATGCTGGTCGATCTGGAACGGGGACGCCGGACGGAAAACCGCTTTCTGATCCGCCGGATCGCGGAGTACGGCGAACGGAAGGGAGTCCCGGTCCCGATACATCGTACGCTGGCAAACCTGATTGACGCCCTCGAGATGAGAAAGACCCGAGTCCCGGCTAATGGCTGACCGGAACTCTGAACCGAAAAACCTATTACCAGGAGCAAGGCAGTGAAAACGGAACAACGCAGTCCGCAGACATTTAAGAAGATTAATGCATCAAAGCAGATGAAGGAAATAATGGAGCTTCACTTCCGCGAACTGGATGAAGCAGCCAAAACCAAGAGCCGCAAGATCGCCTGGTGTACCAGCGTCGGTCCTGCCGAACTGCTGCGTGCTGCCGGATTCCTCGTCTTCTTCCCGGAAAACCATGGCGCGATGCTTGGCTCTACCCGTATGGCCACGGATCTCATCCCGCTTGCCAACGCCATCGGCTACTCTCCGGACATCTGCTCCTATCTCACCAGCGACATCGGATCGTATCTCAAGGGCTCGAGCCCGATCAGCAAGGCCTATCCGGGACTCGCCGGCCCTCCACGCCCGGACGTTCTGGTATATAACACGAACCAGTGCCGTGATGTTCAGGACTGGTTCAACTTCTATGGACGGGAGTTCAACGTCCCGGTGATCGGGATTCAGACGCACCGCAGTATCGGCGAGATTACAAAATCACACATCGATTCAATCTCCAGCCAGATCAAGGCGCTTGTTCCGACTCTCGAAGAGATCTCCGGCAAGAAACTTGATTACGATGAACTCAAGCGTGTGGTTGGTCTTTCCCGACAGTGCACGGATCTGTGGAAGGAGGTTCTGCGGATCGGGGCCCATCGACCATCTCCTCTGACCTTCTTCGATGGAACGATCCAGATGGGACCGGCCGTCGTACTGCGCGGCGAGCAGAGAGCGGTCGACTATTACAAACTGCTCCTCACTGAACTCCAGCAACGCGTCACCGACGGAGTCGCCGCAGTGGACGGAGAGAAGTTCCGCCTGTACTGGGAAGGGATGCCGGTCTGGGGCAAACTGCGTGAGCTTTCCACCCAGTTTGCGGAACTGAACGCCTGCGTCCTCGCCTCCACGTACTGCAGCAGCTGGGTGTTCACGGCGCTCGATCCCGATGATCCTTTTGACAGTATGGCCCGCGCCTACACGGAACTCTTCATTGTCAGGGATGAGGCTTACAAGGAAAAGTACTTCGAAGCCGAGCTCGACCGGTACAAGGTCGACGGCATGATCTTCCACGATGCCAAAACCTGTCCCAACAACTCGAATAGCCGTTATGGCCTGCATGAACGGCTGGCGAAGAAATTCAACATGCCGGTACTTGTGATCAACGGCGACCTCAACGATTTGCGCTGCTATTCCGAGGAGCAGACCCGCACAAATATCGAAGCCTTCATCGAGCAGCTCGCGGAGAAGAACGGCCGGTGAAAGGGAGTCTCATATTTGGCGGAGTAGATATCGGGGCTTCAGCAACAAAGGCGGCGCTCATCGATGATGAGCGCCGGTTGCTTGCTTCGGTTGTCAGAAAGACCGGAGTCGATTTCGAAGCAAGCGCGCGAGAAACCATGGACTCGGTGTTGGCCGAGGCAGGCCTCGAATATCAGAATCTGACAGCAGTCTTTTCGACCGGGTATGGTCGCCACAATGTGCCGTTTGCGCACGAAACCCGGACCGAAATCGCCTGCCATTCAAGAGCGGCCCACCACCACTTCCCGCGACGCATTACGGTCGTGGACATTGGCGGACAAGACAACAAGATCATCCACGTCGATGAGTCGGGCCGGCGCGACAATTTCAAGATGAACCGGAAGTGTGCCGCAGGCACCGGCTCGTTTCTGGAAGAAGTGGCGCAGAGAATGGACGTGCCGCTCGATCAGATCGATTCGCTCGCCCGCAGCGCCTCACATGTCGTGCACATGGGAAGCTATTGTACGGTCTTCACCAAGACCGAGATTCTGGCACACATGCGTGCCGGCGAGAAGGTGCCGGAAATTGTCGCCGGCCTGATAGAGTCAGTTGTCAAACGCATCATTGAAATGGATCCGCTCTCGGGAGAGGTGGTACTCACCGGAGGCGTGGTCGCGCACAACCCGGTACTTGCTGAAATGCTGGCGCGCCACCTGGGACATCCCGTCCACATCATGCCGAAGGCGCAGATCGCGGGTGCACTCGGAGCCGCACTCCTGGCCGGCGACAGCCGGCAGAACGTTCAGTAGAGCGCTGGGGCCGGTGAAGCGTCTACAGGCGACAATGCCCCTCACTGCCGCCTGTCGGCTTACCAGTTCGCGGAGCATATTGACTGAACCATGATTTATTGAACACCCGTACGAACAGATATATTTGCCATCGCTAAGGAGAGTGTCATGCTTAATACCCTGTTTCGTCCTCGCAGCATCGCGGTGATGGGCGCATCAAACAATACGTTCTCGATCGGAAACCGCGTCGTCAAGAACCTCCTCGCCCACGAGTTCAAAGGGCGTATTTACCCCATCAATCTGAAAGAACCCGAGATCCTCGGTCTTAGGGCATATCCGAGCATCCTGGACGTCCCTGAACCGGTCGATATCGGCATGATAGCGGTCAAGAGCACCCTGGTCCCTCAGATGGTGGAGGACTGCGGGAAGAAGGGGGTTAAGTTCGTCATCATCCACACGGCAGGGTTCCGCGAAATGGGCGGAGAGGGAGCAAAACTGGAAGATCAACTCCTTGAGAATGCCAAAAAATACGGGGTGCGGGTGTACGGACCGAATTGCCAGGGCATCATGAACTCGGATCCGGAAGTCTCTGTCTACGCCAACTTCACGTTCACTCCGATGCGGCCGGGACGGGCGTCGATCCTTGCCCAAAGCGGAGGCGTCGCCGAACTGCTCAACCTGAATCTGCGCAAGATGGGATCCGGATTTCGCATGTATGCCTCGCAGGGAAACGCGTCCGACGTGAGCACAAACGAACTGCTCGATTTCATGGGCAACGATCCCGAGACTCGTACGATCATCATGCATATCGAGAGCATGAAAGACACACCGGAATTCATTGAATGCTGCCGGCGCATTGGCCGTGACAAAGCCCTTCTTGCCATAAGAACAGGCCGTACCACGGCTGCAGCGAAGGCTGTCAGCTCTCATACCGGTTCAATGATGCAGGAAGATTCCCTTACCGACACCATCTTCGAGCATGCGGGAGTCATGCGCTTTGACACGACCGAAGAGATGATTTCGGCCGCCTATGCATTCGCCAGCCAGCCCGTGCCGGCAGGCCCCAACGTAGCAATTGTCGCTAACGCTGGCGGACCGGGCATCATGGCAATCGATGAATGCGTCGGAAACGGGCTCAAGCTTGCAAAGCTCTCCGAAGAGACGAAAGCCAGACTCCGCGCGGGATTGATTCCCGAAGCGTACGTGGAAAATCCAATCGACGTTGCCGCGACCGCCAGAGCCGAACATTTCGCCCTTACTCTCTCCTGCCTCGAAGACGATCCCGGAGTCGATTCGATTCTGATCACTATGGTGACTCCTCCCTTCGTTGATTGCGAAGCGGTGGGACGTGCAATTGCCGAAACCGCTGCAAAGCTGACGAAGCCGCTGGTGTGTGTAGTCATGACCAACGAAAACTGGGCCAGCACGGTCGAGACGATAAAGGGTGCGGGCATCCCCGTCTTTGATTTCCCTGAGGCAGGCTCTCGCGTAGTGGCGGCCATGGCCCGATACGCTGAAATTCGCAAACATCTGGCGGAACAACCGGCAGGCGCACCGGGGAACAAGGCCAAAGCGCAGAAGATACTGGCAGGCGCACCGGGCGAGTTCATTTCACAGACGGCTGCCTTTGATGTGCTCTCAGGATACGAAATCCCGGTTGCCCGGACCGTGAAGCTTTCGGGAGAGAGACTGCCGCGGGGACTGAAATACCCGGTGGTCCTGAAGGTAGACAGCGAAGCTGTCGTGCACAAGAGCGATGTCGGTGGTGTGGCCCTGAACCTTGCCCGTCCGGCGGCTCTCAAGAAAGTGCACGCCGAGATGGCTGCCCATTTTCCCGGTGCCGACTTCGTCGTGCAGGAACAGTGCGCTCAGGGAACCGAGATCATCGTCGGACTCAAGCGTGAGCCGGGCGTCGGTGCCGTTATCATGTTCGGCATGGGCGGAATTCACGTCGAGGCAATGAAAGACGTTTCGTTCCGCATGGCCCCTCTTTCTCAAGAGGGGGCGGCGCGCATGATCAGGGGGATCCGTTCGCTTCCCCTGCTCCAGGGCTTCCGAGGAATTCCTCCGGCCGATATCGCAGCGATCCAACGCCTTCTTATTTCCGTCTCGCAGATGGCGGTTGATCTGCCGGAAATCGTTGAAATGGATTTGAACCCTGTAATCGTCTATCCGGAGGGTCAGGGACTCAAAGTGGTCGATGTCCGGATCAGGAAACAGCAGCAGGCTCAGCAGATCCAGGCCCAGTCCGTCTGACAGTGGAGTTCAGCCGCAGATTCCCGGGATTTCATTTGTCCAGGGAATCTGTGGCGGCCAGTGTGAACTGCAGCAGCAGAGTGCGCTGGATGACCGAGTAGTTGTCATCCGAAACGAGCGTTACGATGAGTTCACCTGAAGCCGAACGATGGACGTCGATACACTCCATGTTGTCTATCTGGCAGCGCATGTCCGCTTCAAAGATAACCGGGCCGTCCACAACCGCCCCGGGGCGGATCCTTTCCAGCCCGATGCGGCGGATACGCGTCGACGCCAGTCCCGTCAGGGTGAAGCGGCGTTCCAGTATCAGAACCTCGCCTGAACGGAGTATGGCGGCATCACTGATATCGTAGTCATCGCTGCGCTTTACACTGAACTCTCCGGTAACGCTGTCCCCTATCAGAAACGCCTTCAGATTGCCGGCATTGTCGAGGCCGCGCTCCGAGAAAGCGATCAGGGAACCACCGTGCGGCAGGTTCCCTGGAACAAAAACCAGCGCCTCGAGGCCGCGGTTCTTCGGAAGCGCGATCAGTCCCTTAGGTATCGTCATCTTCCTTGCGCGTGAAAGTGGCACGTCCGCGTTGTATTCGTAAATCATGATGCTGTCGATGTCTTCGACGCCGACATACAGCTTCTTCCCATCCTGGGCAATCGACTCCGTATCCCATTTGAAAGCAGGACGGCCGCCGGTCGTCAGTACCGGCTCGATGACTGCATCGGTTATGCCTGAGGGCCGGCCCAGTTGATACACAATGCGTCCACGCAACCACACTCCGCGGTCGGACAACGCAATGAAGGTTGATCCGTCCTCCTGAATACGGAAACCGGAAAGACCGCCAAAAGCTTTATGGGATGATGAAAGGACAATCCCTCCCCTGAATCGCAGTTCGCCGAACTGCCGGCGCGAGCGATCGGCCCGGTCAAAGCCGTCGAGCGCTTGCGCAGAAATCGTAATCGGTGTCGGACCGGAAAGGTCCTTGAGCGATTCGCCGGCAGATTCAGGTGCGATCGCCACAAGTAGAAGTACGACTATTGAAATCGCTCGTATCATCTTTCCAAAACCCGTCAGGTCTCAGGCGTCAGTAGATCTCATCTTCCTCGGCGCGAGTATAGAAAAGGTTGAGATATTCGCTTCGGTCTATCTCGGGATTGATTTTCAGCAACTGAGTCTCCGCCAGTTCCCTTTCCGCCGCAGCCTGACGCTCCAGTTCATCCAGGCGTCTGGGAATTCCGTGCTCCAAAAGCAGGTTCTTCATTTCTTCACAGACGAGTCTGCTGCCGTAGAGGAGCTCGGCTTCTTCAAGGATCTTGCAGGCGACCATCGAAGAAAAAACATCGAACTTGAGCTGCTTTTTGACGCGGGAGATCGTTTTGATCAGGTAGTCGATTTCCTCCCTGTCATTCACCAGGACCAGGTGTTTCCTCTTGTGAATAGTCCGGTCCAGCGCATCCGTGATCGATGGATCGAGATCGTCTTCGACGACTATGACGATGTCAAGGTCCGAACCTTTCACCATTTCGCCCGTGCTCTTTTCCGGCCTCGGTACCATGTGAGACATGTCGTATACCACATCCCCGGCGATCAGAAAGCACGCCTTCTCCAGGATAACATCACGCTGAGGCAGGCCGCCCACGGCTGAGACGATGCTTTCCCTCGCAACCTCCCGCTTGGCCTGACTGATCTCTCTGATCTCATCCTGCAGCTTTTGGGTTTTCTTGTACAATGCTTCTTGCTGGGTGTCGAGTCCGACAAAGGTGTAGGTGAGAAACTCTCTTCTGATTGAGGGAGAGAGGCGGGCGTAGCCGTCCACATTCCTGTCAAGGCGAAGATAGCGTCTGCCGGCCTTCCTGGTCCGGATGGACGGAATTCTCCTGCAAGCCTGCCACAGGATGAATACATCCATCCCGGTCTTCTCGACCAGTTCAGCTCCAGTGAGCGGCCCTGATTCTGAGACGATGGTTACAATGTCGTTTTCTGTCATAGCAGATCATTTAACCACGTCTCGTACCGGATTCAAAACCCGGACAATCATGGGGACGCACGCCTGGTACGTGAAGAGTTCTGGAGGGAGAGGAGAAACGCGTGCGGAGCGAATCGGCTCACTCCGCACGCAAACTGCAATCAGAATCTTACCAACAGGTTTCCCGCAACTCCTTTGCGCTTGCCGGCCAAACCCTGAGCTCCGAAGTTGATGGAAGTACGGCCTCCGGAGGGCCGGACCGACAGGACAACTTCGCCGATACCGGTCCCGCCCGAAAGACCAGGATGCTCGACGGAATAGGTGTATACAACGGCTTTGACTCTCCCGTCGAGCTCGTGATCATACGCGCCGCCGAACTGCAGAGTGACGCTCTCACCTGCCGTATAAGACACGCGCGCACCGGCACGGATCCGGCTCGAAATGATCTTTTCAAAATCAAGATCGTTTTCGGTAGACAGCGTCGTAACGCTGTTTCTTCCCTGTGCCCAGAAGTACTTGCCGTAAAGGTCCAGATCGGTTTTACCCGCGAGATCCCAGGACCCGCCGTAACCCAGATGGAAGCCGTAGTACGCCGCCGAGGAGTCATAGGAAACCTCCTGAGAATCCAACAGGGCGGCGGAAAAGTTATTCTTCAGTTTGCCGCCGCGCACCGACGCTTCGGCGAAGTAGCGGCCCATGCCGGTATTTCTATAATCCACGCGGAGAAGGAAGCCGCCTCCCAGATACTCGGTCCTGCCGTCGCCGGTGATCTGGTTGCCCTGCAGAGTGTCATACTCAGCCTCACCGTACTCTACAAAGGGCCCCATGGTCATGCGGCTGTTGGTAAAACTGTGTCCGAATGCCACGCCGGCCGACGCGGATATGCCTATCATGTCGATCTCTGATCCGGCGTCATGCTGGGTTTTTCCCCCGACAAACGAACCGAAAAAGTTGCCGGGCGTCACGTCGGAACTCTGGTGAGCCGCTGCCATGGCACTGTCCATTGCAGGGCCTGCGATGGCATCCGCTCCCTGACTGGCCAGGATTATGCCGCCGGCGAAGCCTTCCGACAGTACGATAGTAGTCGGACTTGCCTCAGCTGAAGCCAGGCTTGCCAGCAGCTGATTATCGACGACAGACAGATCGAAAGTGTAATCCAGCAGTTCGGTGGATGCAGTGGTACTCGCGGGATTTCCGTCGAAACCGTAGCCTCCCTGTTCGTCTATGAGGACAATCGTGTCGCCCTGTTTCAGAGGAGAATTTGCCTCCTGCAATTCTATCGTCACCTCGGCACCCCTGAGATGGATGGCACCGTCTGCACCTCCTTCGGTGACTGTAATCATCGTGTCACCGGCTGCAAAGTCGGGAGGAAGGTAGAAATTGTAGCGGTTAAAATTGTCGAGGCCGCGAACCGTGATTGGAGTCCTCAGGTTTAAAGTATTGCCGGTACGGCTGTCCTGGCCGTCGCCGGAAAGGCCGCCGTACAGCAGGACTCCACCATTGAAGATCGCATTTTCGAATATATTGACAGTATTTTCTGTGGCAGTTCCGGCTTCGCTGACTCCTCCTGCGATGATGCCGCGGTAGGTGCCAGTCGTGAGATTCAGAGTATTACCGGTAGCGGCGCCGTTCTCTGCGTAGCCGCCAAAGACATTCATGAACGTACCGCCGCTGGTGATGCTGACCGTGTTGTTCGAGGCACCGGATCCGCCGGATCCGCCGGCAATCGTCCCACCCGAAAAAGTGTTCCCAGTGATTTCAACGGTGTTCCCACTTGCAGTTCCGGTGCCGGCAAAACCGCCGTAGACGCTGGTCGCCGTACCGCCAGTAGCCAGTGCGCCGTTAGTGATCTCCACCGTATTGGTGTTCGCGCTGCCCCCTGTCACGCTGTAAGCACCGGCGATCACGCCTCCGGAAAACTGACCATTGATGATTGTCACATCGCCGGACGCAGCGCCGGATTCGGTGTAGCTGCCAAAGACGTTCTTGACAGTGCTGCCGGCAACCTCGACAGAATTGTCAGTGACGTCAATTATGATGTTACCCTCACTGTCATCTCCGATTATACCTGCGCCGCCCATGACGGCACCGGTATAGGTTCCGCCGGCCAGAGTCACTGTATTTCCGGCAGCGCTTCCATTTCCTGCACGACCACCGTAGACGTCCCTGAACGTGCCACCGCTGGTGATTGTGACCTCGTTGTCTGCAGCGGTGCCGGATTCGCTGTATCCGCCCGCAACTGCTACAGCCCCGACGGTCCCACCTTCGACGTGGATCTCATTGCCCGCAACGTTGCCCAGTTTGCTCCAGCCGCCGTAGATGGAATCGAGGCTGCCGCTGCTGTTTGTGATCTCGACCGAGTTTTGCGTCGCATCGCCGGATTCAACACTCTGACCTCCAACAACAATGCCACCCGTGAAAGCGGTGTCACTTATCTCCACTGTATTCAGGGTAGCGTCTCCATATCCCGAGCTGCCGCCATACACCCTGGTAACGCGTCCGCCGGCAACCTTGACCTTATTTTCTCGGGCGACACGCTCAGCACTGAAACCACCTATGGCCGTAGTGATGTTGAGCGTGCCACTCAAATCAACTTCGTTTTCAACGGCATCGCCGACTGCCGCACTTCCTCCATAAACGTTACCCAACACTCCGCTGCCAGCCGATACAGTCACTCTGTTGTTGATGGCATTACCGGACGAAATACTCGCGCCGCCTGTCAGGGTTCCACCCCCGAAAGTCCCTCCGGTTACTTCGATTTGATTTCCTCTTGCATCACCCTGATTGGATTGTCCTCCGTAAATGCTGGTCACGCCCTGGACGTTCTCGATTCTGACCTCGTTATCAACTGCATTCCCGAGATTGTTGAATCCCCCGGCAACCGTGCCAACGGTCGCAGTTGCACCGTCGATGATCACCTCGTTGTCCTGGACCGCTCCATCCGAAGTATAACCGCCATAAACGGTCTGTGCAGAACCGCCTTTGATTGTGATCGTGTTATCCGTAGTTCTACCATGATCGGCATAGCCACCGGTAATGTTGTTGACATTACCTGCCTTAAGCTCGACGGAGTTGAACGTGGTGTCGCCGTAATCACTGTAACCGCCCGCGATCATCCCGTTTGACGCACCGCCAAAATCGATGGATACAGTGTTTTCTGTGGCAACACCGCCTTCAGCAACAGAATATCCGCCGATTACATTCCCATTGACGGTGCCCTGGTTGGTAGAACCACCCTCAAACTTGACTTCATTCCTCGACGCCACGCCCAGCTCTGTGTGTCCCGCTGTGATGTCATTGATTGTGCCGCCTGAGAAAATGAAGACGTTGCCACTTACATCGCCCTGGGCCGTGTATCCACTGGTAGCGCTGTTGATTGTCCCCCCACCTACGGTGATTGCATTTCCGGAACCATCCCCCAACGCCGTATATCCGCCGTAAACATCTCTTAAGGTTCCATTGGTAATATTGACTTCATTGTCGATCACTGTTCCGGAATTGGTATATCCACTATATACTGTGCCGCCTATGCTACCCCCATCGATATGGAATTCCTGATTGCCGCTGACGTTGCCGGCACCCGTTGCGCTGCCGTACACATCACCGCCTATGGTGCCACCTTCGATATGGACCTCATTGTTCCCGATTATGTTCCCTGTACCAAGAAAACCATTCGGGCCCTGTCCGGTAGCGCCGACAACGACGTCCGACCCGACAGTACCGCCCGTCATGTTGAATATATTGCCGATGGGGTTCACTGTTCCGGAAAACCCCACATACACACCGCCGGTGATCGTACCGCCGTTGACGCCCACCGTGTTGCCGGTGTTGGGCTCAACGCCACTGTAGCCGAATACATTACCCGGACTGCCGATAACGGCGCCGGTTTCAATAGTGACCTCATGGGGACCCGGTCCGCTGCAAAACACATTTCCGGGATATATGTCATCTATTACAATACTCTCGGCTTGAACGAGAGGAATGTTGCACAGGCACAAAGCTGCGCAGGTACAAATGATACCGATGCTTCGAAGTAAACGGGATCGCTGCTTCATCTAAGTTGAGCTCCTTGCGGGTTTTTCGGACGGCAGCAAAACTCCCGACATCTCTGCCGCGTTCTCGAATCAGATCGTCAGCCAGGAAGCAGTAGTTTAGGACTTTTGATTGTCCATGGATCAGCCTGGACAGAGTCATGCGTCAAGCAGGACGGCTTGACGTCGAAGCCTCAAGTCCTCTGGTTGAGATTTCAACGGTGCCGGCAGAAGCCACAAATTGCACAGAATGGGTTCTATCGCAGGCTTGACTGCAACGCTTCAGGTCAACTTCTGGCGAAGACAATAGGAATCCCCGCCTGAATCAGGAACCGGAAAATTCAGGCTTGGTCAGGTTCGGATCGGAAAGAGTCTGTTTCAGAAGATATTCGCCGTGACCTGGAAGAATAGCGCGTTCTGTCTTCCCATCGCTTCCGGGATAGCGTTCATTCCATAAGAGAAGCCTGCTTTGGCTACGGCATACCTGCTGAACGCGAGGTTGAATCCCCAACCGATGCAGCTCAATTGTTCATTAAGCACCGCTGTAGAATCA
Organism: Acidobacteriota bacterium; assembly: GCA_012719355.1. Lineage (GTDB taxonomy): Bacteria > Acidobacteriota > UBA6911 > UBA6911 > UBA6911 > UBA6911. Next base: position 57,835 of record JAAYAM010000197.1, read on the forward strand.
GGAGGGCGGTAGATACGGACGTGGCCGAAATCAAAGAACAGAAATCCATTGAATTCGAGCGGCGCGTCACCGTCTCCCGGAAAGATCGTAACAATCGGGTGATGCAGTTCGGCCGACAGTGTCAAACCGCTGTTTCCTCCATAAGTGCCGACCGGAAGGCCGCGCACCGTCCCTTCTCCGCCGATTATGAACTGCTCGCTCGCGGGCAGCATCCGCCTGGCAGTGTTCTGCCAGGAAAAGCTCCCGACCGCAGACCACCGATCAGTCAGGTACTGACGGCGATGCACCCAGCCACGGCCATGCCAATAGTCGGAGCGTTCCTCGGCCCTGGCGCTGCCGGTGGTAAAACTGTAGCTCCCAACCCAGTAGCCATGTGAGTCGGCACGCTGCGCTTCGATTCCGATAGATCCGTCGATCGTATCGGTCCCGGCGACAAAGATATCGCTGATCCAGGTCTTGTTGCGGCGGGCCTTCGCTCCTCCGAGCAGATCGATCTGACCAAATCTGCCGAGATATACCGGCTGCCGGAGAGAAAACACTACGCTGCGCGACTCGCCGCTAATATCGAGCGACGAGTAGGAGCCGTGGCGAATTTCGGTGTGGTCCTGATAGTAGGCAAGCGCTACACGCCCGCCGCTCCGGTTGAACGGCAGACCATAACGGATTGAATAGCTGTGCTGACCATCGGATTGTACCGTCGAAAGCGACAGGTCGTCCCGGTAGCCGAACAGGCTGCGATTCGAGTAAGTCACACCGCCCCTGTATTCACCCGTACTGAAGCCACCCCCATCATCAACGAAGGTGCGTAGCGAATGGCGGGAAGGTTCCCTCATGAAAAGACGAAGGTCCGTGGTGGAAAAAGCGGTGCCCGGAGCCAGTTGCGCCTGCAACTGGACATCATTCGTGCGATTGAAGCGCAGAAGATCCCGCTCAAGTCTCTGCAGATCGACCAGGTCGCCCGGTTTCATTCCGATTCGCTTGAGAACGTAGGCAGTGGAAGTCGAATTGCTCCCCTTCAGCAGGATGTTCCCCAGCCGTCCTTCTACCAGACGGATTTCCACAATCCCCGCCGACACATCCTGGGGCGGTATCACCGCCTGCGCAGTGACCACACCACGCTTCCGATACTCGTCATTGACGGCGGCGGCCAGCGCCTGCAATCGGGGCAACGTCTGTTCACGCCCCTGGTAGTCTGCCGCCAGTTTTTCCAGTTCGTCCGTCCGGATAATCTCCGATTTCGTGAATTGAATCCGACGCACGAAGAAAGGCACAGCATCAGGGTCCGGCTTTATAGCAGGACCTTCTGCCGGCACTTCGACTTTCGGTTCAGCCGACTGCTGCTGGTCGAGGCGCTCCATCCGCCGCTGCCGTTCATCCTCCTCAATCCGGAGCTGCTGAAGCGCTCCCGGAGTGACGACCTGTGCCAGCGCGGGACATGCAGCAAGAATTACGCCGATAAGAAGTCTTCCGTTTATTTTGTTTCGCACTTCGAGTCACCTTCCGGACATGCCCTGTCACCATTTTCATTCAGGGACACGGCTGGGATCTCGTAATCCACGTGTCGTTGATCGTCGCCAACGACAAGCGTGAAGTTCAATGCAGGGTTCATGGAGTTCCGGCCGTTTCTGAAAGTCGCTTCTGACTGCTCGACCACACTCGTGCTGCCGTCCGGCGAAATAATCTCGTAGACCGGCTTTCTTCCAATCACCAGAGCATCTGTCGACACACGATTTGCTGCAAGACTCAGGCTGAACTCGCGGCCGCCGGTGTACAGCTGCACATCGGATGGCTGCCGGTTCCGATTCGTCTGATCGATCAACACATTCGTCAGCGGATTGCGCAGAATCAGTCTTTGCCCGACGTGCATCCTGTCGACGTGGAAATCTCCTCTCGGGACACTGATATTTCCGGTCAGAGCCGCAATCGACGAAAAGCGCCAGGCTGAAGGCGACGAAAGGCCAAGGTCGATGTAGGACGCCGATCCACCGCCATATCCGGTGACGGAACCGCCATGATCACCGTTCCCAATCCCGTTTACGGCGGCGCTGATCCGGTCGCTGGCGAGGAAGATTGACCCGCCGACATCAATCCGGCCCACGGAAAGCGACATCGGGGCATTGACAATCACATCGGACTGTCCCGATACGAAATTCAAGTCCACGTTTCCGGAAGCAGAAGATATCAACACGCTCTTGTCAGAATTGGCGCCTGTTCCGGTACTGGTCACCGCATCGCCGGTGATATCGCCGGTCGCGGTCAGCCATATGCGGTCAGCCGCCGATGCCGCAATGACGTTGAGATTGTTTTGTGCGGCCAGGTCGATTACTCCGCCGGACGTCGCATCCAGATTGAGCACGCGTACGTCGAGTGGATTGTCGCCGATGCCCAGCGCGCCGTTGATCGTCAACCGTGCATCGGGCTGTGTATCGGCGATAATGTCCAGGCGCGTGTCTCCACTGTCCAGGATACGTCCTTCGGTGCTGACCACCCGGATCGCGGCTGCAGTCGGGTTGCCGCTTTCAATACCCGTAATCCATGCATTCCCGACAGTCTCGATGTCGATCGTGCCGGCATCGGTGCGTATCCTCGCGGCATCCCCTGAGTCGAGTTCTTCGTCATCATCACCGGACATCTGCCGGGCGTCCTGCATAACCAATTCATTGGCTCGCAGGAACACGCCCTGAGCCGTCGCATGCACATCCGCCTCCGGCGTCATGAGCAGCAGATTGCCCGCGGTTAACGTGAACGGACCCGCGCCTGTAACGGCGCCGTCAATTACCATATCCGTCGCCGAAGAGAGTGAGACCGCATCACCCGAGAAAATGGAACCGATGTTGAAATATTCTCCCGCAGTGCCGTTAAGATGAATTCCCTGGCCGGCGGTTCCTGCCGAAGCGTTGATGAAATAGTTGCGATCGACACCCATGTCGAGAGGATTGGTCAATTCACCGATCGATCCGGCCGCCGACGTCAGGCTTATGCTGCGGGCCCGCAGATTGATTTCCGGCGCTGCCGCCGATTCGCCTGCATGAGCATCGACAATCGATCCCCCGGCATCGAGACGCAGATCGCCTCTCGAATAGATCGTGTCAACAATCAGATCGTCTTCGGCCTCGATCCAGATGTCGTTCGCCGCACGGCCGGTGAGGGCCCCCGTAATATCGACCCGGAACGGCGAGTTAACGTTGCCTTCGTAGTCCGGCAACGACCCAATGCCGCCATTCGCAGCTTCAAGAATCAGATTGTTCCCGACTACGTTGGCCGCACCGGCCAAATTCGAGGCATTCACCAGCGACCCGCCTGCCTTGATTCGGATGTCACCCGATGCGCTCACCTGGTCGATGCGTAAATCCTGCTCGGAGCCGATTACCGCATCGCCGTTCGCCATGGCGGTGAGAGCTCCGGTCCCGACTGCTACGTTTACCGAACGCGGCTGGACTATAGAGATGGTGTTGCCGGAAACGGTCGCATCGCCGCGTTCCGCCGCTGCGAGCACCGCCTTCTGTTCAATGGTAATAGCGTCGAGGCCGGCATCGAGATCGATCGTCACCGGCTCGTCGTAAGAGCCGATATCGGTCCCGGCGACCAACATTACGTTGCGGCCTTTGGCATTGGGCTCCTGGATAGTCGTCACGGTATCGGTGATGTTTCTAAGCAAGCCGATCCCGACCGGCAGCCTTAACTGCGCTTCAGTCCACGAGGAACCCTTACGAATTTGCGCTTCTTCGGCCTCTGAAACCTTGTAGCTGTAACCTTCGACGAAGGAGTCGGTGAGGCTGCCGACTTCAGCATGCAATTGCCGGTACTGCGTCCGGCGGTCGGCCTCGAACCGATTGATCTGATCTTCATCCATACCGGTTGCCGACAGCGCATCGCGCTCCGCAGCTGTAAGCCGGTAGTCCGGATCGTACGCCGCTCCGCCGTCGCTCTGCGATCTGCGCATTTGCCAGTAAAGCGCATAGTTGGCATTCTTGCCGTTCCGGTATGCAGCCACTGCTTCATCAGCCTTTTCTCCGGCCAGGGCCCCGCGCAGCCGGAGCGAATCCCACAGGTCCGCCAGTTCCTGCTGAGTGCGCGTATCAATGGTCTCGAACGGGTTATTGTCAATCACCTTGCCTGTCGTCTCTATGCGCACGTCCCCCACCTGCGATTCGGCGGAAATCAGCAGCAGGTTGCCCGAATAGGTTTCCGCATTAACGACATCGGCTTCATTGCGTATGTTGATGCTGTCCCGCGCGAAGGCTTTCAGGCCGTTGTTGGGCCATTGCGACTGACTGGTCGTATAGCCGGTACGAACAACCAGAGGATCGTTCTCCGAACCGTTCAATGTGCCGATGCTGCCATTTCGCGCCAGAAGCTCAACACGACGACCCTGGACAACTGAGTCGGCATTGAACGACAGCAGGTTGCGCTCCGCCTCGAGTACGACGTTGGAGACATCGGCTCCCCCGATGGCCCCGACTCTCAAATCGCCGATTACCTGGCTGAGACGAATCTCTCCCGAATCTGAATACGCGTCCAGCCGCCCGCCGTCATTGACGTTGACCTGTACCGACTGACCGGCGACGCCGATTCCGGTGCCCGCGGTTAACCTGACATTATCCGCACGGACGATCGGCAGGTTGCCTTGTTGTGTAATCGAGCCGGAAGACGAAAAATGGGTGTCGCCTTGGCGGTTGTTGATCATTCCGTTGATTACGACATCGCCTGTCGAAGACACATCGATTTTGCCCCGATCGAAGCCTATGAATTCGATTCCAATCGGGTAATCGGCTCTCACACTGTCGGTGGTAACTGTCTTGGTCGCGGACTGAATGCTGAATTCCTTGTAATAAGTGCCGTACGCGCACAAGGTCCACCAGTTGCAGTTGAACCATGTTCTTCCGGCCACGGGGTTGTCGGTCGTGGTGTTCGATTGTGTGCGGGAGAAGTAGTGATCGGTTCCTGAATTGGGCAGAACGCCGAGAAATTCACCGCGGGCCATCGGATCATTTTCCAGTGTGTACCCGCTTATCCAGTATTTATCGAGTTCCGTGGGAAAGACCTCGATTCCGACAATAGCACCCGCGGAGTAGCGGTAGTTATCGATCCTCCCGGTCTTGCTGCCGACGCTCATTGCATAACGCAAACCCGACGCGGGATTGTAGAAACCGCCATCACGCGATCCGCCGGGATCACGAGTATACGTGGAAGTCGCCGTGACAGGTGTGCCATCGGCGTCGATGCCGATAATATTCGTAATTCTGATTTCTCCCTTGACGCCGCGGCCGGTATCAAGTGTATTCACCCATAGCGGCAAGTCGGTCCCGTTATCGACCTTGATCTGCCCGTAGCCGTCGAGTACGCGCAGCTTGCCGCCTCCCTGATTGTTCGTATTGAAAATCTGTCCGAACAATTCGATATATCCGCCCTGCACGGTTACTCCGCCGAGTTCGAGCCGGTTTTCTCTGGCGTTATATCGGACAGAGATTTTTTCCCAGCTCCCCTGCATGTTCCCGGCCAATCCGTCTACTGTCGCGCCGCTGACATTGTAATACTCGGCGTCTGCAACGGCCCGCTGCTCAGGTGTGAGGCTGTTATAGTGGAGTCGCGCCTGATCAAACGTGGCGAGGCCGATTCCCGGTATCATGACTGCGGCGTCTGCCGGCACTCTCACTCCCCACTCGGGAATTCCGCTCTGTATATTTCCGTTGATGTTGAGGTAGCGCGCCGCAATGAGCACGCTGCCGTTGGCTACGATCCCTGCGCCGGCGGTCTCCGGCGTCCGCTCAATCGTATCGAAACGACCCGGATTGCTTATAGGTGTCAGGTTCGGATCACCCTCACTGACGGTCAGTGGAGCTCCGGCTGCATGGAAATATGTGTTTGTGTAGCTCTGAACGAAATCGCCGTTACGCGTCTCGACATCGACGTCATTAGCTCGAATGGACGCACTCTGGACCGGTTGGATGATCTGGTTGTTCGCATCACGCTTCTGCTCGAGGCGTATGCTGCCCGCCGCACTGTCGATCTTGACCAGTCCTCGCAGATTGCTGATATCACCCTGCAGGATGATGTCGGGTGCCAGAGCTGGTGTATTGGGCGGCGTGGCAGCCAGATCCGACGGGTCAAGCGGATCGTACTTGCTCTCAATCAGAATGCTCTGCCTGGCGGGTGGAATCGGGTTCCCCTCAGCATCAAATCCACTCTCGGCGGTGAAGATGTCGAATGCGGCGCCGTCTGAGGAACCATTCAGGCTGTTGATGTCTGCATTGCTATTTACATCCACGCCGTTGAAGTAAACCTTACCACCCTCCTCAGCCGGGATTGTCAGGTTTTTCAGAACAAGAAAGCTGGGACTGTTATTGGTGATCCTGATCTCGGCATCCCCCGGAGCGTCGAGTTTGCCGCTTCCACTCAGATTGTCGCCACGGATATAGATGTTGCCCAACTGGGCCGTCACATCGCTTACCGTCAGGAATTTCGCGATTGGGCCCCCGGCCGGTTCGGAACCGTATTCATCATTGTCAATGCCCGCCTGGATATTGGCGATCTGCTCGTTGAGCGGATCGATCTTCTCCTCAATCACACCGATCTCACCGGTGTTGACCGCGATTTGATTCTCCAGATCCGGGATGATTGTGTTCGTGAGAGTCTCGTTCCAGGAGCTCAGTTGTGCGTTCTGCGCTTCAAGCTCCTCGATATTTTCCTTATCCTCAGCGTCATCCGGATCAAGCCCGTCAATCGTCTCGAGGTTGGCGGCGATCGTAGCATTGTTTTCATCAATAGTCGCCTGGTGCTGTGTAATCTGATCATTCAGATCAGTATTCGCAGTCTCGAGCGCTGCCTTATCAGCCAGGTAGCCGTTGAGTTTCGTTGTCATGCCGTTGATGGCATCGTTTGCCGCCTGAAGCGGACTGATCGGAGACTTTGCAACTTCGCCGTCAGTGAAGCCGAGCTCCTTCAGCTTGCGCCTGAGAAAGCTTATCTCCGACTCATACGCCGCTACCGCGATCGAAGCATCCGCGGAATCGTCGGCGACCTTGTACTCTTCGATCAGTTTTTCCAGGTCGTGGATGCGCGACTGGATGTCCGCAGCAATATCCCGCAATCCGGTATCGGTGATCGAAATCCCATCGGTCTTGCTCGTGACGGTGCCGTCCATACCTATCTCAAGATGCTGCTTGCGCTGGATCCCGACCCGCACATCTCCTTCAATCACGACATCGGAAGTCTGGTTTGCAATCGAACGTCCGGTTCGTGTCTCGAAAGATACATCCCCGCCGCCGAAGGCATTGCTGATCGCGCTCGCAACTCCGGCGAGTGCTTCGCGGTAAATGTCCTTGCCGATGCCGATGCCGGAAGCAACCGTCGCACCCTCATCGGCCGCCACTGTCACATTGCGCACGGCAGCGATATCGGCGCGGCTTCCTATGTCGACACTGCTGTCGATTTGGATAACCGCATCAGCCAACGGATCGCGTTCCACTGGAATCGCAGTGTTGTTATATACGTCTGTCCTTGCGGTCGCATTGACACTGCTCCCTTGATTGGCTGTGTTTGCGCCCGCGATGAGATTGATATCGCGTAGCGATTCGAGCCTTACTCCTTCACCAATCTCGATGCTGTTGGCCGCGTTGACGCGCGAGACACTGTCGCCGGCAGGAGCGACGCCGACCGCCCCATACACATCCACGGCGACCTGAGCATGGGCATCAGCGGTTACGAGTGTGCCTAACGCCATGTCTCCGAGGCTTTCCAATTCGGCGTCACGCAGAATCCGGACAGTCGCATTGTTCGTATCGGCCAGGATTGCTGAACTGGCACTGGCGGCAGACACGGCGCCGCCGGAACTCATCTTGACCTTGTCCACGGCCTTGATGCTGTTCCATGCATCGAGGGTGAAAAGGCCTGGAGCGGTGCGAAGACCCGTCTGTCTGATGTGAGCGCCTTCCCCAATACTAACCAGGGCGTTGTTGCTGATTGTCGTCAGGCCCTCCGCAGCCGGGACGTCGGCCAGGCCGCCCGAACTCGAGTTGACGTTCCATGACGGGGCTGCAAACCCGAGGCCCGGAATGAACGCACCCGGAGACGACTTCTCGATCCTGTTGCCGGCCTGCACCATGATATCGCCGGCTTCAATGTATCCATTGTCATCCACATGCGCTTCGCTGCCTGAATTGACCACATTGACCGTCTTTGCGCCACTGACGCCGGCCAGCGAGGCGTTGGTATTGTTGATCCAGCTGTCGAAAACCGCATCATGTGTCGCCCCGAGTTGAAAAGTATCCACAGCGATATGACCGCTGCCGGCACCGGCGTACGTGAAACTTGTGTTGTTTGTGTGGGCAGCCGAGAACGGCGCCGATACCAGACCGCCGCTGCCGGCAACGCTGTGGGCGTAATTGCTATCCTTCCCTGACGCGATTACCTGCAGCGTGCCGCCACTCACTTGAACGCCGTCGCCCAGGGATGCACGGGTCGTAGTATCGGAGTTCGCATGGGAGAAATTCGCGCCGACCGATACGAAACCTAATGATACCCCCGTTGCCGAAGCCGCCTGCAGAGATTCGTTCTCGGCTTTCACTGTTGTGGCGCCGCTGATCTCCAGCGTGCTGTTGTCGCCGATCAGCGCTTCCGTGCTGCCGGTTGCATCGGCAGACGCAACCGTCGCATTGGCGCCCAACAGCAGACCTCCGGCAGCTCCGGTCGCTTTTGCAACCGCTGTCGGCGCGCCTCCGGTTCTTCGCGCGGCGTTTATATCGAGGGAATCTGCCCGTATGCCGGAACGCTCGCCGATCCGGGCAGCGACATCGGCTCCCGAGGTTGCCGTCGCCACGGAAGCACCTATCGCGCCGGCGCCGACATTCACGCCGATCGCTTCCGCTTCGGCACCGGCGGTGCTGGTCGCTCCGAAAGCGACATCGTTCTGCACCTCGATATCCGAATCATTCCCCGTATAAGCCTCAACCGTGGATCCGATGGTTGCAACCGACACCGCGCCCGAACCCGAAGCAACGCCGGCTGCGCCCGCACGGGCACGAGCCAGAGCAGAGGACGCATCCTCGGCGTCAACCTTCAGAGCATCCGCACGCACGCGTGCGTTATTTCCGAGATGTGCGTCGGTTGTGCCTGTAAATGTGGCAGTCGAGATAGAGGCGCCTATGGCCAATGCACCCGCCGAAGCGCCCCACGACTCGGTCGCAGCCGCGCGGTTTGATGCAGCCGCAACCGTGACGCCGGCGGCATTCTGCACATCGGCATCATCATCAAGATACGCCCGTGTGGTATTCGTATCTTTGAACACCGCCACCGAGGCGTTGAGCCCTACAATCCCTCCCGCACCGGCAGTGGTTACCACCGTTGAGCCGGTGTCGTCGACATTTGAGCCTGATGCAGTTATCGAAATATCAGCACCTGCTCGGAGGATCGCCTCCTGGCCTGCGAAGGCCTCGGTCGTGCTGTTCGTAATCCCTATCCCGACCGCACCGCCGATCCCGGCAGCACCGCCGGCGGCTCCTATTGAGACGATATCCACGTCAGTCTTATCGCCGGCACTGACATCGATATCGCGTCCGGCCGTCACGTCCGCTCCGGCTCCGATATAGGCACGAGTCCTGTCCAGTGAACTCTTTGAGGTTTCGTTCATGTCCGTCTTCACATCGAGGACTGCCGCCTTCTCCGCCAGCGCGGACTCCACACTTTGAGCGTATTCGGAGTCGCCCATTTCGCCGCTTACATTGTCTTCCTTGATTCTCTCATCTGTGTAACTTGCGGTGTCTCCGGACTCACCATCGTCGCCGGTTCCTCTGAGACTGTTCTGCGACTCATCGTCCAGCCGGGATCCGATAGTCACGATCGCAACCGCGCCGCCGATACCCATCGAACCGCCGCCGGCCGCTGCCACTGCAGCTGACTGCACATCCCTGGTCGAATCAGCGGCAACCAGAACATCGCGTCCCGCATCAATCAGTGACGAATCGCCGATGACTGCTGTAGTGGTATTGCGTACGATGTTGGTTTCAGACGTCGCGCCGGCCCCATAAAGAGCGCCCACGCTGGCGGCGCCGCCGCCTCCCCTGAGACGGACGACATCGGTTGCCCTGACCGCCACATCCTGAGATTCGCCACTGCGCTCCTGATTCACACGGGTGTTGTCGCCGATTGAGGCCGTCGTTTCGGAAGAAACGATTTTGACTCCCACCGCGCCGGCCACCCCGACTCCGCCACCGGCGGCACTGACGGTACCGCTGGTTATTTCTTCAACTGAATCGGCGGCAATCTCCGTCCTGCCGCCGGCATTCAGATTGGCGGCCACAACCGGATCATCGCTCCCCTCGACGAGCGCGCGTGTAGTGTTTTCGACGACACCGACCGATATCGCGCCGCTGATTCCGACAACCCCGCCGGAACCTGCCACGGTGTAGATATCGAGGTCAGAATCCTGCTCGGCTCTTACAGCCAGGTTACCGGTCGCATCGATCACCGCGCCTGTCCCGATACCGGCCAGCGTCTCATTGCCTATTACTCCGACGCCGACTGCGGCACCGACGCCGGCCGCTCCGGCTACCGACGCGTTCGTCGTCACAAGATAGACGTCCTCGCCGGCCGACGCTCGCACGTCCACGTCCTTCGCATCAACGTCTGCAGCGCCGATCCTGGCACTGGTCTGCTTATTCACGACCGCCGTATTGTTGGCGCCGCTGATAGCCGCCGC
>JAAYAM010000198.1 GCA_012719355.1 Acidobacteriota bacterium
ATCATGGCGCACCTGATTGAATCCGGCAAGCTTACGCTGGAGGATTTGGATGAAGCCCGGAAGCTTGTAAAGAAGCTCTCTAAAAGCAGGAATTAGAGATCTTAGCCGCGGCCAGGAATTGGAGGTTTTGATGATCTCTGATTTTCTGTTGAACCACCTGTGGCACTCGACGCTGTTTGCGGCAGCGGCGGCGTCGCTTACTGTCCTGTTCTGAAAGAACCACGCCCGGGTGCGCTACGCGCTTTGGCTGGCCGAATCCATCAAGTTCCTCGTTCCGTTTTCCCTGTTCATCGCGATAGGCAATTCCATCGATTTCGGTGAACGGCAATCCCCGCCGGCCGTACAACCTGCAATTACATTTGTACAAGAGATCAGCCTCCCCTTTGACTCAACTGCTGCTTTGACTGCGATTCCGGTGGCCGAACAACCACATCGATCGAGTCTACTCTGGAATATCGGGTATTTGGCTTGGATCTGCGGCTGCCTTGCCGTTCTGGTGACTTATCTGGCCAAGGGCAGGCGCGTTAAAGCCGTGGCTCGAAATGCTTCTCCAATAACACAGGGGCGCTCGTTCGAGGCGCTGCAACGAATCATGGGGGATCGAACGCAGGTCCGGCTGGCATACTCCGCGTCCTCCATCCAGCCTGGCGTATTCGGAATTATCCATCCTGTGTTGCTGCTGCCCGAAGGCATGTCGGACCGCCTGAGCGACGCAGAACTGGAAGCGATCATCGCACACGAGCTGGCTCATGTCCGCCGCCGCGACAATCTCTTCTCGGCCATCCACATGTTCGTCGAGGCTCTCTTCTGGTTTCACCCGATGGTCTGGTGGATCGGCGCAAAGCTGATCCAGGAACGGGAGCGCGCCTGCGATGAAGATGTTCTGAGCATGGGCAAAGATCCGCAGGCGTATGCCCGAGGGATTCTGAAAGTCTGCGAATTGTATCTCGAATCGCCGCTGGCCTGCATTGCCGGCGTCACAGGAGCGGACATGAAGAAGCGGATCCACACAATCATGTGTCAACACATCGTCAACAATGTAGGCTGGACGAAAAGGATGGTTCTGGCGGCAGCGGGCGCGACGGCGCTCGCTGCTCCAATAATGTTCGGGCTCTTCAGGGCACCTCAAATCCGGGCTCAGTCGCAAAGCGCTTTGAAGCCTTCCTTCGAGGTGGCATCCGTCAGGCCGACCGACAGTTGTTACGACACAGGGGGATCAATAGGGCTGGTGTCCGGGCCGGTGGCGCCGCCCAGACCGATACCATTTGCGCCAACGGGTTTCGAAGGCGGCCGGTATAGCGGGTGCGATTCGTTGAAGAAATTCATGGAGGAAGCGTATCAGACAGAGGTTTCAATGATACATGGCGGACCTGCCTGGACCGGCAGCGCCAGGTATCGCATTGACGCGAAAACCGACCCTTCAACGCCCAGGAATCAGATGCGCCTGATGCTTCAGTCTCTGCTGGAGGAAAGATTCAAACTGAAGATTCACCGGACGCCGCGGGAAATAGAAGTCTATTGACTGACGGTTGCGAAGGACGGACCCAGGCTTCTCTCTGCGAAACTGAACGAAAACGGGAAGCCAATTGCCTCGGATGCGTCGCCCGCGGCGGGCAAGAGGAAGCAGGATTGGAAATTGCTGCCTCAATTATTCGGCTATGGAGGTACGCCCGGCGGCCAAATGGAGTTTTCCGCTACTGCAATAACTCTGAAACGATTCGCCGGATGGTTGAGCAATCGCGATGTGACGGGCCGCAAAGTAATCGACCAAACCGGCATCAACGGGCTGTACGACTTCAGATTCAAATACGCAGATCCCAGTCCGGGTCAAATAAGAGACGATGCAAACCGTGGCAATTCCCTTCCCGACCCTTCCGCGCCATCTATCACAAAGCCATCCAGGAACAGTTCGGACTAAAGCTTGAGCCTGGAAGAGCCCGGTTCGAAATTATCATGATCGATGGCGTCGAGAGGCCATCGCAGAACTGATTGGAGGTTTTGATGGTCTCTGATTTTCTGTTGAACCACCTGTGGCATTCGACGGTCTTCGCAGCAGCAGCGCTGTTCATAAAACAATGAAACGAACCGTATTGCTGTTTCTTATCGCGCTACCGTCGCTTTACGCTTCGGAGCACCGCGGAATTGTCAGGTATAACGAGCTCCCGCTTCCGGGTGCGACAATCCCTGCCGCTCGCGGCGATACAAAAACAGCGGCCGTGTCCGATCTGCAAGGATTCTACCGTCTTCCGGATTTAGCTGACGGCTTGTGGACGATCCGGGTGGAGATGCTCGGATTTGAACCAATCAGGCGCGAAATCACCGTCGGGCACCCCGTTTCGCATTTTAATAACCTCGGGATTGGGACCAAAGCGTAAAATCCCGGGGGTCTGGGGGCTGGCTCCCAGATTCATACCCATTTAAAACCCGGAATTTCCTCTTTTATTACTCAGTGAACTCTGCGCTGTCGGTGGCGTTTTTGGTCTGCGGCAGGAGCCGTTCACGATCAAGACGGAGTCGCAGCTCGTGATCGAAACAGTCATCCTCAAAGACCATGCTGGGAATCCCATCGAGGGTTTAACTGAACGCGACTTCATTGTCACCGAAGACGGCGTTCGCCAATCAATCGCAATATGCGAATTCCAGAAACTCGAGGATGCTCCGCTGCCGCCGATCAGTCCACGATCGACAGCAGGCTGGGAATCCGCTCCTGTTTCGCAAATCGCGGGCGGCAAGGCGATGCTGGATTACAACGACCTTTCTCGCGGGATCGTCGATGCCCAGCAGGACGTTTCCAGTTACTACATCCTGGGCTATTACACCACCAATACGGAATTGGATGGGAAGTTCCGCAAAATCAAAATAGAGCTGGCGGACGGCCGGCAAGCAAAACTCGAATATCGCAAGGGCTATTACGCCAGGAAGAAATTCTCGAAATTCACCGCCGCCGATAAGGAGAGACAGCTCGAAGAGGCGCTGATGTTGGGCGATCCGATTACGGATCTCACGATCGCAATGGAAGTGAATTACTTCAAGCTCAACAGCGCCGAGTACTATGTGCCGGTTACGATGAAGATTCCGGGGAGCGAACTTGTCCTTGCGAAGGAGACCGGGTCCGATCGCACCGTCATGGATTTCATTGGCGAGATAAGGGACGACTACGGGTCCGTCTATGCTAATTTGCGTGACAAAGTCTCGTTCAAACTCAAGGGAGAAACCGCAGCCGCATTGATGAAGAGACCGATCGAATACGATTGCGGTTTCACGTCAGGTTTCTGTTCTGGACCCGAACGGAAAGAAAGCGGTATTCTGGCAAGCGCCCGTAATGCTCGTCGAATAGGGTGTGAGGTAGTCATCCACACACATAAGGAGATTTTCCACATTGGACATCCCGCGAATATTCAATATCACTGAAAGCGCTCACCGGATTCACAACCCGATAACACCCGAAAAGCTCGCCACTCTCGGCAGGGCGCTGCGTCTGGAACCGGGAGCACGAGTGCTCGACCTCGGCAGCGGTTCCGGAGAGATGCTCTGCACATGGGCACGCGATCATGGCATCACCGGCACCGGCATCGACCTGAGCATGCTGTTCACCGAACATGCGAGAAACCGTGCTGAAGAACTCGGCGTCGCCGATCGAGTCAAGTTCATCCATGGCGATGCCGCCGGTTACGTCGCCGAGGAGAAGGTCGATGTGGCGGCGTGCGTAGGAGCCACGTGGATCGGCGGGGGCGTAGCCGGCACTATTGCCCTGCTGGAGCGGAGCCTGCGCGCCGGAGGGATCATCCTCATCGGAGAGCCTTACTGGCGCCGGTTGCCGCCGACGGAAGATGCGGCGAAGAAGTGCGAGGCCAATTCGATTTCCGATTTTCTCTTGCTTCCGGAACTTATCGCGTCTTTCGGCCGCCTTGGCTATGACGTCGTGGAAATGGTTCTCGCGGACGAGGACGGCTGGGACAGATACGAGGCGGCCAAATGGCTAACGATGCGCCGATGGCTTGATGCCAATCCTGAGGATGAGATGGTGCCGCAGATTCGAGCCGAATTGACGTCGGGACCCGAGCGTTACGCCGCGTACACCCGGGAGTACCTCGGTTGGGGTGTGTTCGCGTTGATGAGGAGGGTGGAGCCGAGGGCACAATAAAAATATGGTCGGACGTCCCTGACGGGACTTGATTTCTTCTTTATCGCTATGGTTTCCCGGCACTTACGTGCCGGGCTAGGTTCAAGGCGTCCCTATGATTGTGCAATATTGCCTGTTCAGATAAAGGTGGAGCTGAACAGATAATCTGGGCTACCCAACATGGAAGGAGCCCGCAGGGCGAGTGGAAGATTGGGCAGCCCGGAGTTTTTGACGCGCTGGCGGGTGCCGGGCTTGCACAATCGAACGGAAAGGGACGAATGACCGCGACCGTTGTTCCTACGTCCCGGTAATATTCCGTTAGACCAATCCCGTCAATGTCCGTGGCACCGATCCGAGACGTTTTTCGCGACGACGTGACGCAAACCACGGCCGCGAGTCCCGTCAGGGACGCGTTGAGAATAGCCCGGCACGTAAGTGCCGGGATCCAATAGGAACCCCAAAAAAGAATCAAGTCCCGTCAGGGACGACCGACCTTGATCAAATCACGGCCGAAAAATTGCTTCCTTCAGTATGCGGCCTCGAGGCCGAAGGGGAGAAAAATATGAAAGCATTAGATATTATTACCTTGGTAATACTGATCATCGGAGGCCTCAACTGGGGTCTTATCGGACTATTCGATTTCAATCTGGTGGGCGCCATTTTCGGCGGAGACAGATCCATGCTGAGCCGGGTCATATACACCATTGTCGGACTCTCCGCCATTTACCAGGCCTTCGCATGGAAGGCCATGGTCCGCCGGTGGTCCTATGACGAAGCCCGGCGCGCAGGCTATTAGCCCCACGCCGTTTCCCGATAACACCCCCCGCCGCCCAGTCCGGCTCGCCTCGCCACCCACTCCGGCATCAAAACTGTCGCAGATGTGTGACAGTTTTTCCCTGAAAACGAAGTACCTTGAAATTGTTTTTCCGTATTGCTACATAATTCCGCTATGAAGAGTGGAATGTTCAAATTATGTTTGTTTGCTTTGCTGGCGGCGGCAGGATTGCTGTTATCCGGCTGCGGCGGGAACTCAAACCCTTCACAGGGCGTGGTTATCATCGAACCGGAACCCGACCCGGTTTTGGAACCGACCGAGTTTCCGCTGCAAATCAGTCAAAACGGACGTTTCCTGGTTGCGCAGGACGGCCAGCCTTTCTTCATCCACGGGGACTCACCGCAGGCCCTGATCGTCAATCTCTCTGAAAACGATGCCGACTTCTATCTCGGCCGTCGCGCCGCGCAGGGATTCAACGTTGCCTGGATAAACCTCATAGCCGATGAGGAGACCGGGGGGAGGGTGGATGCGAGTACGTTTGACGGAATCGTCCCGTTCACGACGCCACGCGATCTCACGACGCCTAACGAGGCCTATTTCGCGCGGGCCGACGCCATGATCCAGCTGGCGGCCAAGCACAAGCAGCTTGTCGTCCTGAACCCGATCGAGACTGAAGGGTGGCTGGATGTGCTGCAGGAAAACGGCGTCGACTCCGCCCGCGAGTACGGCCGCTTCCTCGGAAACCGCTACGTGGGGTTCGACAACATCATCTGGATGCACGGCAACAATTTCCAGACTTTTGAGGATCCCAACGATGCCGCTCTCGTTCAGGCCGTCGCGCTCGGAATCCAGGAATTCGACAACCGGCATCTGCACACCAGCGAACTCGCCTTTTACGCCAGCGGCTCTCTCGATGATCCTTCCTGGCGGCCGATTCTCGGCCTCAACGGCTCATTCACCTATTTCATTACATATGTGCAGGTCCTGAAAGACTATAACCGGGCGGATTTTCTGCCCACCTTCCTGATCGAAGCCAATTACGAGCGGGAGGCGCAGGGGAACATCCCGGGAAACATCCGCCGGCAAGCCTACTGGGCGCTGCTCAGCGGGGCGGCGGGCCATATGTACGGCCACAGGTCGACATGGCAATTCCTCCCCGACTGGAGGAACGCCATCAACTCGGTCGGAGCGAGGCATATGGAAATCGTGAAGGACCTCTTCACGTCAGTCGCCTGGTTCGACCTTGTGCCTGACCAGCAACACGAGGTTGTGACCAGCGGACTGGGGACATTCGCCCAGGAGGACTCGCTTGTGCTCGGCGAGAACGACTACCTGACGGCCGCCGCGACCGAGGACGGGACCCTCGCCATCGCGTATCTGCCCAATATCCGCACCATAACCGTCAACATGGGAGCGTTTGCGGGCCCCGCAAATCTGAGGTGGTACGACCCGACCAACGGGAATTTCACCGGAATCCTCAATTCTGCACCGAATGCTGGAGACCTGGTCCTGACTCCTCCCGGGCTCAACAGCGAAGGAACGGAAGACTGGGTGCTCCTCATCCAAACCAACTGACGCTACAGCAGCGTGCCGCTCAGAATCAGCGCCGCGAGCGTGAAATAGATGATGACTCCGGTGACATCAACCAGGGTCGACACCAGGGGCGCGGAGGCGCTCGCGGGATCGAGATTGACCCGCCTGAGGATGAGCGGCAGCAGCGAACCGAAGATAGTGCCGAACAGCACCACCCCGATCAGACTGGCTGCAACGGTCAGGGCGATCGGGAGATAATGCGATCCGTACGCCTGAAACCAGTACTCCCACAGGACAATCCGCGCAAACCCGATCAGCGCCAGCACCATGCCCAGGAACAGCCCTGACGCCAGCTCGCGTTTCATCACGCGGAACCAGTCGCGCAGCCTGACCTCGCCGAGCGCCATCGCACGAATCACGAGAGTGGACGCCTGCGCACCCGAGTTACCGCCACTGCTGATGATAAGGGGAATGAACAGCGTCAGAACCACAGCGCTGGCTATCTCCGCCTCGAATCGTCCCAGGGCGGAGGCGGTAAAGCTCTCTCCGATAAACAGCACCGTCAGCCATCCGGCTCTCTTCTTGATCATGCTGAAGAAACCGATGTCCAGATAGGGGGCGTCCAGCGCCTCCATGCCGCCGTATTTCTGAATGTCTTCGGTCGCCTCTTCCTGGACTACATCGACAATGTCATCGAGGGTGACGATCCCTTTCATGCGCCCCTGATCATCTATGACCGGGATCGCAACAAGGTTGTTTTCATCGAAAAGGCGGCTGACCGCTTCCTGGTCGTCCTTTTCATCCGCCGTGACCAGATTGGTGTTCATGATGTCACGCACCAGCGTGCCGGTGGTCGCGGCAAACAACTCCCGGAACGAAAGTACTCCGAGGAGCCGCTGGTCTTCGCCGATTACGTAGACGTACTGCACCGTCTCGGCGTGCTGCCGTGTCTGCCTGCGCAGATAACTGATCGCTTCATCGACGGTCATATTCGGCCGCACCCGGGCGAAGCGCGGATTCATCAGGCCGCCGGCTTCATCCTCGGCATACGCGAGCAGCGCCCTGACTTCCTTCCGTGAAAACTCATCGAGCAGCGCAAGCAGGTTCTCGCGTTCCTCCGGAGGAGCTTCCTGGATAAGGTCTGCCGAATCGTCCGGCGGCAGCAGCCTCAACCAGATGCGCCTGCGGTGCGACGGGAACTCCAGAATCATTCTGGCCTGTTCGCGCGCCGACAGACTTATGAAGAAATCCTCACGTTCGGTACGCGACAGGCGATCGAAAAACTCATGGCGTTCTTCACTCGAAAGCGAGCTCCACGCATCGCGCAGTTCCGCAGCTGAAGTGATCTCGAAAAATTCCTCCTGCGGCTGATTCGGCATCGTTCTTCTCCACTTGTGCAACTACTGAGCATCTCACGTACCCGCCCAGAAAACATACCCTGCAATTTTACGCGATCAAAGGAATTAGAAGAACTGATACCTTGTTATTAAACAGCAGGCAAAACTCCGGGTACAATATCATTGCATTCCGAACCCCGGGAGGACTCGCATGTATTCTTTTTCCATCAGCACTCAAAACCATACGGAGTTCACGGACATAACCAAAGAAGTTCAGGCCGCGGCATCACAGCTGAAGATCGACAGCGGCCTGATTACGGTCTTTATCCCCCATACCACGGCCGGCGTCACGATAAATGAAAACGCGGACCCAGACGTGATGATGGATCTGGCTGAGGCGCTCGAGCGCGCCGTCCCGTGGAAGGGCCGGTACCGGCACTCGGAAGGAAATGCCGCCGCTCATGTGAAAGCCGCCATCGTGGGGTCGTCGGTCCAGGTCATCATCGAAAAAGGCCGGCTTCAACTCGGCACCTGGCAGGGGATATATTTCTGCGAATTCGATGGGCCGAGGACGCGCACGGTCTGGGTGCAGGGATCCAGGTAAAGCTGCAGTTCCAGTTTCGCACTACCTTGGTTTCTGGTAATATTTGCGATTCTGAAAAGGCACCTCGCTCGTGTGAATCTGAAGGAGTCATCTGATGGCAGGCATCTTCGGTGCGGTCTCCAAACAGGGGAATTGTGCAGAATCCCTCTACTACGGCATTGATTATCATTCCCACCTGGGCACCGATTATGCGGGCATGGCCGTATTCGGAGAGAAAGGGATTGAGCGCAAAATCCACGACATCCGGGGGGAGAATTTCAGGCCGAAATTCCAGCACGACTTCCCCAGGATGAAGGGGAAGTACGGCATCGGAGTCATCGGGTACGATATACAGCCGGTCCTGCTCGCCTCTCGCCACGGGGTCTTCTCCATCGTAATGAACGGCAACGTCGCCAATCTTGACGAGATAGTGGCCGAACTGCAGAGCCAGGGAGCGACTTTCGCCGAAATCCAGCCCGATTCCAGCATAAGTCCGGCGGAGGTCATGGCTGAACTCATCAGCAGGGCACCCAATCTCGAGGCCGGGATCGAATCGATTTTTGAGCGCATCAAAGGCTCTGTATCGCTGCTGGTCCTCACCCGCGACGGCATCTTCGCCGCCCGCGACCGAAGCGGCCATTCCGCCCTCGTGGTGGGCAGAAGCGAGACCGGGTTCGCCGTGACTACCGAAACCACGGCATTCCCCAATCTCGGGTTCGCACCCGTTTTCGAACTCCGGCCCGGAGAGATCGTGAAGCTCTCCGACAGCGGCGTGCAGAAGATAAAGGAAAGCAACAACGGCTCCGGCCACCCCTGCGCCTTCCTGTGGATTTACACCAGCTTTCCCGCCACTTCCATCGAAGGAATCAATGTCGAGCAGGCCCGTTACGAAAGCGGAAGGCTTTTGGCCAAGCGGGACGGGGCGGCGGGATTCACCGCCGACATAGTGGCAGGCGTTCCCGACAGCGGCGTAGGCCATGCCATCGGATACGCAAACAAGTCCGGAATCCCATTCGCACGGCCGATCGTGAAATACACCCCATCCTGGCCGCGCAGCTACATGCCTTCCGATCAGTCGACCCGCGACCTGATTGCCGGCATGAAGCTTATCGCCATCCCGGAACTCATCCGGGGAAAGCGAATCGTGATCTGCGACGATTCCATAGTCAGAGGCACCCAGCTGAGACGCCTGATAAAGGAAAAGTTGCTAGCCCACGGGGCCAGAGAGGTGCATCTGAGGATAGCCTGTCCGCCGCTCATGTTCCCCTGCATCTACAACCAGTCAACCCGCACGACAAAGGAACTCGCCGCCCGGAAGGCGATCAGGAAACTCGACGGGAAAGACACCCCGGGATGCGCAGCGTACCTGGACCAGGATGCTCCCGCACACGCACAGATGGTCGAAACCATAAGACAGGACCTCGGAGCGGATTCGCTCGTGTATCAGAAACTGGCCGACATGGCTGCCGCCATCGGTCTCCCGGCCGACAGGATGTGCACGTTCTGCTGGACCGGCAAAGCCTCCTGACCCGCGCCGGCAAACCCGCAGGGTTTTTCGCGAGTGAAATTCCGCATACAATCGGGTACGATGGTTCGCGTCGAGGAAAAAACGATGGCGGAAGACGACAGCAAGAACCGCAAAGAGGAAAAGCTTCACCCGATTTCGCGCCGCGACTTCGCACTGGGCTCCATGGCCGCGCTTGGCGCTTCGATTGTCGGAGCGGCAACTCCGCCCCTGTCGCCGGAAGCCAAAGCGATGAAGCTCGAGATCGCCGACGATCTCAGAGATCTTCTTGATATCAGGCATATAGGCGAGGACGACATCAGAAGGGTGATCGACCACGCCGAAAAAACCGGCGAAAAACTCTACGAACCCGAGACCGGGATACTCCTGTCAAAACTGCGGGTCAATGAAGTCTACTTCTATGTCGAGTATGCGCCCGCAAAGGAGGGATACCGCATCCTGACCGCCTACAGCCACAGGTTCAAGCTGGGAGAAAGCGACTGATGACTGAATGGTACTGTTTCCAGGACAAGAAGAAGATGGTCGAAACCGAAGTAAGGCTCAGCTACATGCAGCTGGCCCAGTACGTCCCCGGTTTGAAGTGCCCTGAGTGCGGAGTCGAGTACCTCACCGAAAGGACAGTCACGACCATTGTCGCAGCCGCCGAAGACATTATCGAAGAGAAGTAAGTGAGCGCATGCGGAACCTGTCCGACCATACCCTGAGCCTCTGCCCTCACTGCCTGCGAAAAATTCCCGCCCGAAAAGTGACCGAGGGTGATTCAGTATTTCTTGAAAAGAGCTGCCCCGAACACGGCGACCTGGAAAAGACGCTCATCTGGAGAAACCACCCGAGGTCGTATGCCGAATGGAGCCGCCCGGGATCGCCTCTCCAACCGCCGCCAAATCATTGTCCCTACGGCTGCCACGCCTGCAATGAACACGGCCAGAATACGTGCAGCGCAATTCTCGAAGTCACTCACCACTGCAATCTCGAGTGTCCGGTCTGCTTCGCCGACTCAGGACGTGACGCATGCCCGGATCCGGACATCGGCTTCCTGTCCCGAGTTCTGCGCAATTTTGTCGAACGGCGCGGTCCCCAGCCGATTCAGCTCAGTGGAGGAGAACCGACGCTGCGTGACGATCTCCCCCACATCGTCGCGCTCTCCCGCAGAATCGGATTTGATCACATCCAGATAAACACCAACGGCATCAGGCTTGCACTCGACCCCGACTACGCGCGCTCGTTGAAGGATGCAGGCGCAACAACGGTTTTCCTTCAGTTCGACGGAGTCACAGACGACGTCTATCGCCGAATGCGCGCAGCGGAACTGCTTTCGCTCAAGCTCGAGGCCGTCGCCCGCTGTGCGGAGCTGAAGCTCGGAGTGATTCTCGTTCCGACTCTGGTCCGCAATGTGAACGAACATCAGGTCGGAGCCATCATCAGGTTCGCCGCCCGGTGGATCCCGACCGTCAAGGGAGTGCACTTTCAGCCGATGACGTATCTCGGCAGGTATCCCGATGCCCCGCGCAATGAGGACCGGATCCTGATCCCGGACATTCTCGAGGCAATCGAAAACCAGACTGATGGTCAGCTGAAAGTGGAGAACTTCATCCCTCCCGGCTGAGAGGAAGCCCACTGCTCCTTTTCGGCGCTCTCCGTGTTGAGAGAAGACAACGTTCTGATTCCCACGACACTGTTCGGACGCACCGGGAGAAATCTCCATCCCGACAGCCGGCAGTCTTACGAACAGGCCAGGGATTACGTCCGCAGGCACTGGAAATACTGTGAACCGGCCATATCAGGAGATTCGGACAATCTCCTCGAACGCGCCCGGAGTCATTTCCTCTGCATTTCCGGGATGGCGTTTCAGGACGCATGGAACATAGATCTTGGGCGGCTGCATCGCTGCTGTATTCACGTACTTGTTCCCGACGGGAATCCAACGCCTTTCTGCTCGTATTACCTGACGGCAAGCGACGGGAGGAAGCTTTCGCAGCCAGTCGGCAGTGAATTGTTCTGACGAGGACACGGCTGTGTACATCGAAGAGTGGCTCCACAGGATCATACGCGCCGGGTTCGGCGCTGCGGGAAGAATCGGCCGTACCGATGTAGATTCCTATCGCCTCTACAGGCTGCGGGACACGGTGGCTTACGCCTTCCGCATGAGCTCATTCTATCGTGACCTGTTTAATGTGTGCGGGATCCGCCCCGACGACATCTCGAGTATCGCGGATCTGACGAAAATCCCTCTGACGGCCCCGGAAGATGTCGCCGCCACGCCCTACCGCTTCCTGTGCGTCTCACAATCGGAAGTCGCCCGGCCATACACGTTCGTTACTACGGGGACCACCGGACCACAGAAGAAAATCTTCTGGAGCGGCGGAGATCTGGATAGGATCATTGATTTCATGGCGGCCGGAATCGGCACCGTCGCGGAGCCGGGGACGACCGTCTACATACTTTTGGCCGACGGACGTCCTTTCAGCCAGGCCGACCTTCTGTCGGAAGGCGTCAGCAGAATCGGTGCCGTGCCCGTTGTCGGGCAGATTGATCTCGATGCCGAACAGCACCGGAAGACCATCCTGGATTCACACGCATCGGTAGTTTTCGGGTACACGAGCCGGCTCTTCCGCATGTCACGGGAGCTGCAGGAAAGAGGCGGGATGAAAGATCTTGGCGTGAAGGTGCTGTTTCTTGCCGGGGAATACGTTTCTCCGTCAATGCGGCGGGAACTTCAGAGCCTCTGGAACTGCAGCATCCGCACGCATTATGGTTTGACCGAAATGGGGCTCGGGGTGGCAGTCGAGTGCGAGGCGGGGGACGGCTACCATTTCAATGAGGCGGACCTGCTCGTGGAGGTAGTCGATCCGAAGACCGGGACGCCGGTCGAGCCGGGAGCGGAAGGAGAACTCGTCTTCACGACCCTTACTCGCGAAGCGATGCCTCTTATACGCTACCGTACCCATGACATTTCCCGCATCGCGACCTCTCCCTGCTCCTGCGGCGCAGCGACACTGTTGAAGATCGGGCATGTCAGGAAACGTCTCGAGACCATAGTGGCGCTCGACGGCGGAACCGAGATCTATCCTGCGTTTTTTGATGACGTGTTATTTGGAATCGAAGGGTTGATTGATTATCAGCTGCTGGTGACTCGCCACGACGGCAATGAGCACCTCGAGTTCAAAATTGAAATGTCAGGAGCATGTCCGGACGCGGTTTCCACGATCAGAACGAAGCTTCTTTCGGTTCCGGAAATCGCAGAGGTCGTAAAGAGCGGCAAAATGGGGATCCCGTCTGTAGAGTTGGTGTCGTCTGGAAGCCTGAGCCGGGTCGAGCGCTCGAAGAAGCTGATTATCGATCGGCGGTAGCCGAGTCTGACGCGTGCCGTCGATGTTGGAACGTAGTTTTCGGCCGTCCCTAGCCCGGCACGGAAGTGCCGGGATCCCACAGGAATAAAGAAAAAATCAAGTCCCCAGGGACGACCGAACGATCCCAGGGAAACACCTCAGAACGGATTCTCGGTCGGGTAATACAAACCGCGCGGACGATTGAAGAACAAATCATCCACCCCGAGCATCCGACACGCCGCAAACAACGTCCCGGCTGCAGGCCTGAACGCCACCGCCGTGTGGTGCGGGAAACGCTTTTCAATCAAAACGTGGCGATAGAACCTTCCCATCTCCCTTATTGCGAACACCCCGATGGACCCAAAGGATCGTGGATCAACATCAAGCACTTCCCCATTGGCGACGTAGGACTGTATCCTCGCGTCCGAAGTCGATTGAATGCGGAATATGGAAATAGGTCCGGGCTTGATTTGTCCTTCCAGTGTTCCTCTCGTGATGTTCGGCGCCTGATCCGCTTCCAGCAGCCGATGCATGATCAGCTGGTACCGCAGCACCGGCTCCACCAGGCATTGCGCGGAAGTGTTGCCGCAGTGAAAGCCCATCCAGAGATCGCTCAGCGCGTAATCTCCCACCATGTCACTGCACGCAGCGTACATGTCTTTGGGAACGGAGTTGTTTATATCGAGCAGCGTCGGCGGCAACCTGGTCGCACAGGCTACCATATACTCGCTCAGTGCTCCGTAGATGTCCGCCTCGCAGGCGACCGGAATTCCCCTGGCGGCCAGCCGGCCGTTCACGTAGCATGGGACATGGCCGAAGTACTTCTCGAATGCAGGCCAGCACTTATTGGCGAACGCGATGTACTTCGAAGCTCCTGCTTTCTCCTGCATGAACCTGTTGAGCGCCGATTCAAGATGCGCCATTTTCTCGAGCACTTCGGGATATGTGTTTCCCTGGCCCAATTCGGCACTCATCTCGTCGGAAATGCGCTTTATGTCCGGACTCCCCTTTTCCGCCTGGACGATATCGTACAGGTCGAGTTCACTGTTCTCCATGACCTCGACCCCGAGATCAAACAGCGGCTGAATCGGGGCGTGGCAAGTCAGGAAGTCGAACGGCCTCGGGCCGAAACAAATAATCTTCAGATTGCGCACGCCGGCGACAACCCGGGCGATGGGAATAAACTCAGCCAGCATCCGGGCGACTTCAGAAGCATCTCCGACCGGGTATTCCGGTATGTGCGCCCTGAGCCGCCGCAATCCGAGATTGTAGGACGCGCTCAGGAGTCCGCAGTATGCGTCTCCGCGTCCGTTCCTCAGATCATGGCCGGAATCCTCGGCGGCTGCGACCAGCATTACCGGCCCGCCGAATTTCTCCGCCAACAGGGTCGTCGGCCCTTCCGGTCCGAAATTCCCCAGATAGATGGCCAGCGCGTTGATCCCTTTCCTCCCGGCCTCATCAAGGGCCTTGAGAACATCGTCTTCGTTCTCAATCACGGTCTCGATTTCCACCACGGGAACTGTGGGTTCCCGGCAGGCTTCCATCACGCGCCTGCGCCGCGTCTGAGACAGTTCTATCGGAAAGCAATCGCGGCTGACCGCAACGATGCCCAGCTTTATTTCAGGGATATTCTGCATGTCGTTTCTTCCTTATAACCGTTTTACTTTTCCTACCCGACGAAATACAGGTACGCAGCAAGAATCAGAAGGACCACCACGACCGAGAGTATCACGTCGATCGGCGCCCAGCTTGCCCGCGAGACCATCTTGTCTTTCTCGGTCCTGGTTCCATAGGTCAATCCGCTGATCTTTCCATAATCGGGCGCCGCCGTCATGCGACTCACCACGATCATGACGAGCGCGGAAACCATCAGGATCAGGATGCTGTAATACTGGAAGAAGGTGTTGTTGATAATCCACAGAAGCGAGCCTTCCGGATACTGAAAGCCGGGGATCATCTTCACCGGGGTGTCCACCGCCAGACGTGCCATCCCGAGCGCGAATCCGGTTATAAGCGCCCACAGGCACCCTTTGGCATTGAGCCGCTTGTAGAACACGCCCAGGAAAAAGACCACGAAGATGGGCGGCGCGAGATACGACTGGACTCCCTGCAGGTAATCATAGAGCCCGCGGCCTCCCTTGATCACAGGGATCCAGAGTATGGCAATGAGGACCATGACACCGGTGGCAACGCGGCCGACCCACACCAGTCTCTCCTGGGAAACGCTGCGGTGCAGCCGTCCGTAAAAGTCGATGGTAAAGAGCGTGGCGCTGGCGTTGAATGCACCCGCCAGCGAGCTCATCAGTGCGGCCAGCAGGCCTGCGACGACGATTCCCCGCACCCCTATCGGAAGCACCTGCGATACCATCAGGGGAAACGCCTGCTGGGCGCTGTCCCGGATGATATTGCCGTCGGCGCCGATCAGGGTCTGCTGGAAATAGGGGATCTTGCCGGAAAGGGCGAGCGCGTAGCAGATGATTCCCGGAATGATGAATATGAACACGGGAAGCAGCTTGAAGAACGCGGCCGCAATCGAACCCCGCCGTGCTTCAGTCTCATTCTTCGCAGTGAGCGTCCTCTGGACGATGTACTGGTCGGTACACCAGTACCACAGCCCGATTACCGGAGCACACACGAGCATGCCGAGCCAGGGATAGTTGTCGTTGAAGTACCATGCCATCTGCTGCGAATCGCGCACCGGCGCCCACGTGCTCTGCAGCCCGTCAGGAACCAGGGGTTTCCACAGGTTGAACATGTCGGACGGAACTATGGCCCTCAGTTCCGCCCACCCTCCGAGAGCCTGCAGCCCGAAGAAAGTCACCAGCGCCGAGCCGATAATCAGAACGATTGTCTGGATTGCTTCAGTATATGCAACCGCACGCATCCCACCAACGATCGTATAAAGACCGGTGACTAAAACGATCACAAGGGATCCGACCCAGAAGCTGTCCAGCCCCCAGAGACTCAGTTCCGGAACGAGGACAGAGAAAACCACCCCGCCGGCGAATATCCCGACAGCGATCTTGGTCAGGACGTATGCGACCAGAGAGATGACGGAAAGAACGGTGCGTGTCGCAGGTGAAAACCGCCGCTCGAGGAATTCAGGCATGGTGAAGACCTTCGAGCGCATGTAGAAAGGAACCATTACCCAGGCGAGGATCAGAAGGCACCAGGCATGGAGTTCGTAATGTGCCATAGCAACGCCGTCGGTGGCACCCGATGCCGCCAAACCGACAAGGTGCTCCGACCCGATATTCGAAGCGAATATCGACGCTCCGATGACGAACCACCCCAGTTCCCTCCCGGCAAGAAAATACCCGTCAGAGGTCTTCTTCTGCCTTTTTGCGACCCAGACACATATGCCGGCGATCACAACAAAATATCCGAGAATGACCACCCAATCGAGAGGTTGCAGGACGCTCATTAACTGTTCTCCTTATTATTGCCACAAGTTGAAGTACGTCTGAGCATATGACTTATTACCGTGTAGAGAATTGATGAATCGTAGTCTGACGGTAGGTCCGGCCCGGGCGCAGCGTTGTTGTCGGGAAATCCGGTCTGTTGGGCGTGTCCGGAAAAGCCTGAGTCTCCAGGCAGAGGCCGGTTCTTAGGGCATACGCGATGCCGTTCTTCCCTTTTGCCTTCCCATCAAGGAAATTGCCCGAGTAGAACTGGAGCCCCGGCTGGTCGGTCAGCACCGTCATGACACGCCCGCTTGAAGGCTCATAGAGCTCGGCGGCTTTCCGGATCTTCCCAGAGTAGTCGCGAAGGACCCAGTTGTGATCATAGCCCTGTCCGAAGCGCAGCTGCTTGTAAGGATCATCGATGCGCAACCCGATCGGTGTGAGACTGCGGAAATCCATCGGCGTGTTCTCGACGGGTGCCAATTCACCGGTGGGGATAAGACCGGCATCCACCGGAGTGAACAGGTCCGATTCGATCTGAAGTTCGTGAGCGACGATCGGATTGGTGAACGACCCGGAAAGATTGAAATAAGAATGATGTGTCGGATTGAGTACGGTTGGTTTGTCGGAGGTTCCTTCGTAGTCGATACGAAGTTCGTTTTTCGCGGTCAAGGTATAGGTGACCTGCAGCACCACCGTACCAGGATACCCCTCTTCACCGTCCCGGCTGACATACCGGAGCCTGATCGACGGATCGGACGAACCAACGGGAATCTCGACGTTCCACAGCACCTTGTTGAAACCGATTCTGCCGCCGTGGAGATGGTTTGCGCCGTCGTTGACGCTAACCTGATACCAGATGCCGTCAAGCTGGAATCTTCCGTTTGCAATCCGGTTCCCATAGCGGCCGACGATGGCGCCGAAGTATGCCGTCCCATCGACATATCCCTGCAGTGAATCGCAGCCGAGCACCACATCCTGCATCACGCCGTTGCGGTCGGGGACTATCAGCGAAGTCACAGTCGCCCCATAATCGATAATCTGCGCGACGGAGCCGAGCCGGTTCGTAAGAGTGTACTGGTGCACCTCGCGCCCGTCAGAAAGTCTGCCAAACACGGTTTTCTTCATCTGGTCCCGGTCCCTTCACTCATGTTGGTATGCTCCTGCCGGATAGAGCAAAAGCACAGACAGGCATATGCGCATGAATTGTCTCATCTTGATTTAATCTAAAGTCCGCAGTCTGTCACAACCCCGTTTCAAGGGCAACGGAATTTACGCGAACGGCACCTTGCTTCATCGGCGGGGAGCGGATACCATTGACCAGATGAGCGAATTCCAGATCTTCGCCAAGCCTGTCGGAGCACGCTGTAATCTTCGCTGCAGCTACTGCTATTTTCTACCTCACCAGGAAGGACGGGTCTGCTCCATCCCGGATGAACTGCTCGAAGCCTACATCATTCAACATATCGAAGCGTGTACCGATTCCACGGTCCAGTTCTCCTGGCATGGCGGTGAACCCGCCCTTTTCGGACTCGAAGGATTCCGCAGGATCGTCGCCCTTCAAAAGAAGCACTGTCCGGAAGGACGGCACATTCTCAACGGCATCCAGACCAACGGACTGCTCCTTAATGACAGATGGTGCGAGTTCCTGGCTGAAGAGCGCTTCTTCGTCGGAATCAGCATTGACGGCATGGAGCAGGTGCACGACCTGCATCGCGTCACGGCCGACGGCCATGCCACGCACGCCCGCGCCGTTGAATCCTACGAACGCCTGCTCCGCCACGGTGTCGCCACCGAGTGCCTCTGCGTGGTCCACTCCGAAAACGTTTGTCATCCCATGGCCGTATACGAATTCTTCCGCGGCCTGGAAGTGCCTTACCTTTCTTTCATTCCGCTGGTCGAACCTCTGCCGGATGGAGGCGTCACCACGCGCAGCGTACCTTCCGACGCCTGGGGCGAATTTCTCTGCACAGTTTTCGATGCATGGCTGGAGAGTGGAATCGGTAACATCAAGATCCAGATCTTTGAAGAAGCAGCCCGATCGGCGTTTGGGCTCGACCATTCTCTCTGCATTTTCCGGAGAGACTGCAACGTGCCGGCCCTGCAATGGAATGGCGACCTGTACAGCTGCGACCACTACATGACGCCCGGTTACCACCTGGGCAACATACGCGAAACACCGCTCGCCGCCCTGATCGACAGCCCGCGCCAGCAGGCCTTCAGCCGCGCGAAGCAGGAGAGTCTCACCAGCCAATGCCGCGAATGCGCCGTTGTCGACATGTGCAACGGCGGCTGTCCAAAAGACCGCATCATCAAGACGATAGACGACAAACCCGGACTCAATTATCTCTGTTCCGGATACAGACGTTTCTTCACTCATTGCCGCCCCTTCGTCGAAGCCGTGGCGCAACTCTGGCTGAAGAGTTGCTTATAGAGAAAGGGGAAGGATTGGACCATGTCGGGACAAGAGCGCGATCATCCGGCAGAATTCGTACGTTACGAGAAAACGCTCGCGTGGATTACCAGCCAGCTTGCCAATGTACCGGAGAAACAATTTGACTCCGCCCTGACTCAATGTCTGCGAGAGCTCGTCGAGTCGCTCGACGTCGACCGCTGCACGGTAGTGCTGTTTTCCGATCGCGGAAAAATCCTGACAGCCACGCATTCATGGGCAAGGGACGGGATACGGCGCGTCGTCATAGGAACAAAGATCGAGGCGAAACTGGTATGGTACACCCATCAGATACGCCTCGGACACATAGCGCAGATGTCGAGCGCCAGCGAGCTGCCGGACGGCGCCGTGTGCGAACGTGCCTACGTGGAAGAGGTTGGGCTGAAGTCCATGATTTCGATTCCCATGATAGTCGAAGACACAGTCATCGGGGCGCTCGCATTCGAAACGTTTCAAAGCGAAAGACAGTGGCCGCCGGAATTCGTGTGGAGACTCAGGCTGGCGGGACAAATCGTCGGGTTGGCAATACTGAGTCACAAATATGCGGCGACATTGACAAACCTCGTCCAGACGGCAAGCCAGGCGTCTCCGGCCGGCATGGGAGCAGCGCTGGGCCCCGAAAGCAGGCGCCGCCGCGCGGTGGACCTGATCCAGATAGAGCACCAGGAATTACTGAAGATGAGCAATATTCTGCACGAGGACGTGATGCAGATGCTCGTAGCGGTTCAGCTGTTCATCGAGAGGCTGCGGGCGGCGGACGCCGACGAACGCCCGGCGATCATTGCGCACAGCGGCCGCCTGCTTCAGGACATATTGAAGAAGCTTAGAAGGCTGGCAATTCAGCTGCGTTCAGACAGGCCTCCGGAAACAGGTCTCGTGGAAGAGCTGCGTTGGCTCGCCGGCCAGATGGAAGAGACTCTCGGACTCTCGGTGGAGTTTCATGCGGACGATGCGGTCGAGCCGGTCAAAGAGGACGCGCAGCTCTTTCTCTGCAGCGCCGCGCGCAGACTGCTCGACAGCATTGCCGCACATCCCGAGAGCAAGCGCGTCAAAATGGAGATCAGCCGCATCGACGAAGAACGCGTCCGGCTCGAAATGAGCGATGACGGGCCCGTACCCATAGTGAGCGCACTCGACCTCTTCAGCATCCGGGAGGAGACGAAGCTGTTCGGCGGAAACCTGGAAGTAGAAAGATCGAGCGGGAACCCAGAGCGCGTGACAATTGAGATTCCGGGGTAGTGTCCCGCCACGGCTACGAAAGTTTCTGTTTGAAGAAATCCGTCGTTCTCTTCCAGGCCAGTTCCGCCGCTTCCTTATTGTAGCGGCCGGGACTCGAATCGTTGTTGAAGCCGTGCTGGGCCCCCTCATAGATGTAGATTTGATAGTCGATCCCGGCCTTCTTCATCGCTTCCTCAAACGCCGGAATGCCTTCGTTGATCCGCTTGTCTTCTCCGGCGTAGTGGCACAGCATCGACGCCTTTATCTTCGGCACATCCTCGACCGCCGGAACGCTGCCGTAATAGGGGACAGCAGCCTTGAGATCAGGACTGTTGACGGCCACCTGATTTGTCATGCCTCCACCCCAGCAGAAACCTGTACAGCCGACCTTGCCGTTTGTCTGCGGATGAGTCTGCAGATACTTGACGGCGGCAGTGAAGTTCTTTACCGTGGCCGCCTGGTCCAGGGCACGCATCTTCCCCATCACGTCACTGCTGTTGGCCGCCGTCCCTCCGAAGGGGGAGAGCGCGTCGGGCGCGATCACCAAAAATCCTTCCAGAGCCATACGGCGCGCGACATCCTCGATATGGGCATTGAGTCCGAAGATTTCATGTATCACGATCACAGCCGGCAGCTTTTCCTTTCCCTTCGGCCGGGCCAGATACGCCTGCATTTCACCCCCGTCAACCGGATACTTGATCCGCTGCGTCTCCAGTCGCTGGTCATCCGGCGCGACGATCTGGGCCTTCGCCTGCGTACCGGACAGAATCACGCAACCCGCGATACCTGCGCCCGCGATTGTCATGCAGTGTTTCAGAAATTCACGCCTCTCTTTGGAAAGCTCCGATGCCACCTGTTCCATAGCGTCCTCCCATGTTAAACCGGACAGACGCGGCATTGCGCCTGCCGCCCCTCATCGGTATTGCTATTTGCTACAGAAGAACTGAGGATGAGAATAACTCAGATCAAAGCCCGGATCCAACAAAGCTTTTGTTCTTTTGCCGCGATTCATTATGATGCTCGCGTACGGCAGCACGGGAGGATGCGATGGCGGGACTTCTGGAAAACAAAGTAGCATTGGTGACAGGTGCAGCAA
>JAAYAM010000199.1 GCA_012719355.1 Acidobacteriota bacterium
GAACAACCACAACTGCTGGATCGCCCAGCCTCCCACAAAAATAGCCGGCCCGGTGCTGCGCGCGGGATTCACGGAAGTGTTGGTAACAGGAATCGAGATGAGGTGAATCAAAGTCAGGCACAACCCATCGCAATCGGCGCAAATCCCTGAGGCGCCCTTTTATCTGTCGCCCCGAGGATGACCATCAGAAAGAAGAAGGTCAGCACCAGTTCTGCAACCAGGCATGCCGCGAGGGAATATCCTCCCGGCGAATGATCGCCGAAGCCGTTGGAGGCAAACCCTCCGCTGAGGCTGAACCCAGCCTGCCCGCTGGCGATGACGTACAGCACCGCGGCGGCTGCTATCGCGCCGAGTACCTGAGAGACGATGTAGGCGGGCAATTCAGAGGCGGGAAATCGTTTCCCGACGGCAAGACCGACGGAAACGGCAGGATTCAGGTGACACCCTGAAATATGACCGATGGCATATGCCATCGTGAGCACGGTCAGGCCGAATGCCAGCGCCACTCCCGCGAAACCTATTCCGAGTTCCGGAAAGGCAGCTGCCAGCACCGCGCTTCCACATCCTCCGAACACCAGCCAGAACGTTCCCACAAATTCCGCACAAGCTCTCTTTGTAAGTGACATATCGAGTCTCCCGGTGATCGCAAAAGTGACGGCAAATTAAGGGGGGGGCAGTTAAACCGGATGTTCCGTCTCACGCTGAAAAACAGGCAGCGTGAGACGGGCACCCTGCATTACAGTTGATGCGTTTTTCCGGTTTCCTTGTTCTTCCAGTAGCCTCGCTGCTGCAGCGGCCAGTTGAATTCCACCGCCCCTGGGCGGGGACAGTCGACGACGCAGCAGCCGCAATACCAGCATTCCTCCGGATGAAGGACAATCGGAGGTTTCCCTTCCTGAGGATGGGGGATGTACACATCGATCGGGCACGTATCGACACAGATGTTGCACCCGTCACAGACCTCCGGGTTGAACTTCACCGGGCTCCCTGGAGTCGGAACATTCGGAACAGCGTAAATAGTTTCCTGAGACACGTTATCCTCCGCAAGCCGGCCTATCCGGCTTTGTAAACGCCCGTGTAGTCCCGGTTGTGGGCTTCATACTGATTCTTCATGTCGCCCCAGAAATCAGGCGGGAGCTCACCGGTCTTGACCTTGCCGTTTTCCTGTTTGATTGTGATGAACTTATTCCATTCCGGCGGATCGACTGCCGGGAAATCGATTCTCTGGAAATTCAGAGGAACGCTGCTGGCCTTTCTCGCCATTGAGGCGTGGATGATGATCTTCGAATATTCGAGCATGCTCAGGTCTTCAAGGCTCCGCGTCAGTTTGTGAGGATCAAGAGCGAACAGCCGGGGAACGGCTTCCTGCTCGATTCTCTCCAGCGCCTCCATCCCGATATTGAAGAGAGACTCGGTTTTGAACTCACTGACGTAATACTGCATCACCCGGCCGATGCCCGCGTGCAGCTCCTTCCACTCGATCCCGTTGCTGCGCTTGACAGGAGCGTAGACTCTGGCTTTTTCCTTCTCAATCTGGTCGCACGAGATCTTCAAATCTCCCGCTTCGCGCGCATAGGCAGCAGCCTTGCGCCCGGCATATCTTCCAGTTGCCGCGGCATAGCTGTGATCTTCGGGAGCGAACATCTGGGTCCCTGCGGCATAGAGCCCATCCAGAGACGTCTTCAGATTCCAGTCCACCAGCACGCCTCCGCCATAGCCGGCGTCACGCCATTGAGGCCGGCTCTGCCCTTCAATGAACTTATAGCTCTGGAGCAGGTCGCGGTTGATGTCGAAGCCGCCCTTGTTGAAGGTATCGATAATGATCCTGGTGGTCGACTCCTCCCCGAGCATCAGATTCCATGTGGCTCTTCTCTCGACTTCGGGCATGGACGGGAAGTCGCCGTAAAACGGGAGTTCGTACTCACCCTTCATGATCGCCTGGCGGATCTTGTCCTCGACTCCCGGAGCCGGGACCATGGCGCCGGCGTCGACCCATCCCTGTATCGGGTAGGGCAGCCTTCGCCCTTTTGCGTCGACCAGCGGGACGTTTTCGTAACTGGCGTCTCCCGCGCCGCTGTACCACTTGTGCCGGTAGCCGGTGGCAATCATCGTAACAGCCGACGCTTCCATCTTGGTAAGCTCCGCGCCTGCCCTCCAGGCCATGACGGTTCCATCCCCCGAAATCGCTCGGGAGTGCATATTGGTATAGCCGCCCAGCTCCATGCACATGAACCACAGAGAACCCGCACCTGCGGTCGAGATGATGGTCGCCTTCGACTTGAAGATCATGAATTCGCCCGTGCGCGTGTTGACTCCCGTGGCGCCAACCACGCGGGCTCCCTGAATGCCGTTCTCTGTCAGAAGGCTTGTTCCCATCACCCGGTCGAAGATTTTCACGCCCAGACGCCTGCACTCTTTTTTCAGCGCAGGTTTGAACGTGCTCCCCCAGACCCGGATCACGACATTGTTCCGTGTCTCGGGCGGATTGAAATTGGGTTCGCCTACCCGGGGATCGGGGAGATAGCTGTGGATCGTGCCGTAGCGCGGCGAGATCATGAATTTGGTGGCGTCATCGCGTCCTTCGGCCCCGACATACTCGTTTCCGGTATCCCGGATCTTGCCGCCCATCTGCTCCATTTCGAGCAGCGTGTCGTAATCCTCCCGGCACTGGATCTGGATCCCGATGCCATTGCTGTAGGGACGGCTCGCCATGTGTTGTGCCCATTCGTCCGGATCCACTCTCGAGAGAGGATTGGCCGGGGCGTTGCACCAGTGATCACAGCCAGGACCGCCTGAGCCGCTCCTGACAGTGTCTCCTTTTTCCACCAGCGCCACCCTCAGTCCCTGTCTCGCTGCACTGATGGCTGCCCAGCAACCGGCGATCCCACCCCCGATTACCAGGACATCGGTATCGATTTCCTGCTCCTGGTCGAACCGGATAGGATAGGGCCAACTCGGTGGCTGACCTTCTTCCTTCAAGTAATCATGCCACGTGGTCATTTGCGGACTCCTTCGATGAAAATGTATGGATACTGCGCAGATGTAGATGGAACGAGATCATAAGTAAGTAAGCCGGGCGAGTCAAGGATAATGCTTCGCATGATCTTGAAGTTTGACTTCTGTAAGGAGTCCGATAATCTTATTGGCTGTTGCTCGTAAGAGCCGATTGATTACGTGAGAGGTTAAGTGAATACTGCAAAAACCGATGCAATAGAACCGGGTGCCGGTGCCGCCGGCGAAAAGACAATTCTGGGACATCCGCGCGGGCTCTTCGTGCTGTTTTTCACCGAGATGTGGGAACGTTTCTCCTACTACGGCATGCGCGCCCTGCTCATCCTGTACATGACCAGCCACCTCATCCAGCACGCCCTGGACGGCGGGTATGTTTTTGGTTTCGGAGTTCTGAAGACCGGAATTGAAACGGTTTTCGGTCCCATGGCGATTCAGCCCCTCTCCTCGCAGATCTACGGTCTCTACACCGGCTTCGTATATTTCACCCCCTTTTTCGGCGGACTTCTGGCCGACAAGGTGATCGGCCAGAGGAAGTCGGTAATCATCGGCAGCGTCCTGATGGCGTGCGGCCAGTTCCTGCTGATGAGCGAAGTGACATTCCTGCCGGGCCTTTTCTTTCTGATTCTGGGCAACGGCTGTTTTAAGCCGAACATTTCGACACAAGTCGGAAGCCTCTACGCGCCGGGCGATCCACGCCGTGACAGGGCATTCACGATCTTCTACATGGGAATCAATCTGGGGGCCTTTTTCTCTCCACTCGTCTGCGGAACCCTGGGACAGGTGTACGGCTGGAAGTACGGTTTCATGGCCGCGGGAATCGGCATGATTGCCGGGCTTTGTGTCTATCTCTGGGGCCAGCGCTTCCTTGCCAGAGACCACCTCAGCAGAACCAGGGCAGGGGAAGTGAAACACGAACCCCTGACGGCCAAGGAGTGGAAGGCGATCGGAGCCCTGGTCGTCCTCTGCTCGCTCAATATCGTCTTCTGGGGAGTGTACGAACAGCAGGGGAATACGATACAGCTTTTCGCCGATCGAAACACCGACTGGACGGTATTCGGATGGGCTATGCCATCCACATGGTTCCAGTCATTCAATCCCCTGTTTATCTTTGTTCTGGCGCCGGTGTTCAACATGTTCTGGTCATGGCAGGCGAAAAGGAAGACGGAGCCTACCAGCGTGACCAAGATGGCCATCGGGGCGGCGCTGCTCGGAGCCGGGTTCCTTCCCCTGATGCTCGTCACCCGGGGACTCGGCGAGACCGAGAAGATAACGTTCCTTTGGCTCGCCGGCTGCACGTTTATCTACACGATTGGAGAACTCTATCTTTCGCCCATCGGACTTTCACTGGTCACGAAGGTCGCACCTGCACGGCTTGTCAGCATGCTCATGGGCATATGGTTCCTCTCTTCATTTTTCGGTAATTACCTGACGGGGTATCTCGGCACCTATTACGAGAAGATGTCGCGCGACAGTTTCTTCATGATGCTGATGATCCTGGGACTCCTGACAGGAGCGGCGATTTTCGCTCTCAACAAGCCGCTCAAGAAAGCAATCGGCAACGTCTGAGACAATTGCGATCGACGCTGCATCATTTTTCGGCCGTCCTGTGTGTCTATCTCAACGCGTCCCTGGCGGGAAGCGTTGGCCGTCCTTCTTGTTCCTGTTTCGCGGCAGATGTTCCGTGTCGGCACCAATTTCCATCGATGTCCAGTCCCGTCGCGACGCAGCGACGAAAACCACCGTCCTGGCACCGGAGGGACCCCGGATCCTGTACATCTGTATCATACTTCTTACATCTTCCGGAACGGTCCGTCTGAAGATGATTACTCCTGTCCCGCCTATGCTTTTACTTAAGGCTATCCCCTTACCCTTATCTCCACTGTCACAATAATTGGACAATAGTGCCGTAATTCGGTCGACAGCCGTAAAGTCGCAATTGCAGACCAGACAACGGGTTCACTCCCATCTACCCCTATGGAATGGCTATTGCTCTATTCAGGCGACAACAGTAACGCTCTCGGGTGGCGGGGGGCTGCCGGAGTGTCCAACAAACTCGTTTAAAAGGAGAAGACGATGAATAAGTGGAGCTTCGTACTGCTGGTTGCGGCGGTTGTCAGTCTGGGAATTGCTGCACCGGGCCTTGCTCTGGAGTTGGAAATTGAGGATAACCTCAGCAACAACAAACTGGCCAACGATTCCTTCAACGACAAGGTGGAAGGTGGAGC
>JAAYAM010000200.1 GCA_012719355.1 Acidobacteriota bacterium
CTAGTCCGAATTATCCTATAGGAAATGCAAAAAACTCGATAGCTCGCCGGTTGCCCGATTCAGTCGTGATATTGCTTAGTCACTAAAAGGGACCCTATAACCAAGGTGCCGCTTTCCAGAGCCGGGGCCTGCATGGCGTCGACCTGATCGTCAGCGACGACTGCAGGTCTCAGCCGCACAATAGGGACGTTCTTCCCGGAGTCCCGGGAAGAATGAGTTTACAGAAGAAACTTGCTTCGCTCTTCGATTACACTGTACTTCCAGAAGTAATGGTGGTGCCGAGTTACCTTGCCGGCAATGGAGCTAACGCGGACTGAAGCCGAAGTAATACAGAGCTCCATTGCTCATATTGGAAAACTGGTTCTGCATTCAACATGAGCGAACGGACGGTACGAGTGGTTTCAGATCAGAACCACAAAGAAACAGTGGGAGGAAACTGAATTTCGCGCATGAGATTTGACGAAAAGATCACTCTTGGAAGAACCGGGCTCAAAGTGGGCCGGCTGGGCATAGCTTCGGGCTATTTGGCTCCCGCAAAGGCAATCGAAGAGGCGTTTGAGCGCGGCTGCAATTACCTGACGTGGGGAACCTTTGTCAAAGGTTACTCGCCTCATATGCGGGAGGCTCTTCGCAACATCGTGGCCAACGGCCAACGCGACCGGCTGGTGCTGGCGATGTTCAGCTATGCTCATCAGTCGTTCTTGACCGAACATTTCTTCCGAAAGGGCTTGAAGGCTGCGGGACTGGACTATGCCGATGTGCTGATTCTGGGCGGCTTCTACAGACAGCCCTCAAAGCGAGTCATCGACGGCGCCCTCAGGCTCAAGGAAAACGGCCTTGTTCGCTTTCTGGGGATTTCCAGCCATAAGCGTACCCTCTTGGCCAGGCTTCTTGACGATAGGACATTTGATGTCGTCCATCTTCGCTATAATGCGGTACACCGAGGTGCTGAGAAAGAAGTATTCCCGCTCTTGTCGAAACCTGACAGGCCCGCAATCGTGAGTTTTACCGCCACGGCTTGGGGCAGACTCCTGAATCCCCGCAAAATGCCGGCCGGCGAAATAACACCCACTGCGGTCGAATGCTATCGATTCGTCCTGTCAAACCCTGCGGTTGATCTCTGCATGACCGGGCCCAGAACATCTGACCAGATGAAGGAGAACCTACAGATCCTCGAGCAGGGCCCCATGACAGATGAAGAATTGGCGAGGCTGCGACGAATAGGAGACCATATATACGGCTAGTACATATGCAACCGGATGTTGTGGAAGCACCGAGACGATCCACCTATAATCGCGTGCAAAAAGGAGATGGCCATGAATGAACTTGCCCCCGCTGTCCTGTCCGAAGAAGTCTCTTTGTCCGCCGCCGCTGAGCAGTATCTCGAACAATCCAGGCCCTGGGTGATTTTTTTCGCGGTCATGGCGTTCATCGCTGCAGGATGCATGCTCCTGGTAGGCCTCGGTTCAGCGGCGGTGGGATTGCTCGGAAGGATCTCAGGTTCAAGTGAGCGGAATCCAGTCGCTCTCGTGGTCCAAGGCATTTTTTACGGAGTGACGGCAGTCTTCTATATCCCGGTCGGGGTTCTCCTTTACCGCTATGCCGGCGCAATCAAGCTGCTGCGAACGGACCGGTCCTCCGCCGTGCTCGAATATGCAATGAAAAACCAGAGAGCATTCTGGCGCTACTGCGGGATCATGACGATAGTCGGCATCGCCTTATGCATCCTGCTTCTTGTCGCCGCCGTTCTCTTCACCGCTGTTGTTTCAGCCGGCAAATGAACTCTCATTTTGGAGAAAACAGGATTTCGCGGACGTAGCCTTCGAGTTCTGCGGCACGATGCTCGGACGTGTGGCGGAGAAGGATGCGCTGCCGCGCACTTTCCCCGATCTCCTTCCTCTCTTCCTCGGAATACTCCCGCAGATAGCGCAGCACGTCTTCAGGAGACTTCGCCACCAGTATCTCAGATCCAATTTCAAACAACGTATCCAGTCCTTCCCAAAAGTCCGTAATTATCGGAGTTGCACATGCCGCCGCCTCAAACAGACGAACGCTCGGGGAATAGCCCGCCTGAACCATATCGGCCCGCGTGATATTCAAGGTGTAGCGCTGCGAGTTGTAAAACCTGCGGTGCTCTCCCGGATCAAGATGTTCGATACGGTGCACCGTGCGCGGCCAGCGAATATCGGGAGGATACATCGGTCCCGCCACAACCATCCGCGCAGCGGCCCAGCGCCGCGCCGGTTCCAGCATCAGCCGTTCCAGCACCGGCTGCCGGTCGGCACTGTATGTTCCCAGATACCCCAGATCCCACACCAGCTTCTCCCGCCCGTCAGGATGGTAGCGTTGCGGATCGACCGAGCAGTACAACACCCTTGCCATAGGAGATCCGTACTCCTTCTCGATGAGGTCAAGAGTCGGGCCGCCCGTAAAGGACAGATAAAGGCGGTAGCGGCGTATCAGGTCCCGGTCAAGGAAGTCGAGGTCGCCGCGCCTGAGTTTCGCAAGCGTCACCGGCGTGTCAATATCATAAAATGCCGCTATCCCTCCGGTGGTATTGATGACCCAGCGCCCGATTTCTATTCCTTCAGGCACGAACGATCCGACGATAACCAGGTCCGACCCTCTCACTAACGATGCGAACCGGTCTTTGAGTTCGTATACGCCGGCGTACAACTCCGTCCTTCCGTAGGGAGGTCTGGGAAGATCACGATTCGCCGCATACCAGGGCACATCGCGTTCGAGAAAGGTTACATCATTCCCTCTTTCCACCAGTGCGCGGACAAGGCTTCTGTAGGTTGTTGCATGCCCGTTTCCCCAGGAAGAGGTGATAGACAGGCCAAGAATCACGATCTTGAGCGGAGGACGGTTCACAGCACACTCTCGCGGCGCTGAGTTCTGAACTCGAGCACCCGCTCAAGCTGTTCGGCTCGATGCGCATACGTATGTTTCGCCAAGACACGGCGATATGCGGCTTCTCCCACAGCCCTTGCACGCCTCTCGTCGATTTTCCGCACATACTCCGACACCTCGGCTCCGCGGCGGGCCACGAGAATCTCGCTGCCGGGTTCAAAGAACAATTCAACTCCCGTCCAGGAATCAGTAACGATGCATGCGCCCGCTCCCGCTGCTTCAAACACCCTCGTAGCCGGAGAAAAACCGTACCGCGCCATGCTCTCGCGGCTTATGTTCAGAATCATCCGGGGAGAGGAGTTGAAGGAATTGTGATCTCTTGTATAGAGATGCCCGAGGTACAGTATATTGGGCGTCATGGGCTTATCCGCCCAGCCGTTGCCGCCGAGCACAAACGAATACTCCCCACACTCCGCGGCTGGGCGGAAGAAGAATTCATCGACTCTCGCTTCTCTGTCCGGCAGACGATTCCCAAGGAAAGCAAGATCCTTCTGAAAGCGTTGTTCGGGCTGTACCGGATAGTGGGTCGCGGGGTCGAGTGCGTTGTAGATCGGCTCACACATGCGCGCTCCGAGAGCCGTATATGCGCGCACCACAGGCTCACCT
The DNA here is from genome assembly GCA_012719355.1 of Acidobacteriota bacterium. Classification (GTDB taxonomy): domain Bacteria; phylum Acidobacteriota; class UBA6911; order UBA6911; family UBA6911; genus UBA6911. The sequence goes on from JAAYAM010000200.1 coordinate 3,520, forward strand.
CCGCCGTATGTCAGTATCATGTCGTAGCGGGGAATGAGCTCGAGGAACCGGTCCTCGGGATTATTCCTGACGCGGTCGAGTGTGGCAGGGGCGTCTACATCCCAGAAAGCGACCAGCTGCCCGGGATTCCTGATCTCAAGGACAGCTCGCTCGAGCCATTCGTCGAACACCCCGACACCGCTCCCCTTGATCAGAAGATCCGCGCTCTGCGCGTCCTCGAGCGCCCGCGACACTCCTTCGATCCCGTCGACCGGATACACGACGACACGTGCCCACTCCGGATCCGGGATGTCGCGGTGCTGCTGCCTGTCGTATGCGTCCGGCTCGTAGAACGTGATCTCATGTCCCCTGTCGTGAAGTGCGCGCACGATTCCCCGGTAGTAAGTCGCCGCCCCGTTCCAGTAGGCCGAGACGAGACTCGAGGCAAACCACGCGATTTTCAATCCTCTCGTCATTTCAATGCCTTCTCCTTTTCCGCAGCCGGCGTGAGGCTGGAATAGATATCAAGGAGCTGATCGACTCTGTGGGCACAGGTGTGCCGGAGGAGTATGGTCTGAAGGCCGGAGGCGGCGATTCCCCGGGCCATTTCCTGGTCGGCAAGGACCGCCTTTATCAGCCGACTCATTTCGTGGCCGTTACGCGCCACCAGAAAGTCCTCTCCCGGCCGGAAGAGGTTTTCCGAATCCTCCCATTGCGAACAAATCAGGGGAATGCCGCAGGCCAGCGCCTCGAATACCCGTATCGTCGGTATACCGGGGAGTGCAATTACGTATGGCCTCCGGGGGATGTGCACCGTCACGCGAAAAGCGGCAAAAACGGCCGGAACTTCGAAATTCGCGAGCCATCCTCCGTACTGGATTCCGTGTTCTTCAAGAGCATCCCGTGCCTGCGCAGGATAGCGTACACCATACGCACGTCCATTGATTCCGAGCCGCTTCACCGGCTCGAGCAGATACTCCTGCAACTCCGCCGTCCGCTCGTCATCACCCCAGTTTCCTATCCAGACCAGATCGCCCTCTTTTGCAGTCTCGACGCGTGGGTGGAACACCGTCACATCCGCGGCCTCGTGCCACGTCCAGGCTCGCGCGGTCCATCCTTTCGCAACATACAGGTCGCGGATTGCACTGCCGAAGGTCAGCACCCCGTCAAAGTTACTCAAGTCGTATGCCGCCATGCTTTCAGGGGCCGTGACGCTCCGATGGTGAGTGTCGTGGAACAGGAGTCTGTAACCTCCCTCCAATTCACGATGCCGACCAATGCGCCTGACGAGTTCATGATCGTTCCACTCGTGCACCAGCACGAGGCTGGTTCCCTCCAGCTCACGAGAGAAATCGAAGCAGGACAGGTCGTACAACTTGCTTTCGAGCAGAGGGTATGAAGATTTGAAATTTCTTATCGGTCCTTCTCCGTATTCCGCGATCAGGTTCCGCCTGCTCCATGCATCGTGCGGCTCATAGACTTTCACCTTGTGCCCGCGACGGATCAGGTCAGAGCAGATGCCTCGCAGGAAATGGGCGTTTCCGTGATTCCAGTCTGAAACCAGAGAATGGCAGAAGAGCGCAATTTGCACCGGTTATCCCTCTGTTTGCAGGCCCGACTTGAATATCCCATCGCTCTTTGACGGTGCGGCCGGAATGCTCTTCCAGGCCTTGAGCTGTCGATAGACCTGCAGATACGAAGCCGTCATTCTCTCGCGGGAATAGCGAAGAGAACGTCGCCGGGCACGATCCGCAAGGCCATCCCGTAGCTGGGGGAAGTCGATCAGCTCCATCAGAGCTTTTCTCAGTTCAAGCCGGCTGTTCGGGTCAACGTACACCGCGGCATTCCCCCAGGTTTCGCGCAGGCTTGGAATATCGCCAAGAACGAGCGCACAGCCCGACATAGCTGCCTCCAGTATGGAGAGACCGAAAGGCTCGTATTTGGCTGGTGCTGCATAAATCGACGCTTTTGCGTATATCTCCGAGATATCCCGCTGCGGCAGCCGCCCGAGCTCTTCCAGGTTGCTGAAGCGCTCGGCGCACCTGCTTCCCGGCGCCTGCGGTTCGCCTGCTATCCTGATGGGCCACGGAATGTCAGAAGCTATGTCGTCAAGAAGCTTCACGTTCTTCGCCCTGTCCCAGAGCCGCCCGGCCGTCAGGATGAAAGGTTCCTTGTTGCCGCGAAAGAACAGCGAACTGGAGCGCCCGTTTGGAATCACGCGTCCGGCCGGAATCGGACCGTAGTTCAGGTAGAGCGCCTCAAGCATTGCGGCGGAAGGAGCGACTATGGAATGGACAGCGCGCAGTCCTCTAGCCACCGAATCTCTGTATGTCGCATATTCTCCGCCGGCTTCCCTGCCGAAGACCGCGCGCCACCAGGACATGACGCACGAATGTGCTGCGATCATGACCGGCGCTTTCCACGGCAGCGCGCCGTGCGTGTAACCATTCAGGTGAACGACGTCGGGCCTGATCCGCTGCTCCAGCCTGAGTAGCCACTTCCCGGCCCAGCGCACGTCGCTCCAGGGCCCCTCCATCCACTCGAGTTTGTATGTGCTTTCAAGAACGTGCAGGTTGGCAAGCGATCGTGCTTCCTCCTGCTGCGCGGCCGTGAGCCTTTCGCCCATTGTGGCAAGTGAAACGCTAACACCGTGCTCAGCAAGCCCCCTGGCCAGCTCAAGCGCGTACGTCCACACGCCCCCGACCGTATCGGCCGTCATAAGCACATGTGCAATCCGCGGTGGAGTCACGATTCACCGCCCGGACTTTGCGCCCTGCTCCAATTCCGCCAGCGGAACAGGTCTGTCATCCTGAATGTCGCTGAACTGCTTGAAGACTTCCAGATAATGTTCATGTGCGCGTTCCCAGGCGGTATCGTCGGGAATGCCCCAACGCTTCGTGTAATCAGGCGATCCCGGATACGGAAACAAGGGGACGGGCTTATTAGCCCAGACTCCGCGACTTTGCAGATAACCGCGCCACTTCTCCACTTCGCCGGGATCATCGTGCCTGGATTCGAGCAGATTGGCCTGCACGAAGGGAATGCATTTCTTCGCATGCACCAAACGCTCGCTGAGCTCGCCGGTCGAGAGCCGGCATTTCTTATCCAGCAGATTGCGGCCTTCCGGTGTGATGCTTTCCACCCCGGCTTCGATCGATACGCAGCCAGCCCTCCCGAGCAAGTCGATCATTTCTAAGTTCCAATGATCTATCCGAAGCTGTACTCCGAAATCAACCGGCCTCGAGCATAAGGCTACGAGAAGCTCACGATGAGGAAGAAAGATTTCGTCAATGAAGTAAATGTATTCAACGCCGCACTCGATCAGCCCGTCAATCTCGGTCAGCACGGTATCGAGCGGACGTTTGCGATACATATTTCGGTAATTGTCCTTTGCACAGAAAGTGCAGTGGTACGGGCAACCGCGCGCGAACTCCACCTCGGCGCCGGGTGCCGACGGTCCATGATCAAATCTGTGATGGTGGTGCCGGTGCCGTGCGACGTAGTCCCGTTCCCAGCGCAAAACCGGAAGCCGGTTTGCATCCGACGCATGCGGCCCGCCCTGAACCACGATTGCGCCGCCGCGCGCGTATGAAACCGCCGGAATGTTCTTCCAGTCCGACTCAGCGGCAAGCCGGGGAAGAATCTCTTCACACTCCCCGCGGACCGCAACATCCGCGTCGAGCTTCATCAGTGCCGCCCGCGGAGTTGTCGAAGCATGGGGACCGACCACCACAGTCACTCCGGCTTCTCGGCGAATTTCGCGGAGCGTCCGCAGCGGCACCCGCAGCTCGGGAGGAGCGCAGCGCCAGAAGAGATAGCTCGGGGCCGTCGTAATCACGGTGAAATCGGGTTTGAAACGTCTTATGGCGGCGCGGATTTCCCGTAGAGACAGGTTCTCCATCTGGGCATCAACGAGCATCACTTCATGCCCTTCCTTTTCGAGCAGGGCCTTGGAGTAACCGAACTCCAGGGGAAGGTGCGGCTCGCGGCATCCGAAATAGATACTCCCTTCGAAACTCCAGTTCGGATTAACGAGCGAGAATTTCATAGTCTTCGACGCCCGGATATGATTTTTCATTTCCTGAAAATGAAGGATGGTTGGTCCGCAGCCAATTGTAGAGCCTCTCGACGCCTTCGCGCACTCCCGTGCGCGGAGTCCAGCCCGTCGCCTGGCGGAATTTGCCGATATCGGAGACGTAATAGCGCTGGTCGCCGACGCGCCAGCCGTCGAACCGGACAGACGGCCTTTCTCCGTGAATGACCTCGATGAGATCGAGCAGTTCGAGAAGGCTGAGGCTGTTGGCAGGACTGCCGCCCATGTTGAAAGCCTCTCCGGAAAGGCTTTGCATGTTTTTCTGAG
>JAAYAM010000201.1 GCA_012719355.1 Acidobacteriota bacterium
CATGTCCAACTCAACATAAGACCTATCGGCATTTCGATCGGATGCTCACTCTGACTGCATCGCTTGAAAATCGTCTCGCATCGTAACGTATGACGAGCCGACCTGTCACTCCGTGACTGCTCTCACCGATTCTGTTTGCGCTCAGTGCTACAGTCCATCCAAACTACCGTAAATCCTTGCAACCAGGGAGTCGGCACGCGGCCGGCTCCCACACTACTTATGCCACACGTTCCTCTCTCCCACTTCTCGCATGTCCAGATGTAAATCCAGATCTAAGTCTACGGCGGCGGGTGTCCAGATTTGGTTTAGTTGGTTAGTGTGAGGTGGAGTTCGTAGATGAAGTCGGGACGTCCACCACCGCGCGCATCGCTAATTCGAACATAATACGTCCCTGTGCCAGGCAGGACATACTCCTCAATTCTCGAGTCGGAGAGCCCACCCGGCTCGATGTCGTCATGATGCGCCAGCCTTACTCCGTCTTGATCGAGCAGCTCCAGAAAAGAGTCAAAATGGGTGTCCTGATTTGTACGTATTTCGATAGTGACACGCCCGCCGCTGATCCCGCGAAACGAGTACACATCAATATCGCCGTGCGGGCTGATTGACGCGCGGATCACCCCGTCCGAAATCGGGGTGGCGGAACGAGGCTCGTCGTTTCTCCCCAAGTTGCCTGCCCGCACCCGGATATTCAGCAATTGCAGAATCTCGGAAGAAGGAGACGCAGCGTCGACTACTCTCACGGTAAAGGGATAGTCCGTTTCAACGACGCCTGACAGCAAACCGGAGACCTCGCCTTCTGATGACAGCACGAACCCGGGCGGAAGCGAACCCGACGAAACAGCCCATAAGTAAGGAGGCTTGCCTCCCACCGCCTGCAGCGTGTAGCGGTAGGTCCTCCCCGTAGTCGCATCAGGCAATGTCTTGGTCAATACCGAGAATGCACCAGGATCGGGGGCAAGCCCGCGCGGCGGAGTAACCGAAGAAGAGGGAACTGCAGCTGCAGGAGTCGAAGGCTCAGCGCCGCCACCGCACCCTGCCAGGATAACGACGACAAGGCAAAGGGCTGCAACCTGTGCAGATAGCGTAATTCGCATTTCCTTCAAGGACCATCTTCCCATTGATCGTAACGCTCAGGTGTCCCGAGAAGCACAACGTCTGTCCCGGTATTGAGAAGCTCTCCCGCCCTCAACGTAAGAATGGATCGTGCGGCGCAGTCATCATCAGGTGTCGAGGGAGGATGGAGATACTGGACTCTACACCGGCCGGGCATCTTGAACTGAAATCCCAGGGACTCTCCGACAGGACCCACCCCGCGGCTGCCGACAAAGGGAAACTGTCCCGAGTTGTTTATAGCTTCAACTTCCACCGTATAATCGCCAGGCGGCAATCCTGCAATGTCGTAGAACCCTATCAAGTTCGTATCACGGGAACCGAAGAATAGATTCGTGTCATTCCCGTCAGGCATCAGCGGGTTTCCCGTACCCGCAGTGAACAAGAACCCTGAAACCGACGAAACGGCCGTACGCGCCGGATCAACTACTTGACGCGCAATGACGTTGTACCCTTGGGCGGGCGTCACTCCATCGGAAAACACCACCTGTCCCTGGATTCTTGAGGTCGTCGTACTGAACGCAGGGTCCGGATAGAGCAAGGAGAGTGAAGCCCGGTCGTCGACAGTAAGCTCTATGCCGGATCTGTCGACAAGCACAGGAAACATAACCGGGACACCCGCAAGTTCTTCCGGCCTGCAGAAGGAGTCGGTAAGGCACTTGACATTCACCTGTGAGTGTCCAAGACCGATGAGATGTCCGAACTCGTGAATCAGAGCCGCCCGGTAGCTCTGCAGCGAAATCGACTGATGACCGGGAGCATTCGGCTGCCCGTCGATAAACCTTCCGTTCAGTACAGACCATCCGCGGGTGTAAAGGCCGGCAGAATCATCCGTGCAGATGATTCCCGCAAATCCAAGCACGCTGTTGTTGTCCATCCCAAGCGCGGCCAGAATAGTGCCGTCAACATCGTAGACGATGGAATTCTGTGGGTGTCCAGAATCGGAGCAGCGGCCAAGAGAGTTCTGAAAGGCCATGACATTCTCGGCCGTGACATCGAATGGGAGCTGCCCCTGGTTCTGGACATCGAGGGACGCCGTGCCGACATTCTGCCAGACCAGGAAAGCCCCAGCGACCATGGAGTTAGCCTGGGCATTAGTTTGGTTTCCAAGTCCGCCCTGGTCGGTGTGGTAGCTGATGGTCCCGCCCCAGCGATATGGGTGTCCAGGATTGCGGGAGGTGGGGCCGGTTACATGAGACGGGCCGCCCGCACAGGCAGGAAGCACCATCGTCAGGAGCGCCAAAATGAACTTCCTCATCGTATTCTCGGCAGCACATCGAGGCTTCGGATCAATGAGACGAATTCACGCAGCGATACAGGGCCGTGCTCATTGCCGACCATCCGCAGCTGCGTCGCCGAAAGACGCACCCCGCCTTCGAGTGCGGCACGTGCGATATCCCTGAACAGTCCGGCGTTTCCGAACTCGTTTGCAATCAGCTCTTCGCCTGCAGCACCGTAGCGGACATGGAAGCGTCCCTGCTCAATCCCGACAGGACTGCTCAAACCGTACTTCGACGGTGTCGTAAGAAAAAGCAGAAGTCTCTGGCCGACCTGGTATCCCTCTTTGCCTTCCCGGGCGCGCAGGCCCAGAAACACCTCGCGAAAAGTGTAGGTTCCGCTAATCGTCCCGCGCAGTACATCTTCGATCTGCAGCGTCACCGCAACCGTCGGAATATTTGGAAAGGCGGCAAGGCTCTCATGCCTCACATCGGTAACCGTCCCCTGCACGATAATCTCGGCACGACGCGTGAGGTATTCCAGATCGACCTGCCGTGTCAGAAACTGGGCATCCAGAGGTTGAGACCAAAACAGAAGCAGAAGGAGGGGAACGAAAAAACCGGCCTTCTTTTTGTCCATAGAAAATCTGTTGATCGGGAGGGATCGGGATCGGAGCTGCTAAATAATGCCATGCTCCGCCGTGGAGATCAACCTGGCCGGTTCGAAGCGTTCCATCATCTACGGCGGAAGGTGACGGAATCGAGAATCTGGCGGAATGTGCGTTGATAACGGCCGAACTCACCCTCAGGAGCGACGAAGATAAAATAGACAAGGCCTTCGGGACGGAGCGCCGTCACCAGCCAGTTCATCTCCCGCCCCCCGTACGCTGAATTGTTCGTCAGAATTCTGGACATTGCCGCCTGCCCGCCCACACGTATCTGTCCGTGGTCTTTCGAGAGCCGCATGTCAGGGTTGGATTTCCGCAGTTCCCCGACGAGTTCATCCGTGGCCTGCCTGAGCGTGCGAGACCGCCCCGTGCTGCGCGGAGTATAGATGGAGATCATCGTCCCATAAGCAAGGGCCTCTGAACTCCCCGAGCCTGCAATCCCTCCTTCGGGCGCGAATGTAAAGGTTTGTTCATTTCCATACGCACGCCAGTTGTCAGGATGCCGCAGTTTGAGAATCCCGGCATCGTAACTCGCAAAACGCGCAGACGGCTGCGCAGGCGGAGCCGGCGGCGCCGAACCTCGAGAGTCTGCGGGAGCGGACCCGGCTTTGGGCGCCGGCGGCAGAGATTTCAGATACTGTTTGATGTTCCTGAACTCACGGCTGTCGCTGATCGAGTTTTTCGGAATCGGGCCGATCCTGCCGATTTCATCATTGATAAGTCGTATCCGGTTATCCGGGTTCGGATGGCTGCTGAAGAATTCCGTTCCCTGTCTCCCCTCGAGCTTCTCAAAGAACCGGGCAACATACCTCGGGTCATAATTGGAGTCGTACAGGATCTGAGTGCTCATCAGATCGGCCTGCCGTTCGTCATCTCTCGAATACCTCAGCAGGATGGAACTGGTCGCGAACTGAGTTCCAATCTGCGCCAGAATTCCTCCGACAGAGTTCCCTGCCATTCCCCCCAGTATCGCCAGCGGGAACTGCGTCAGATAGGACTTGGTAGCCTGGTTTGTTCCATGACGAAGCGCCACATGACCGATTTCATGGCCGATTACCCCGGCAAGCTCCGCCTCATTGTCCGCAGCCTCTATCGTCCCCCGATTGACGTAAAGAAAACCTCCCGGGAGCGCGAACGCATTGATGTTCGCATCGTTCACGCATTTGAACTGGTAGGGATACTTCTCACCCGGCGCCTTTGCCGCAAGCCTCCTCCCAAGCCGGTTCAGATAATCGTCGACCCGGGAGTCGTTCAACATCGGCAGTTTCTGTTCCGCATCTTGTGCGACCTGCCGACCGAGTTCAACCTCCTCCTTGGGAGAAAAGAAATTCCATCTTCCCGGCTGCAGTTGTGTGCGTTGGGCAAGAGCAAAGCTTGCAGCAAGGAGAATCAGCAGAAACGCCCGTAAGGGAAGTCTGGAATAATGTCTCATAAGCACCTCTCGCACCAGATTCGGTTCAGCAATGATAACACGACTGCAAAGGCCTGGGAGGACTCAGCAATTCTGAGGCGACATCAGTGATGCGGGAAACTGTATCAGGATCTCGTATTCTGCTTTTCCAGCGAAATCGCGATGGTACGTTCTTCGCCGCGCCGCAGGACCTTCAGGATCACCTGTGATCCCCAGTTTCTTTCCAGCAGATATGATTCAAAGCCGGAAGTATCGGTAATCGGCAGACCATCGATCGAGGTGATGACGTCGCCAACGAGAACCCCGGCGCTCTGTGCCGGCGTCTGGCGCGCGACATCAATTACAAGAAGCCCCGTACGGCCGGGCATCTGGAGGGCATCGGCGAGCGAAGGAGTCAGAAGAATCGTATCGAGCCCGAGCCTCACCCCCTGATTGACGCTCGCCTGTTCGGCAACTTTTCCGCTGAACTCGGCCGGCAATTCCGGCAGGTTGAAAGACAGCTTGCCATGACCGGACCGCAGCCTGCGGTTCTCTATGGGCGCGGTGATGGTCAGGGGCGTTCCTTTACGGATTATCTCAATCTTCGCCTCGGATCCTACCGGCGTGTTCTGGACGAGGTGAATGAGCTGGCGGCTGTCCTTGATCTTGTGCCCATTGTACTTGAACAAAAAATCCTGCGGCGCAAGCCCGGCTCTGTGGGCCGGACTGTCCGGCTCTACCGCCTCGACAAGCACACCCGAACGCATCGCTAGTTCGGCATCCACCAGGAATATTCCCAGCCAGCCGGTGCGGACATCGCCCCCTTTCTTGAGGATTCTCTCGGCAGAATCGAGCAGCCCGTTGATAGGATAGACGACATTCTGCAATCCCATCAGATCCTGGCCGGCAATGAACCCGAGAACGCGATTATCGGTCGTCAGGATGGGTTGCCCGATGTCGGGAAAAGGACGATCCAGCATCATCACCCAGCCTCCGGAGGCGCCTCCCATTGCGGCTCCCGTCTCCACCGAGACTATTTCGGCCCGGGCGAATTGTTCTATCTGGCGGCCCCGTGGGACCGGCGTCATCACGGTAGCCCCGTCCTTGATTTCGCATTTGCCGCAGACGCGCGTCTTTGTCAGCCTGCCGTCGATCAGCCGAATGACCGCGACGCCATTACTCTGGTCTATCCCGACCAGGCTTCCCTCCCAGCGCCCCCCCTTACCATCCGAGACGTCGATCGTCCGCTCGGAACCGTGCAGGTCCAGCCACCGGTAGCCGAGAAAGGTCATTATGTGGCCTTTGTCGTCGAGAACCATTCCAGTAGCAGAGAATGCCTGGATGATCACCGGCCGGTAATCGACCATAGGTTTGCCGTTGATCTCTACCGTGTTCTTGCCGCCAATAGTCCTGGTGACGAAGTTCACACGCACCAGATTAGGCTGTTCGTCGTCATCGCCGAAAGCATTTCCACTGCAGCAAAGGACTCCGGCAAGAACGAGATACCAGACAAGGGCCCGGGCGGGAAGAGTTGGACGTGTCGAGAATTTGCCGGCCATGGTCAAATCAGTGGCTTACGTTGCGAATAAAGTATTCTTCGTGAGTCTGACCGGACTGCATACGGGTCTTGATCTGCAGGGGAAATCGAAGAGTCACAGGACGTTTGTCCGGCCCGATCATCTGGTACTCAACATAATCGGTCTCGGCGATATCCAGGTTCGCCACCGGCCCGGACGGCGGAAGGACGGAAACCGGGGTAGCTTTTACCGCCACTTCAGGAACAACTTCGGGCCTCTTGGAGACTTCTTCTGTTCTGGCTTCCTTTACAGCTACAGGCGCGGCCTCGCGCACCGGGGAAACAGCAACGGGCTTGATCTCAGGTTTGACCGCTGCAGGCTCATGCACAGCAACAGGAGAAACGAGGGGCGGTTCATTGTCTGGCGCGCTGTTCGAAAGGAGGAAGACTCCAAATCCGGCGACCGCTATGCTGCAGAAAGTCAGCGAGAGCTTCAAGGAAGGCCGTTCGAGGCCGTATATCCAGAGCCGCCTGAGGCCCGAATAGAAACGTCCCCGCGCTTTTCTATTCCCTATCCGGTTCAGGATGGAGGACTCGAAACCCTCGGGCGCCTTTACACGCTCGATCTCACGAATCATGCTGCGCAATTTCTGCGCCGCGGCCAGGTCTTTGCCACAACTGATGCATTGGTCTGCGTGCCGTTCCATTCCGAAACGCCCCGCAAAATCGAGACCATCTTCCAGATAGACTTCAAAATTCCTATGAAACGTGCGACAGTCCATGACCACACCAAAACCAGAATATGCGGGTTCCCGCTTCTAGCACTCCACATACCGCTCTAGTTTTCTCTGGAGCAGTTCCCTCGCCCGGTGCAGCCGGGACTTGATTGTGCCGGCCGAACAATTCAGCACCCTGGCAATCTCATCGTAGGGGAGTCCCTGAACTTCCTTCATTATAAACGCGGTGCGGTATTTTTCAGGCAGGGACCTGATTGCGTCCCCAAGGACCTGGCCGCTCTCTTTTCGCAGCATCTCATCGCGCGGACCGCGCCTGACATCCGTTATTTCAAATTCGGGCGTCTCATTGTCGGTTGACCTCCTGCTTCCCCACACGTTCCTGTAAAAGACACGTCCCCGCCGTTGACGATATCGGATTTCGTCGATTGCCAGATTAGTCGCAATACGGTAAATCCAGGTGGAGAACTGATACATGTTGCTGTACCGGTGAATGTTCCGGTAAACACGGAGAAAAGTCTCCTGGCACAGATCAACGGCCGTGTCATAGTCACCGACCATCATACTCAGGTAATTCGTAATCGAATCTTTATAACGGGAGAC